>JAHFQV010000069.1 GCA_023259175.1 Oxalobacteraceae bacterium | reverse complement strand
GGTAGGCCTTTGGCTAGGTCGGCTAGGGTGAGGTGTTGGTAGTTTTGTTCGGGGCGGCTGGCGCTTTCGATGACTACGATGGGGTGCATGGGAGGGTAGCCTTTGGCTAGCATGCGATTGGCAGTTAAGGTGGCCTCTTTGCCGCCCATGTATTGCACTAAGGTGTCGCAATCTGGAATGCGGGTTTCTTCGGCTTCGCCTGGGGCGGTGCTGGAGGTGAAGAAGCCTACGCTGCGGGCGATGCCGCGTTTGGTGAGGGGTTGCTTGACGCTGGCGGCGGCGGCCATGGCGCTGGTGATGCCGGGGACGACTTCGAATTCGATACCGGCTTGTTCTAGTGCCGTCATTTCTTCGTCGGCGCGTCCAAATAGCATGGGGTCGCCGCCTTTTAGACGGACGACGATGGCGTGGGTTTGTGCTGCGTTGACGAGTTGTTCGTTGATATGGGTTTGGCTGGCCGACCGTTGACCGCTGCGTTTGCCAACGGATATTAATTGAGCCTGCGGACAGTGCGCTAACATTTCGGGGGTGACTAAGGCATCGTGTAGGACGACGTCGGCGCGGGCTAAGATATTGGCTCCGCGCAGGGTGATGAGGTCTGCGGCACCCGGGCCTGCGCCGATGAGATAGACGATGCCGGTCTGGGTGCTCGATGTTGGTTTATGCAAAATGAATCATTCCCGCTGCGACGGTCTGATGCGTGACTTCGTCGATTAAAATAAATGCGCCTGTGGAGCGTAGCTTATCATAATCGTCGACCGCGAGGGCTTGTTGTACATTGATGCTAACGCGTGCAATGTCGTTGAGTTTAAGGCTGTCTGCGGTGCGGCGTTCTTGCGTGTTGATGTCTAAAAGTGTGTCAATCGCGCTGACTTTGGCAGCCACTTGCCGTGTTGCGTGTTTGAGCCAGTAGCGGCGGCGGGTGTCGAGCGCATCTTCTGACAGCCAGCACAGGTCGGCGTTGATGGTTTTGAGTAAGTTCGCAGGGCGGTCTAGCGATGTGAGCATGTCGCCGCGTGAAATGTCGAGATATTCTTCGAGCAGCAAGGTAATTGATTGTCCGACGACTGCGCTATCTAAAGAACCGTCCAAGGTCAAAATGTCTTTAACGGTCGCGGTTTGACCGTTCGGTTGCACCAGTAATTGGTCGCCTTTGGACACTTTGCCCGCTTCAATACGCCCCATGTAGCCGCGGAAGTCGTTTGCTTCGTGACCATTGTGGCGTGCGACTAATTGCACTGGAAAGCGGAAGGGTTCATCGTGGCATTCGTCGTAGACGGGGAGTGATTCTAAGAGCTCGATGAGCGTTGGCCCTTGATACCAATTGAGGTGCTCACCACGCGTGACGACGTTGTCGCCGGCCAAGGCGGAGAGTGGGATCGCGTGGACATCGCGCAAACCTAATTGTGTTGCGAAGTCTTGGTAGGCATTGACGATGCGATCGTAGATGGTTTGGTCGTAGTTGATCAAATCCATTTTGTTGACGGCGACGATGACGTGTTCGATTTGCAGTAGATGGGCTATGGTTGAGTGACGTTTGGTTTGCGTGAGTAATTCAACGCTACCGTCTTCACCCAATTTAACTTTGGAGACATCGATCAGAATGACGACCGCGTCTGCCGTCGATGCACCAGTCACCATGTTGCGCGTGTATTGTTCGTGACCAGGGGTGTCGGCGATGATGAATTTGCGTTTAGGTGTGGCGAAATAGCGATAGGCAACGTCAATAGTAATACCTTGTTCGCGTTCGGCTTCTAGGCCATCGGTTAGTAAAGATAAATCGATGGTGTCGCCGACTGTACGCTTGTGACGTGCGCGTGAAACTGCTTCGAGTTGATCGGCGAAAATGCCTTTGCTATCAAACAGTAGGCGGCCAATGAGCGTGCTTTTGCCATCATCGACTGAGCCTGCAGTAATGAAGCGTAATAGGCCGCGTTCACGGGTGGTTTCGAGTGCGGTCTTAGGTGCTGTGTCAGGTGCGGTGTCGCTGAGCGCCGTGTTTGGAGCGGTATTCAAGCTCATCAGAAATATCCTTCTTTTTTACGTTTTTCCATTGATGATTCGGAGGTCTGATCATCCATACGGGTTGCGCCGCGTTCAGTGATTTGTGTCACTGCGGTTTCCGCAATAATCGCTTCGACCGTTGCTGCGTCTGACGACACAGGGCAGGTGCATGAAATATCACCGACGGTGCGAAAGCGCACGACTTGGGTTTCGACGACTTCACCAGCGCGTGCTGGCGTTAAATCGGTGAGCGGAACCAGTAAGCCATTACGCGGAATCACTTGGCGTTCGTGTGCAAAATAGATCGGTGGTAGTTCGAGTTTTTCGCGGGCGATGTACTGCCAAACATCGAGTTCAGTCCAGTTGGAGATTGGAAATACGCGCATGTTTTCACCGGGATGAACGCGGGTGTTGTACAGGTCCCATAATTCGGGACGTTGTGCTTTGGGATTCCACTGACCGAATTCATCGCGGAATGAAAAGATGCGTTCTTTTGCACGGGCTTTTTCTTCATCGCGGCGCGCACCACCGATGCAGGCATCAAATTTATGTTCAGCGATTGTTTCGAGTAAGGTGACTGCTTGCGCCGCATTGCGTGAATCGGTTTGCGGATTACGCAGGCGTACCGTGCCGCGTTTGATGGAGTCTTCGACTGAGCCAACGATCAAACGTTCGCCTAGTTCGGCAACACGTTTGTCGCGGAAGGTGATGACTTCCGGGAAGTTGTGTCCGGTATCGACATGCACCAAGGGAAACGGGAATTTGCCCGGGCGAAAAGCCTTTTCGGCGATGCGTAGCAGTACCACAGAGTCTTTTCCGCCTGAAAATAAGAGGGCAGGATTGGTGCATTCTGCAGCCACTTCACGCATGATGTGGATGGCTTCGGATTCTAGCCAATCTAAGTGGCGATTACTGGCCGCATCGATAAAATGATTGTCAACTACCTTGTTCATGCCGAGCTTTCTAACTGATAATTTTAAACAGATTTAATTCTGATGAGTTTTCCATCTACTACATGCAAACCGCATTCCTTCGATTCCGGGTTTTCCCACCACCAGCGACCCGCGCGCACGTCTTCGCCTGGCTCGATCGCACGGGTGCATGGTTCGCAGCCGATGGACGGATAACCTTGATCATGCAGAGGATTATAGGGTACAGCTTCGGTTTTGAGATACTGCCAGACCTCCTCTTCGGACCAATCTGCGAGCGGATTAAATTTTTGCATTCCATGTGCGGCATCGTCTTCTTGCTGTGCGAGTTCGCTACGCGTTGTTGATTGTGCGCGACGTTGACCGGTGACCCAAGATTGATTGCCCGCTAATGCGCGATTTAAAGGTTCTAGTTTGCGAATACGGCAGCATTCTTTGCGTAATTCTACACTGTCATAAAACCCATTGAGGCCGTTTTGCTTGACGTAATTTTCAATCGCTAGCGTTTCGGGTTTGAAGGTCTGAACTTGGTAATCGTATTTATCCTTGATGGTGCTTAACATGCCTAGAGTTTCGGCGTGCAAACGTCCGGTCTCTAAGGTGAAGATCGTAATGGCTAATTTGTGTTGAAGTATTAAATCCGTTAATACCATATCTTCAGCCGCCAAGCTCGATGCGAATACTGCCGGAGCATACTGTTCGGCGATGTGCTTGAGTAGCTCAAGTGCTGCGGTTTTACGAACTGCTAAGGATGTCATTGGCTCAAGCTCTCTCGTTGTGCGCGCCCGAACAGCGGCGTTGTTTCATCCACCGAACCTTGATATTTTTCAGTGAAATCGGTCAGGCCTTTGATGGCATCGTGAATATTTTTGTCAGCACGCACTGCGAAAGAGTTAAACCCGACGCGCTGCATGTAAAAAAGTTGATCCCGTAAAACGTCGCCCATTGCCCGCAATTCGCCAGTATAGCCAAGCCGTGTGCGTAAATTATAGGCGATAGAATAGCCGCGACCATCCGCGAATTTTGGAAAGTCGATGGCAATCAGGGCGAAGCGATTCGGTTCGGCACCGATATCTTTGGCTTGCTCGTGGCTGCTGAGCCAAACGCCGATTTGACTGCGCATACCTAGGTTTATTTTTTGGTGCAACCAAACTTGCAAGGGGACGACTATTTTTCCGTCAGGCACTTGCACACTATCGGGCGTGTCTTCTTCCGACAAATGTAAAACTTCCCAGTCGTCGTTGACGATATGGCGATTTTTGATAATTTGGCGCATGGTATTCTCCCAAGGGTAATTAAGTCTATTCGGTCAGTAGCTGACTGCTGAGCCGGCATCCTCTCCGTGATGCTCTATGGTTTTAATCGGTGTTGCATAAACAAATTCTTTAAATGGGGCGATGCCCAAGCGTTGTGCCGTATCAATAAATCGCTCGGCGCTTACCCGTTCGCGCAAATACACTTCAATGATACGCGCGATCACTTCCGGCATCTGTCCGGCAGAGAATGAAGGGCCGATAATTTTCCCTATGGCCGCTTGGTTTCCCTGCGCCCCACCAATGGAGACTTGATACCATTCGCTGCCATCTTTATCCACCCCTAAAATTCCGATATTACCGACATGATGATGACCACAGGCGTTGATGCAACCGGACATATTTAATTCAAGTTCGCCGATGTCGTGCAGATAGTCTAGATCATTAAAACGATCCGTGATATCCAAGGCAATCGGAATTGATTTGGCATTGGCTAAGGAGCAGAAATCACCACCGGGGCAGCAAATCATATCGGTTAATAAGCCGATATTGGGTGTCGCCAATCCGTGCGCTTTCGCTTCTTGCCATAGATCGTATAGCTTACTCTGTTCGACATCGGCCAAGACGAGATTTTGCTCGTGCGTGACACGTAATTCGCCAAAGCTATAGCGATCGGCTAAATCGGCCACAAAGTCCATTTGATCGGCACTCGCGTCACCGGGCGGCACGCCTGGCTTTTTGAGTGACAACACGACCGCACTGTAGCCTGCGATTTTGTGGTCTTTGACATTGCGTTTAACCCAGTTTGCAAAAGCCTTATTTTGCTTTTGAAATTCTAAAAAGCGACCATCGGTTTCGGCTAAGTCGGCATAGGCTGGGCGACCAAAATAAGCGCTCACTCTTTGTAGTTCTTCGACGGTCAAAGTGCCGGGGCCATTTTTTATGTCTTGCCATTCGGCTTCGACTTGACGGGCGAATTCTTCCACTCCCAAGGCTTTGACCAAAATTTTGATACGGGCTTTGTAAATATTATCGCGGCGACCAAATTGATTGTAAATGCGCAAAATGGCTTCGAGGTAAGTCATCACATGCTGCCAAGGCAAAAATTCGCGGATGACACTACCTAATATCGGCGTGCGTCCCATGCCGCCGCCAACCATTACTTTAAAGCCGACTTCGCCTTCTGCGTTATGTACGACCGTTAAGCCGATGTCGTGTACCGCGATGGCAGCGCGGTCTTCTTTGGCACCATTGATGGCGATTTTAAACTTGCGCGGCAAATAGGCGAATTCAGGATGAAAAGTCGTCCACTGACGCAAAATTTCTGCGTAAGGGCGTGGATCAATAATTTCATCTGCAGCGACACCGGCAAATTCGTCGGAAGTAATATTGCGCATGCAGTTGCCGGAGGTTTGAACCGCATGCATTTCGACCTTGGCCAAGTCAGCCAAAATATCTGGCGTGTCTTCGAGATTGATCCAGTTATATTGAATATTTTGGCGCGTTGTGAAATGGCCATAGCCGCGGTCATATTTGCGCGCAATCGTGGCAAATTGACGCATCTGGGTCGATGACAATAAACCATACGGCACCGCCACGCGCAGCATGTAAGCATGTCTTTGCATGTATAGACCGTTTTGCAAACGTAAAATACGAAACTCATCTTCGCTCAATTCGTTAGCGATACGACGACGTACTTGGTCGCGAAATTGTTCTACACGTTCCTGAATGATTTGATGGTCAAATGAGTCGTAGCGATACATCGTCCTGGCCCTATTGTTTGTGTTCTGAGTTGAAAGATAGACTATCTGATTAAAATATGAGCTTGCACGCGACTAAGGTTAGCGTAGTTGCGAGAATACCGCGTAAAAATTTTTCAGGAACGGCCTTCGCAGCCAAAGAGCCTAATGTAATCCCTGGCAAGGAGCCGATTAAAAGGGAGGCGAGCAGTTCCCAATTGATGGAGCCTAGCCACCAATGTCCAAATGCGGCAATGGCGGTTAAGGGTACTGCATAGGCGATGTCGGTGCCAGCGATGTGGGCAGCGGGCATACGCGGGTAGAGCAGCACTAAAATGGTCGCACCAATGGCACCTGCACCGATGGAAGAAATGGTGACCAACATTCCAAGCACAGCGCCAGCGATAATGGTTGCGGCAGTCAATTGATGACCACGGAGTTGACGTTCTGGATGGGCGTTAATCCAAGCGAGTAATTTGCTACGGTATAAGATTGCGATAACGGTTAAAAACACTGAGAGTGCGATGGAATAGCGTATGATTTGCGCGATTTCGAGATTAAGTTTGCCAAAATGTTTTAAGCCTAAGGTGGCAATGACCGCAGCGGGTAAAGCGCCATAGCATAAGAGCCTGACCACTTGCCATTCAACACTGCCTTTTAGACGGTGCGTGATGGTTCCAGTGGCCTTGGTGATGGAAGCAAAAGCGAGGTCAGTACCCACGGCAACGGTAGGGCTGACACCAAACAGCAAGGTGAGTAAAGGGGTCATTAAAGAGCCGCCTCCGACACCGGTCAAGCCGACTAGCGCACCTACCGCAAAACCAGAAATGATGTAACTTAAAGTCATAAGTCCTCGCAAAGTAGCGTGTATCATAATGAGCACGGGCTTAATAACCAACTACTTAGTATTTATTTGCTTATATGTGGTTCCGATATATAGGATGGGGGGAATTGTCTTGCTCGGTAAGCAATCAGTTTTGAATAATCTTGTGATGGACTTGTCTTACCACGCGGAGCGGGTCGCGGCGCGGCGCATGGCGCAACGCGATGGCCTGACTTTGGAAGTGGCTTTACAGACGCTGTTGGACAAGCTCGCAGGTACGGCTGGTTTGCCTGCTTTGTTAAGCGCCAGGCAGCAAGAACGAGATCGTGTGTCGCAACTGAGGTCAGATAAGCGCTTAAAGTCGCTTGCGAGTAGGCAGCAGACCATGCGCCAGAAACAGATTGAACCTAGCCAATGGCGACTTAATTTTGATGGTTCGGCGCGCCCTAATCCTGGTTGCTGCAGTATTGGCGTTGTACTGGTCGCCCCGGATGGTTACGTATGGGAGCAATCAAGCCAAGTGGCGTATGGCAATAGCAGCGAAGCCGAATATCGTGCTTTGATCGCCGCTTTGACGCTGGCCGTATCGCATGGCGCAAGCGATGTGGTGGTGATGGGGGATAGCCGGGTGGTGTTAGATGATGTAACACCCATGACGGGGCGGGCTGTACCATGTTTTTTGGACTTGCGACAGCAAGCGCTAGGGCTCTTGGCACAGATAGCGCGTGTGCAATTGCGCTGGGTACCACGCGCCCAAAATCAGCGCGCCGATGCCTTGGCGCAAGCTGCTTTTGTTCGCTAGCGCAAATCCAATTTTACGCAATCGTTTTGCGCTTTGGACAGGCTTTGGGCACCTTATTTGATTGCTGGGATGGGCTGTGCTTGCAAAGCTTTGATCGGCTGTTCTTTCAATTTGTTTTGTAATAATTTGATGGCCGCCTCCAATTGTTTGTCTTCACCTAGAAAGCTGGCGTGCGGCAAATTGTCGACCTCAATATCCGGTGCGACACCCACGCCTTCCACTAACCAGTGACCATCGTTGGCATCAAACTGGGCATTTTCTGCGGCGCGTACCATGCCGTTATCACTCAAAGTATTTCGATCCGATAGCCATACACCTGCGCCAGCAGTCCGCTTTCCGATTAAGGGTGCGAGCTTGAGCGCTTTGATGCCAGCAGCAAAAGTCTCGCCGTCGGAGTAAGTCAATTCATCAATTAATACGACCAAGTGTCCACGGAAAGTTTGCTGCATATTGCCTGAGGCTTGATTGCCGGGAGACGACCAAAACGACCAAGTTTTGCGCAAGAGTTTTTCGATGATCCAGCTATCGATATTGCCGCCATTATTACGTCGCACATCAATGATTAAGCCTTCTCGATCAATGTTAGCGTAAAAATCGCGTGCGAAGCCCGCTAAATCGCTAGGGGTCATCGCACGTAAATGCAAATAACCGATCTTTCCTTTGGAGGCGGTATCGACACGATGAGTCAAATCTTGTTCCCAGTCGCCGTAACGCAGATTGTGATGTCTTGCCATGTTAATCGGTGTGACCAATACGGGTTTGCTCGCCGCCGCGCCACGCTTAATATCAATTAAGACAGTGTGTTCACTTTGATTGATCAAGAGGTCGGAAATATCGCGTACTTCTGCTACAGATTTGCCATTAATTGCGGTAATGAGATCGCCCTCTTTGACATCCAAATCCGGGCTGTCGAGGGGTGATTTGAGAGAAGGAATCTCTGTTTCACTACGATAGATATAATCGATGCGATAGCCTTCAGCGCTGCGGCTTAAAATTGCACCTAAGCTCGCAGCCAAGCCTTCCGCAGGCCAAGACCTTTGTATGCCGGGACGAACTTGTGAATGCAGGGCACCGAGTTCACTGACCATCATACCGAGCACATCATTGAGTTCGGCTCTATCGGTGACATGCTCCACCAGCGGTGCATATTTATCCCGCATTTTGAGCCAATCAATTCCGCGCATTTTGTCGTCATACAAAAAATCACGATGCATGCGCCAAGCATCCATGAACATTTCTTTCCATTCCAAGCGAGGGTCTAGGCTAAAACTCCAGTCATCTATTCTGATACGTGTTTTGCCGAAGTCGCCGCTTTTCGGTGCTGCTTCCATTAAATAAAAATCGCCAACACCGCTATTTCCAGAACGTAAATAGACATGTTTTCGGTCGAGCGACAGATCGTATTCACGTACCTGTGCCGCGAAAACATCGACTTGCGGCGCATTATTGGAAATCGGAAAAATTTTTAAAGTGGAGGACGATCTATCGTTGATGTCTCGGTCTAAAAAATACAGACGCTTATCGTCGCTCCTTAAGTGTCGATAATTGCCAGCGGCAATCGGCACTTCATACAAGCGCTCATTTAATCCTGCGTATTGGATTGCGGGGCTGGCTTTCTTGTTTGCGTTAGATTTTTTTGTGTCGTCTAGAATTTTCTCGGCTTCTTTTGTTTCTGATTTCGCGATAGCCTGCGTTTCCGTTTTGAGGTCGGCTTTTGCTTCCGTTTTTACTTCTGGCTTTTCACTGGCTTTATAGAGCTCGTCGTCAGGTTTAAAAGGAAAACGATTGCCTGCTTGCAGTGCAAGTGCATAAACCCCGGTGCGTTTGTCAAACAAAGGACCCATGTTACGGTCGCCCCAAGGCGCGCCGTTGATTGCTTGAAAATTGCGATTGGAAAGGAAATACAGCCAGCGTCCATCATTAGAAAAAGTGGGTGAGGACGATTCGTAGCGGTCACTGGTCACAAATTGCAGTTGCTTGCTAGTGATGTCGTAGAGCCCAATTTGTGGGCGTTGCATAGAATTATTGGCGCGCACCAAAGCCAGTGTTTTACTATCGTTTGACCAAACGAATTCATCCTGTTCTCCAAAGCCACTTTTGCCCGCATCGTCGATTAAAGTATTGGTTTTGCTGGCGAGATCGAGTAAAAATAATTTTCCGCGCTTGTCGCTATGGGCTATCCATTTGCCATCCGGTGAAGGCTGTAGGGCGACGCGATGGGTCTGCCCATCGCGCGTCAACACTTCTCCCGCGCCGACTCCGTTGGCTGGGAAGCGCCAGATTTCGTTTTCCCCAGTGGCATCAACGAAGGCATAGACCCAACGATCATCCGATGAAAAAATGGCCTCGCGGGCACGCGCGCCTTTGGGTAAACTGATGTCAACCCGTCTTTGATTTTTGTTGCCTACAATACTGATCTGGCCGCGTGCGGTGACCACCATTTTTTCTTCTTTGGCGGCGATTTGGGTAGTGCTCAAAAGCTCCAAAGGTGATCTGATTTGTCGTTGACGCGACTGATCAAAATCGGAAATGAGTTCTATCTTCGGTGTTTTGTCATTGCGAGTGGTCAGCTCTAGCACATGCAAGTCGGCACCGAGTTGATACACGATTTTCCCGTCGCCCAGATTGGGATTGCGCACGTCCCAATCTTGATGCTGGGTCAGTGTACGAACATCATTACCATCCAAATTGGCGGAGTATAGATTGTATGCGCCCTGCCGATCACTGAGAAAATATAAGCGATTTTTCCAGAGCATGGGGCGGCGCGTATTCGATTTTTCTGTTGCAAATAAATGGCTTGCTTCCGCCTGCCCATTTAAATCAATTCGCCACAGTTGCGCGACTGCGCCACCACGATAATTTTTGGCATTGTCATTGCGTGTGTGTAAGCCCAATCGAGTGAAGTATAAAATTTTTCCTGTTTCATCCAGCGCGGCCTCGTTGGCATCTGTGACGGGAAATATGGTGGAGTGCAGATTCTGCGGATTAATGGCGGCGATGATGGTCTGTAAAGCAGGCCCGCGCTTGTTTTGCAGAGTGACTAAGACTTCGCCTTGCGCTGTCCAGCCCAGTACCGTCACGCTGCTATTGTCAAAACTGATGCGTTTCGGGACGCCCCCCGTCATGGGCATCACATAGGCTTCTTGTCCATTTTCGTAATTTGCCGAGAACGCCAACCACAGACCATCGCGGGAAATCGCCGGATAGGTCTCAGCACCAGGATGCGTGGTCATACGTTGCGCCTGACCACCATTACTACCGACTTTCCACAAGTCGCCTTCCGCGGTAAACACCACGGTGTCTAAGTGTATGCTTGGGAAACGGATATAGGCTGAATTGGGTGTTGCCAGCGCACTGGTGCTGGCCGCCAGTGTCAGCACGAGGGTGCTGAGGCGCTTGAAATTGAAAGGTGTTTTCATAATTTGATAGTAAATTGAGCCTAGATTTCTATTCGGATCACAATGGGCGTGATCCCAGCTAAGGGAAATTTTTGGTTGAAAGTTCGGACAAAATCGTCAGACTGGTTCAGTCTATAAAAAGTTCGCATCAATTTAAGCTAAAAAGTAACTACTGCTTTTTGAAAAACGCGAAGCGTAAGCGGAATTAGTTGTGATTTGTAAGGAAAAAGCGCTTGCCGTAGGTAAGCTTATGAACAAAGCTTGGAGAGCACCGATGTAGCGAGACAGAAAGTAGAAACATGAGAGGAAATTATTCAAAAACAGCGCAGAAGCGCTGTTGATTTAAAACATTCCTCATGGCCGCTTAAATTTTTGCAAGGAGCTCTAATTAGCACTTAATTTTTTCTTGAGCGTATCGAGCGCAAACGCTAAGACCGTATCTTTGTTAGCCCGAAAATCAGCTACCGTCTGATGAGCTTCTAGATCGGGCTTGACGCCTATACCGATAAATTTGGTGCCGTCAGCAAAAGTATCTTCTTTGGTACATACACGAGCACTACCACCACCAGGTAGGCTAAATCCCAATGGTTGCCCAGTACTTCCCGCTGTCGCTTCACCGATCAATAAGCCGCGTTTCATCTGTTTAAACGCCACCACAAAATCCTCCGCAGCTGAAAAACTCATTGCCGATGTGAGTACCACGACTTCGCCGTTAAATTGATTTTTTAAATCCGGAGAAACTGAGCCTTGCGGGAAAGTAAATTTACGAACCACTTGACCTTGAGCGCGAGAATAGGGCTTGTAGTCACGCGTGTGAGACTGAGCATATAGAAAGGGTTTATCGACTAAAGTGCTGAGTATCTTAAATCCCACACTTCCACTACCACCACCATTCTTACGCACATCAAAAATAATGGCTTTAGCTTTTGAAATTTCAGGAAAGTCCCTTAAATATAATTCCGCGACTCTATCACTACCAAAGGAATTCAGCGACACTAAAACGATTCCATCACCAATCACTTTAAAGATAGATGAAGACGGGCTACCCTTAAAAGCTTTGCTGATATTTGCATCACTGTCACGACTTAGATCAACATCGAATCGTCGCCCCTTTTCATCCATAAGACCCAGCTTCACAGACTCATCAATTTTCCCACTTAAGAATTGATAGTTATACAGTCGTACATTTAAGTCTTGGGGGGACGCTGCAACTGTATAGGGGAGGTCATGTTCACTTTCGTACACTTTAACAGGCGTGTTGTTAATGCTGAGAATTTCAACTCCACGTACCAAACCTTTTTCTTGTAATTTTGCATCAACGATATCTGTAACAATAACGCTATCCTCAATTAATTTTGTCCTGATCGGAGTGCTCGCATAATAAGTATTGTAAATTTCTTTTGGTGCATAGACATTGGTATGACCGTCACCGAGTAGCGCATTCATTTCCATGAGTAGCTTGTAGTACTCATAGGTATTTTTCGCCGCACGAACTTTGGGTAAATAACGCAAATAAACCGCGTCCCAGTCTAAATCCATTAGTTTGTCGGTATAAACGAAGTTGTATTTAACTTCCGACCAATACTTAGATAATCCCGCTACTTTTTCATCTTCACTGAGCTGGTCTTTGTAGGGGGTTGCCCATACTTTTGAATTCCATAAAGCTCCCTTCCTTGCCTCACCTTTGGCCATAGCATTTAATATTTTTGGCCAACGCGGATCATCATGAAGACTAAGCAAATCCTCGTCTGTTTCGGTGTGTTTGGCATCAAGGAAAAACGCATTCTTTGCTTTTTCCAACCATAGAAATGCAAGTTCTTTTTTCCCCATTAATGCATAAAGACAAGCGACGGAGTAAGCTGCACCATTATGGGTAGGCTCTATTTCAAATGCTTTAGTAAAATACGGTAACGCAAGATCATATTTTTTTTGCTCATATAGCTGGTTGCCGAGAGTCTCGTACTCGTCTGCTGATTGAAGATTTTTGTCGCTTGGTGCAGGTATACTTTGAGCGTGGGCATGTAAACCAACGGTGCAAATAAATGCCACAACTAGGAATCGCAGCATTTTAATTTTTAAATTTGGAGTTTGATTTGGCATTATTTTTCCGAGTGGTTCTCTTGCAGAGCGCGAAGCGTAAGCAGAATTAGTTGTGTTTTGTAGGGGAAAAAAGAGGTAAAAGGGCGGCCATTTCTGGCAAGATGTGAGTTATCAAACAAGCATAATCACCCGATATGAATACTACACAACGCGATCTTATAATGCAACGCTGGAAGCTACTGCAAAACGAATTGATTCCAGAATATTGGCAAGAACATGGCGGGCTCACGCCGAAGTTAGAAAAGCTTATTCACATACTCGATTGGCTCAGGATAGAAGAATTTACCGCATCGAATTGTCAAGGGATAGGGCGCAAGCCCCACGAAAAATGCACTCGTCATCATCAAAAATCCTATTGGAAAATCTCGGTTAAACGATGAATATGTTGGGCGCAATGTATGAATGTGCGGACACGAAAAACCATGTCACATTTAAGCTAGAAATGACCATTGAACACTAAAGTCGTGGTGAGGAAGCGACGAACATGAATGCACACTTTTTCAGTTCTCTGGCGTTGTTGTTCCTTCTATCAACGTGAGGCTTGCGTCATCGTCACGCCTATTCTGTACGGAGTTAATAACCCACCGTTTGCGCCGCTTCATGTACCAGTTGCATGAAAAGTTGATGGCGCATAGAGCTGATCTTGTTTTGCTGTAGGGCTTCTAAAACTGCGCATCCGGGTTCGCTGTGATGATGGCAGTTATAAAATTTGCAGTGACCTAAATAGGGACGAAATTCAGGAAAGGCTCGTTCTAACATGCCTTCGCTTAAGTGGTGTAGGCCAAATTCTTGAAAACCGGGTGAGTCGATGACGTAGCTGGTTTGCGCTTGTTCTGGGAGTGTATATAAGCGGGTAAAGGTAGTCGTGTGTTTTCCGGTGTCGAGCGCAGCGGATATTTCACGGGTAGCGATGTCGGCATCGGGAATCATGAGATTGATCAAAGAAGACTTGCCCATGCCTGATTGTCCAATCAAGATGCTGCTTTGTCCTATCATGAGTTTTTGCATTAGCGTGCGCGTGCTGTCGGCTTGACTTGTGACTGAAACTTCATGGACAGGGTAGCCCAAGGACGCGTACAGGCCTACTCTTAGTCTGGCTTTTTCTAAACTTTCGGTAACATCGATTTTGTTGAGAATAATATGTGCGGCAATTCCGGAGGACTCCGAGGCCACCAAGGCACGCGATATTAAATCATCCGAAAAGCTAGGCTCGGTCGCAACCACGATGATGAGTTGTGTCAGGTTGGCCGCTAACATTTTTGATTTGTACTGATCCGAGCGATACAACAAACTTGCCCGCGGAACGATGCTTTCGATGACCCCTTGATTGGCCGAAGTGAGTTGGTATTCCACCTTATCTCCGACCGCCACATCGCTCTTTTTGCCGCGTGTTACACAATGTAATTTTATTGCGCCAGCTTGTACTAAATAATGCCGACCATGCGCAGCAATGACCAAGCCTTGCTGGGTGTCGACTGCTTTTTTAGTCGCTGTCTGCTTCTTACTCATGCAGAAAAAACTTGCGCATAAATGACATCGATTTTGGCTGCGCAAATGAAGTCATTGATCGAAATTCCACCTTTGCCGTCATTGACGGTATGCGTGTCAAATTTAACGACACAACGGTTATAAGTGACCGTTAATTCAGGATGATGATCTTCCGCATGGATGGTGTAGGCAATCGCGTTGACGAAGGCTAAGGTCTCGTAATAATTTTTGAAGACATAGGTCTTGACGATACGCGCACCGTCTTGTTCCCAACCGGGTGTCGCAGCCAGAAAATGCGCAATATTGGCGACATTGATGCCGGATTCAGTGTGTTTTGATTTTTGGGCTAAAAGCTCGGAAGTTTTCATGGCGAGAGGCTCTTGGATTGGTCTAATGAATTAAATATGATGGCTAGCTTGATTGATGCAAATGCGCGATACGGATTGTAGCGGGTGGATGTGAATCGTAAAACGCCGAATGTAAAGGGTCGGGTGTCAAGGTCGATGCATTGTCCTCGTACAGTTTGACTAAGGCGCTCGTCAAGTCGTTTGCATTGGTATGTTTCACTGCGAATGCATCGGCTTCAAACTCATGTTTGCGTGAGCTGATGGACATTAAAGGCGATAGGATAAAGGTAAAGGTCGGCAGTGCCAGCATAAATAATATCAGGGCCATCGCGCTGTTGGATGAGGCGAATAAAATAGGATCGACACCCAAGCCCGTGTAGAACCAAACTTGCTGCTTGAGATAACCGAGTAGGGCGAGAAAACCCAAGGAAATTATGAACATCGCGATCATGCGTTTGATGATGTGTTTGAGTTTAAAGTGTCCTAATTCATGCGCCAAAACGGCTTCTACTTCTTCCGGTGCGAGGCGTTCGATCAGGGTATCAAAAAAGACGATGCGTTTGCTAGCGCCAAAGCCAGAAAAATAGGCATTGCCGTGGGCGCTACGTTTGGAGCCGTCCATGACAAATAAGCCGCTCGCAGAAAAATCGACTCGGCGCATTAAGGCTTCGATACGTTCTTTGAGCGCTGCATCTTCGAGCGGGGAGAATTTATTGAAAAAAGGTGCGATCCAAGTAGGAAAGATGATCATCATGAGGAGTTGAAACCCAGTCCAGACCAGCCAAGTATAGAGCCACCATTGCGCACCCGATTTATCCATCAAACTGAGTACCACCCAAACCAGCGGCAAACCTATGGCTGCACCCAAAAAACTACTTTTGATGAGGTCAGTAAAGAATAATTTTGGGGTCATTTTATTGAAACCAAATTTTTCTTCGAGCACAAATTGACGATAGTAATCAAAGGGTAAATCGATCACCGCGGTAATGAGCGTGAAACTCACTAATAAGCTCAGTTGATAAACCATGCCATCACCCAGCCAGTGATACAAAGCCGTCGCTAAGAATTGCAGGCCACCAAATAAGGTAAAGCCCAGCAAAACGAGGACGTTGAGAAATAGGCCAATCAAGCCAAACTGGTTTTTTGCGATGGTATAGTCGGCCGCTTTTTGGTGCGCTGCGAGGCTCACTTTATCGGCGAATTCTGCTGGAACCGCGGCGCGATGCCGTGCCACATACCTTAGCTGTCTAGAAGCTAGCCAAAATTGCAAACTCACGGTGAAGCCGAGAAAAACAACGAACAAAACTGAAAACGTATAAGAATTCATGGGAAAATGCGATTTTAGGTAATTGAGATAAGTTAAGGAAGAATTATGTCACAAGCGAGCGCCAAACCCACATCTGATGCGAATTTAAAACCTTCGACGAAACCGAATGAAATGAATCTTATCTGGTTAGATATGGAAATGACGGGACTGGATCCCGAAAACGACAAGATTATTGAAGTGGCTGTGGTGGTGACAGATATGGAGCTTAATGTACTTGCCGAAGGTCCAGTATTTGCGATTCATCAATCCGATGCGGTGCTCAATAAAATGGATAATTGGAACAAAGGTACCCACGGACGTTCAGGGCTCATCGATAGGGTGAAAGCATCGACCGTCAGCGAAGCGGATGCCGAAAAAGCCTTGATCGCGTTTTTAAAAGACCACGTCCCTGCGGGTAAGTCGCCGATGTGTGGCAATTCGATTTGCCAAGACCGTCGTTTCATGGCGCGTGGCATGCCGAAGTTAGAGGCATTTTTTCATTACCGTAATCTTGACGTGTCCACTTTAAAAGAGCTCTGTCGTCGTTGGAAACCGGCGCTCGCAAGTGGTTTTAAAAAGCATCAAAAGCACACGGCCTTGGCCGATATCATTGAGTCTATCGAAGAATTGAAATACTATCGCGAGCACTTTATTAAGGAGTGAGTGCTGCGGGTTGGATTTGATTCTTTTTTTATGGCGTGCAGTGCTGACGAAATTCGAAAGAAATTCTACTTGTCAGCGTTAAAAAATTTCGTTCTTCAATTCGGATGTTTTTGAATATTTTTGTTTTATATTGACTCCTTGCCGAATGGCGGCTGAGGGCTGATGTAAACAAAATGGATGCTCGATTTTTGAAAAGTGTGATCGCGGTCGTAGAAACGGGATCAATTGCCAATGCTGCGCGTGTTGAACATGTGTCGGCTGCGGCCGTCAGTCAACGCATCAAGGCCATGGAGACGCATTTTGGCTTTGATCTTTTTTACCGTGTTGGTCACACGGTCATGCCCACTTCTGCTTGCATCGATCTATTGCCTAGGTTGCGCAGGATAGTCAATGAAATGCGTCTGCTGCCGGGCGATGTTGATTGTCGTGGATTGTCGGGGAATTTGCGTTTGGGCATCATCCCCTCGCAAGTGTCGCCTGAGTTTGTCGCGACGCTGACCCGTATTGGATGTCAGTGTCCCGATATTCATATTAGCTTAACGCAGAACGCCTCAAGAACACTTTACGATACTTTGATCAGCGGAGAATTGGATGCCGTCATTATCGCCGCGCCGGTTTTTGATGTGCCAAAACATGTCAACCTGGTCGCTCTAAAAGAGGAACCCTTGGTTTTAATTTCTCGAGCACCGATCAAAAAAAGTATTCGAGAGACGCTCATGACGGAAGCTTATATTGAAAGTCGGCCGGATGTATTTGTGGAAAATCCGGCAAAAAATTATCTGCAAGATCAGGGGCTCGAGATAGCGCCGATTTTTGACACCAATTCGGTTCACACGATAGCGATGCTGGTGCGCGAAGGTGTGGGTGTGAGCCTCGTACCTGCTTGGCGTGGCATCGACTCGATTGATTTGCACTGCGCGCAAACGCCGGTTAATCCCACTAGCTATTTTCGAAAAATCGTTTTGCTGACTTCTCGTTTTTCCGGTCGTCCGAATATGTTTGAGAAATTATTGGAGGTGCTGGTGGTTTAGGGAGGCGCGGAAATATTTAGCGGTGTAAACTCATTTTTAGACGAAGATAAAACCGCGCTTCCCTTGCTTCTTAAATCGCCAATAATTCAACTTCAAAAATTAATGTGGCGTTTGCAGGAATCACGCCACCGGCACCGCGTGCACCGTAGCCTAATGCCGATGGAATTGTCAAAACGCGAGTGCCGCCTACTTTCATACCCTGTACGCCTTCGTCCCAGCCCTTGATGACTTGACCCGCGCCTAGGGCAAAGGAAAAGGGGGTTCCGCGATCTTTACTGGAATCAAATTTTTTGCCTGCGCTGCCATCCGGATTTTGTAACCAGCCTGTGTAATGGACTTCTACGTTTTGTCCGGTTTCGGCGAGTGCACCCTCACCTTCGATTTTATCTTCGTATTGCAAGCCGCTGACGGTGGTCGTGGTAGTCATATTATCGTTCCCTTTT
>JAHFQV010000068.1 GCA_023259175.1 Oxalobacteraceae bacterium | reverse complement strand
CCTTAGCTGCCGATGGCACGGTGTTTGTCAGTGAAGGCGGTGAACATAATCGTATTTTGAAAATAAGTCCGCAAGGCGTGGTCTCGCTTTTTGCGGGAGGGCGCGAGGGCTTTGCTGATACAACGGTGATGGCCGATGGTCGTGTTGCGTCTGCGCAGTTCAATACGCCGTCCGGTATCGCGCTCGACCGTGCTGGCAATTTGATTGTGGCCGATACCGGTAATCATGCTATTCGTAAAATCAGTCCCAGCGGGCAGGTGACGACTTTAGCGGGTGATGGACAGGCGGGATATCGCGATGGTGTGGGGGTGCAGGCACAGTTTAATGGGCCGCTCGCAGTGGCTGTGGATGGGCAGAATCGGATACTGGTGGCCGATACGTATAACGATAAAATCAGAGTGATCGACGCACAGGGGCAAGTGACGACTTTGGCGGGGGGTGATAGTCCGGGTTTGCAGGATGGCGTGGGGCGTTCGGCTTTATTTGATACGCCTAGTGGGATCGCGGTGAATCGGCACGGTGAGATTTTTGTGGCCGATACCCGCAATCATGCGATTCGTAAAATTGATGCGACCGCGCAAGTGACGACCGTGGTCGCGAGTGAACGCGAGGATTACGATGCTTTGCTGCGTAGACCTGTCGCAATTACGGTGACACATGACGACTATTTGTATGTGGGTGAAATCTCACACGGACGTATTTTGCAGCTTGCACCGGATGGAAAAATGCAAGGTTTGACGGGCGTGGATATCGACATTATTCCCGGTGACGATACCAGCCCACGACTTCATTCACCGACGGCGATGGTCGTTGATGCGAAGGGTGAACTTTTGATTGCCGACGGTGGCTACGCAATGTTGAGCCGTTTTGCGCATGGGGCGGCTCGGGCGCTTGCTCCTGCATCCGCATCCGCATCGACATTCACATCCACTAAGCAGGTGGCACCAGTCAGCCAAACTAAAGCAGGTGGAAATAGTTTATGGCCCATTCAGCCGCAGGATCAAGCGCATGAAGTGGTCGGGACGATGGGTGAAGTGCGGGGTAATTACGATGGTGAGAGTCGGGATCATTTTCATCGTGGTTTGGATGTGGCGGCTGATGTGGGCGAAGGCGTGTTTGTGATACGCGCTGAGAAAGTACTGTCTCCGATTGCCGCGTGGGGCGCGACTTCGATTAACGAAGGTATTCTGCTTAATCATGTGTCCTACATTCATATGCGGGTGGGCCGGGATCGTAAAGATCAAGTGTTGAATGCGGATAAATTTCAGATTATGCGCGACCCAAAAAATAAAATTCAACAGGTGCGCATACGACGTGGCACACGCTTTGCGGTCGGCGAACAAATCGGTAGCGTCAACGCGAGGGCGCATGTGCATTTGAATCTCGTGCAAGACGGCTTGATGGTGAATCCGCTGGATTTAAATTTGATGGGATTTCAAGATCAACATAGTCCGCATATCGAAAGGATTCAATTGCAGGATAAAGACGGTCATGTCATCACGGAGAAAAAAGGCGCGAAGTTTTTGAAGCTGAGTAAAACTTTAGGCGAGGTGAGCATCATTGTTGATGCGTTTGATCAAGTCGATGGCAATGAAAGTCGCCGACGCTTAGGGCTTTACCAAGTCGCTTATCAAATTTTGCTTGCGGATGGCCGCCCCGCGGCCGGATACGAACAGGCACGCACCACCCTGCGCTTTGATGCCTTACCAGTGGATGAGGATGCCGTGAAAGTCGTGTATGCGGAAAATAGTGGCATCACCGTACACGGTAATGCGCGCACTCGTTTTCTCTACAACGTCACTAACGAACTGATCGATGGACATGCTAGAACTGGCGCGTGGTCTTTACGTGATCTCGCATCGGGCGAATATATCGTTCGAATTTTCGCGAGCGATTATTCGGGTAATCGTACGCAGGCGGATTTGCGTTTGCGCTTAAGCGAGACAAAATGAATCGACTGATTTTATAAAGACCAGATCGCGCTGCACTTCTGTGCCAAAGGGATAGCCAGTAGCGCCGACTTCGGTGAATCCCGCTTTGCGATAAAACGCAATCGCACGTGGATTATGTTCCCATGCGGTGAGCCAAACTTGTTGATAGCCCATTTCGCGTGCGGTGCTCAATGCTGCGTCGAGTAAAGCTTGGGCGATTCCTTTGCCGTGCCAGGCTTTGTCCACGTAATAGCGATACAGGCAAATGGCGGTGGGTGAGTTGACGCAATTGGGTTGCGCGCGTGCGATTACTTGGGCGAAGCCGACTAAATTTTCTGCTTGATAAGCGAGCAGAAATACGCAATCAGCGCGGGCAATTTCAGCGGCTTGCTGGGCTTCGCCAAAATAAATTTCGCAATGCTGGCGCATATTTTCAGCGTCGTTGAATTCGGCGTAGGTGTCGATAAAAGTTTGACGCGCAAATTCTGCCAAAACTTGTGCATCATCACGCGTGGCGCGACGTAAGTTGAGTATGTGGGACATGGCAAAAAACTGTTTTAGGATAATGGCCTTGATTATCTCAAATTTTAGCTATAGCCCGTACAAAACTTGATTGATACGGCTCTCAAAGCTACGGGCCATTTGCAAACCTTTGGTATTGAAGATGGCTTCGACAAAGCTTTCTTTGATTTCTAAAAAATCGGCCAAAGTGTTGGCACGTTCGACCTTGAGTTGTAAGGCAAAGCCGCGCAGGCCTAAATTATTTTTGATGGTCTCGCTCAAATAACTGCGCACTTCCCCTATGCGTTTGGGGTTGATTTCCACGCCATGTTCACCTTGTATCGTCGCATCATGATCATGTGCTTGGACTTCCGGTTCGGGGTCAGGTAATTCAATGATGAGTTCAGTGATAAAATTTTGATCTAGTAGTGCTTGTACATGCTCGGCATTCATACCCAAAGGGATGATGCTTTTAAGTAGCTCATCAGGCGTATGTTTGCCATCCACCATCACCAGCAAGGGACGTAATTTTGCTGAAAGACCGAATTTTCGACTACTGATTTCTTCGCGGCCTTTTTCTGTTTTATCGTAAAAAATAGTCTTCATCGTCGTTCGCCTTTTTGGAATCAGATGAGATGAGCCTCATTTTTATGCATGCAAAAATCTAGTCCAATATACATTCATATCGCCTTAAATACAACATGCCTAGTCGTACAGGCAGGGCGATTGCATGAATAAAAGAACCTAAAAACCGCTCAACACAGAGACACAGAGGAAAATCAAGAGGAGTTGATTTTGGGGTGTTTTTGCGTTAATCATTGTAACTTTATGAAGTTCTCATGGGTTTCTCTGCGCCTCTGGTCGCTGCATGCTGCTTACCTGTGTTGAGTGGTTCTTCGTTTCGATACGGCTTCATGCAATCGCCCTGGTCGTACAGGGATCTAGGCATCTAAATCAACATCTTTCGTTTCTTTGATAAACAACATACCGATCACAAAACTGATACCCGCAATCAAAATCGGGTAACGCAGGCCGCTATACATGCTGCCTGTCTCTGCGACGATGGCGACGACGATGGCTGGTAATAGGCCGCCGAACCAGCCATTGCCGATATGGTAGGGCAATGACATCGAGCTATAGCGTATCCGTGTCGGGAAAAATTCAACCAACATTGCGGCGATAGGACCATATACCATGGTGACGAAGATGACTAAAAGACTGAGTATCAAAATCGCTTTTGGCGTATTGATTTGCTTAGGGTCGGCGCTGGTGGGGTAGCCTGCAGATTTTAAGGTGTCGGCAATGGCTTTTTTAAATTCAGCATCCTTGCTATCGCTGTCGGCTTTGCTTAGACCTGCGCCAGAGTATGCCGTGATGACGGTATTGCCGATCGCGATGGTGGCGAGTCCATTACCCTCTTTCATTTCGTAGTTGGCGGAATTTTTTGCCAACAGCGAACGGGCAATATCACAGGAGCTGGTGAACTTTTTCGTATTGGTAGGATTAAATAAAATCGAGCATTCTTGGGGAGAGGCAGTGACGACGATATGATTGGCATTTTGCGCCGCCGCTAATTGTGGATTTGCCGCGACAGTAAGCGCTTGAAACAAGGGGGTATAGCTGAGCGCGGCAATCAGACAGCCCGCCATGATAATCGGTTTGCGGCCAATTTTATCGGACAGTGCCCCAAATATAATGAAGAAAGGTGTGCCTATCGCCAGTGCAGCGACGATTAAAAGATAAGCCGTGGTTTCATCGACTTTAAGTGTATTGGTTAAGAAAAGTAAGGCGTAGAAGTGCCCGCAATACCAGATCACGGCTTGCCCCGCGGTCAGTCCAAATAGCGCAAGGATGACGCGTTTTAAATTGGGCCAGCGCATGAAAGATTCGGTTAAAGGGGCTTTTGATGCACGCCCTTCCGCTTTCATTTTCAGGAAGGCAGGCGATTCGTTCATGGACATCCTGATCCACACCGATACACCTAGCAAAAGCGCGGACAACCAAAAAGGAATACGCCATCCCCACTCTTCAAATTCGGTTTTTCCTAATAAGAATTTGGTCGCCAAAATCACCAATAGGGAGAGAAATAATCCTAGCGTGGCGGTGGTTTGTATCCAAGAGGTGAAATAGCCGCGTTTGCCAGGTGGCGCATGTTCTGCGACATAAGTTGCCGCGCCGCCGTATTCGCCACCGAGCGCTAAGCCCTGTAGTAAGCGTAAGCCAATTAAGAGTATTGGTGCGGCGTAGCCTATGACTGCAAAAGTGGGTAAACATCCGACTAGGAAAGTGGAGCTACCCATAATGATGATGGTGATCAGAAAGGTGTGTTTGCGACCGACCAAATCACCCAAACGTCCAAAAATTAAAGCGCCAAAAGGACGCACGATAAAGCCTGCAGCGAATGCGAGTAAGGTGAAGATGATTTTTGAATTACTATCTAAGGCAGTAAAAAAATTGTTGCCAATGAGCGTCGTTAAAGCGCCATAGAGATAAAAATCGTACCATTCAAAAACAGTTCCGAGGGAAGAAGCAAAAATGACTTTGCGTTCCTCACGACTCATGCCTTGCGTTTTTTGTGCGGGAATTGCCATGTGGTCTCCTAGTCGCGTATTTTTCTGAGTGCTTTTTTATGAGCAGGTAAATTGCTCGCACAGTACGCTAACAATAATAATAAAAAATAACAACAGATAATTGTGTGTGATCGTCAAAAACACTGCATGTGCGAATAAAAATCTGTATTGTTGGGATTGATAAAGTAATCGATGGGCAAACGATGATCAGGATGGACTGCGATTTATTAGTGATCGGTGGTGGTATCAACGGTGTTGGCATTGCGCGTGATGCCGTGGGGCGTGGTTTGTCGGTGGTTTTGCTGGAACAAGACGATTTGGCGGCGCATACCTCATCGGCTTCTTCGAAATTAATTCATGGCGGTTTGCGCTATTTGGAAACCTATCAATTTGGACTGGTGCGCAAAGCCTTATTGGAGCGCGAAGTTCTGCTGCGGATAGCGCCCCACATTGTCACGCCACTGGCTTTTGTGATGCCGCATGAGCCGAGTTTGCGTCCTGCTTGGATGCTGCGCTTGGGCTTGTTTTTATACGATCATTTGGCGACACGTCAGCTATTGCCTGGCTCTTCTACACTGGATTTAACGCAGCATCCTGCTGGGCTTGCATTGCACAGTCGTTACCGCAAAGGCTTTAAGTATTTTGATGCGCGCGTCGATGATGCACGTTTAGTCGTCTTAAATGCCATCGATGCCAAGGAGCGCGGCGCGCAGATTTTTACCCGTAGTCGTTGCGTTTCGCTGACCCCTGAGCAGGGACAGTGGCGCGCACAAATCGATTCCAATCTGGCTTTGGCTTCGGATGCGCCCGCCGCAGTGTGGACGGTTGATGCGAAGTGTGTAGTGAATGCGGCGGGTGCTTGGGTTGATCAATTGCACAGCCAAACCTCGGCACAGCCAACACAGCCTCCACAGTCGCATTTACGCTTGATCAAAGGCAGTCATATCATTGTTAAGCGTTTATTTGAACATGATCATGCCTACATTTTTCAGCATCACGATGGCCGTATCGTATTTGCGATTCCCTATGAAAATGAGTTCAGCTTGATCGGCACGACCGACGTGGAGTTTCATGGAGAACTTCAAGATATGCATATTTCAGAGGCTGAAGTGGATTACCTCTGCGCGCTTTCCAATCATTTTTTTCAACGCTCAATTTCGCCAGCCGATGTGCTTTTTTCGTATGCAGGTGTACGCGCTTTGTACGATGATGGTCGGCAGGATGCCAAGTCTATTGCACGCGATTATCACCTCAGCTTGGAGACCCACATTGCACCTATCGTGCATGTCTATGGGGGCAAAATTACGACGTATCGCAAACTGGCATTGGATGTCATGGATTTGTTAAAAGGGATTTTCCCTCAATTGGGTCCGGCGTGGACGGCAGCGCTTTGTTTGCCAGGCGGTGATTTGGCTAGGATAGGCGATGCGCAAGCCGATTTAGGTCGACTTCAATTTTTAAGCAGTTGTCGTGAAAAATATCATTTCGTACCGGATCATGTGCTGCAAAGATGGCTTGCTCATTACGGAACTCGGATACAGCATTTACTTCGCGACTGTCACCAATTGGCCGACTTGGGAAAGGAAATTGGCGCGAATTTGTTTGAGTGCGAATTACATTATTTGTGCGAAGTGGAATTTGCCGTGACCGCAGAAGATGTTTTGTGGCGGCGCAGCAAACTGGGCTTGCGTATGGGACAGCAAGAGGTGCTTGCGGTAGAGAAGTGGCTTGTTCAATATCGTTCATCGCGCAAAAATAAAACAGCGTAAAGTGCCGAGTTTGCCTTTCTGCGCGGAATAAACCACTTTCGCACTAATTTCCTGTGATAAATTAGTGTCTCTAATTGCACTTATAAGTATTCTGCGATAATCTTCGCGTTATAGCGATAGGATTCCCTCGTTTCATCCACTTTGACCGACTGGATTTATGATTACCTCGACCCCTCAACGTCTCATTTTCGCGCTGCTCGCCTTGTGTTTGGCCACCAGCGCGTTGGCTCAGCAAAATTCGCTACAATTTGTGAGTGCTGCGAGCGCGAAGGTCGCAAAAGCGGCCGCTCTTAAATCGAAATGGGAAGGCCCGGCAAGCGGACCTAAACTTTTACGGGATAAGAAGATTGTTTTCATCGCTGCCGATATGAGCGACGCAGGCACTTTTGGTGTTTTTTCTGGCATGAAGGAAGCGGCCGTCGGCACCGGTTGGCAAATTCTTTTGATCGATTGCCGGGGGCGTTGTCATCAGGGTGCGAACGTGGTTGGACAAGCTTTAGATATGAAGCCGCAAGGTATCGTTTTGGCGGGCGTTGATTCGGCAAGTCAAAGTAAGGGCTTGAGCGCAGCGGCCGAAGCGAAGATTCCAGTCGTTGGTTGGCACGCCAGTTTTAAATCAGGCGCAGCGCCGGGCTTGTTTACGAATGTAGAAACCGATCCAAAAGATGCCGCGCAAATTGCGGCTTTGTTTGGGATTGTCGAGGCCAATAACAAGGCGGGGATTGTGGTTTTCACCGACACCTCTAATCCTTATATGGCGACGAAATCCGGCGCGATTGTCGAGACTTTAAAGCTCTGCGAAGGTTGTCACGTATTGAGTGTGGAAGATTTGCCTTTGGCTGAGTCACGCAAAAAATTTCCAGCCCTAGTCGAATCTTTGGTCAAGCGCTTTGGTAATAAATGGACCCATGTGGTCGCGGTCAACGATGTTTATTTCGATATGATGGATAAGCCCGAAGTGGTGACTGCTTTGGAAGGCACAAAATTGCGCGGCATTTCTGCAGGCGATGGCTCGGCCAGTGCCTATAAACGGATACGCAAAGGCTCTATTCAAATCGCATCAGTACCTGAGCCGGTCAATATGCATGCATGGCAGTTGATTGATGAACTTAATCGCGCCATGTCGAATGTTGCGCCCAGCGGTCATCATAGCGCGATCCATTTAGTGACTCAGCAAAATATCGCTTATGACGGCGGGAATAAAGATACCTTTGATCCTTCCAATGAGTTCAGAGAAAAATATTCTGCCATCTGGGGAAAATAAGCGCGTTCGGACAATCTCGGTTTTAAAAAAGGGTGAAGATTTCACCCTTTTTTTATCGGCAACTCATGGAAGTAAAAAATGAACAAATCAGAAGCCATTGCAATCGCCAATGCGTCCTTGCAGGAGCAGCGTTTGAATGAGGCGAATACGCAGTTTTCTCAGATAGTCAATTACGCGGGAGTGGAGGGCTGGTGGCTGAATATTCCCTTGCCGAATTTCCGGCGCGAAAATCATTTTCTCATTTGCAGCGAGAAGGCGCGCGTCATTCGCCATTTGATGATTAAGTCTCAGCAAATTTTAAGCCCGGCGACCAAGTTTCGCGTGAAGAATGGGATCGCAGATATTTTTATTCCGGCGGCAAACCCCAAAAAATTAGTCGATCAATTGGAGGGCGGAAGTAAGTATAGCTTTACCAAACATATCGTTGATGAGCATCGGTTTTAAGCGATATTGATTGGTGCCAAATTTTTCATTTGCCACCCAAAATTCCACTGCGATTTCCCTGCAAGCCTCCGGTATGAATCGCGATCACGCGGCTGTTTTTTGCGAAGTAATTTTGCTCGCAGAGTTGTTTTAAAGCGTAAAACATTTTGCCGGTATAAATCGCATCAAGTTCAATCGAAGTTTGTGCCGTAAATTGGCTGCAAAAAGCTAAAAGTGCAGGCGAGGTTTTAGCAAAACCGCCGTGTTCGTAGCCTTCGAGTATCGTAAAATTATTGAGGTGCGCAAAACCAGTTTGAGCGAGTAATTCTTGAACCTGAGTGCGCATTGCGGAGGCTTGATTCACGCAAGCAATGCCGATCACATGACTTCGCCCAGCGAGTCCAGCGACCAAGCCTGCGAGGCTGGTTCCGGTGCCGCAGGGGAGGATGATATGCTCGGGAATGAAATCGAGTTCTGCGATCAGTTCGGCCATTCCTTGCACCGCCAATGGACTGCTGCCACCCTCAGGCAGCCACAGCATAGGCGGGAGTGGTGCGGTAAGCCAGGTTTTCCAATAGTCATTTTCTTCACGGAGTCGTCGATAGGCGATTCTATCGACGAAGCGCAATTGCATTCCCTGCGCCACACAATCAGCCAGGCTGGCTGGTAGTTCTTTGCTTGCATTGAGATGTCCTCGGACGAGTGCAAAGCTGGCCAGACCCGCCGCCCGGCTTGCAAAGGCCAGCGCATGCAAATGATTTGACCAAAGCCCGCCCATCGAAGCGAGGGCAAGTCCCTGCTGTTGTGCATGGCGTAGCGGATATTTGAGTTTGCGAAACTTATTGCCTGAGACCACGGGATGCAAGAGGTCGTCGCGTTTTATCCAAAGCCTAATTGCGGGAAATAAGTCACAGTCGAGACCTTCTAAGCGCGAATTTGAGGATAAAAAGTTCATAGTAGCTTGCGGTGGTAGGGGAAGCTGGTAAAGTGGGAGCGCACTTACTTGGGTGAGTAAGGCAAGATTGTAGCTTACCGAGGACTTGCACAGAACCGCCGCAACCGGCACCTAGTCGCCTTGTTGATTTTGCCTTAGTTCTCAAACTATCGGAGCGTGAAATGTTAAAACACAATGCAGCAACTCTGCCCGTGGTTCAGCAGTCTTTGATGGAGACGATTACTTATCTCAAGCAATTAGGTCTCGATGACACACTCCTGCCGCGCTTAGAAGCTCTGATGTCTCAATTGCTGAGTATGGCTCATCACGATCAATTGACGGGTGCATTAAATCGTGAGAGTCTCATCGAACATATCGATGCGGAACTAAAACGGGCGCAACGCACAAGACAAGGTTTCTGTGTCGCGGTGATTGGGATAGATCAGTTGCCAGAGATCATGGCGCAACATGGCTCGCAAGAGGTGAAACGTATTTTGCAATGGGTTGCTAAAGACGCGATACAAGTTTTACGGGCACTCGATTCTTTTGGGCGCATAGGCGCTGCCGAGTTTGCCATCGTGATGCCTTGCACTTGGCCTATTCAGGGTAAGAGCGCGATTATGCGACTGAAAAATCAGTTACAGCAATTGGACTCGTGTACCGCCCAAGCGGTTTCGGAATTGAGTTTTAGTACAGGACTCACTTGTAATTTGGTTGGTGAAAATGCGGATGCGCTCTTGGCGCGCGCTATTTTGGCTTTGGAACAAGCCCGTCAATCAGGTCTTGATCAAATTGTTGAACTTGAGGCTTAAATCTGCGCTTCCCTAGGGAAGCGCAGATTTATTCGGCGTGCGCGTTCGAGCCGAAAACGGGATGAGTTTGGTAGCAAGATTTCCGCAGCTTGGCTGGTGCCAAGCAAGGGAATTTGCTGCCAAAATCGCCCGTTTTCGGCCGAACCCGGAGGGAAAGCCCATTTTTTCGTTGCACAAGCTCAAAAAATCAGTTTTCAAAAAAATGGGGTTTCGCGCTCGTCGAATAGATCCGCGCTTCCCTAGCTACCGAGAATAAAATTTGCTAAAATGATAAATTGACATTTTTTGCCGTATTACCTTGGGAATTTAAAATGACGCGTCGTTACTCCGATATGAATCAACATGATGCCTTGTACAAAGTTGCTCGCGCTTTTCCAGGAGGCTTGGAAGCCTTGGCGTTGCGTATGAAAATTTCGGTCAATGTGTTACGCAACAAACTGGCACCCGGCATCGAAACGCATTACCCCTCCTTTGAAGAAGTTTCTGAAATCGTCGCCTATTGCCAGGAGGCCGGTGTAAAAGATGCGCTACTGCCTTTGCATGCTTTGTTAGGTCGGCACGGTATGGCAGGTTTTCTGGTGCCTGAGCCGCAGCAATTTAGTTCCGACGATTTGTCGCAAACGGTGTGCCGTGTGATGAGTCAGGTGGGGAATGTGGCTGAGGCGGTTTCTGAAGCGATGATGGATAGAGTTATTACCGAACGTGAAGCGGACTTGATCGAGCGCGAATTTCAGGGTGCGTTGGCAGCGCTGGGCGAATGGCGAGCTAGGATACGGCAGCATCATAAGGGTGACGATACTGCGAGGTGATGGATACAGCGACGGAATGGATGCCACGCTAATCGATCACTGGCAAGACCAAGCAGGCTTCCAAGCCACCTTCAGTATGATTTTTCAGGGTCAATCGGCCATTGTGCTGCTCGGCGATATTGAGCGCAATGGTGAGCCCCAAACCAGTGCCGCCGGTTTCCCGTGAGCGCGAGCTTTCGACTCTGTAAAAAGGTTCAAACACACGGGTAAGCTGATCTTCAGGAATGCCTTGTCCGGCATCGCGGATACGAATGCTGACCCATTTCCCATGACTATCCACAACGACCTGCACCTGGAGCGCAGCGCGCGCGCCATATTTGAGGGCGTTATCAATTAAATTGTTCAAGCAGCGCCTGAGGGTTTGCGGACGCGCCATGATCGTGGCTTTGCACAAGCCTTCAAGATGTACATCATGACCGGCATCGAGCGCATCGCTGCACATGCTATCGAGTAGTGAGTCAAGGTCGAGTGGGCGCAGTTCTTCGGTGCTATCGATACTGCGCGCCAAATCCAAACCTTCCTTAATCATGATTTGCATGTTGGAGAGGTCTTCGATTAATTTGCGCTGCAGTTCTGCATCGCTTACTTTTTCTAAACGTAAACGGAGCCGCGTAAGTGGCGTTTGCAAATCGTGAGTAATCGCCGCCAGCATTTGCGTGCGCTGTTGGATATGGGCTCGAATGCGGGTTTGCATGGCATTAAAAGCGCGCGTTGCTTGCAAAATTTCTTTAGCACCTTGTTCCGGTAAAGGGGGATGGTTAATGTCTTGCCCGAGATTTTTTGCCGCTTGAGCGAGTTGCTGTAATGGCCGTATCGTGATGCGGGAAACGAAGAGGGCCAGTGCAGCGAGGCAAGAGATAAAGAGCAGGAGATAAAAAATGGTTTCCCGTCGAACCGGAGGCGGTGCATTGTGAAAGGGAAAAATCGATTGTCGCAATACGACACCATCGCTCAGGACAATTAGAAGCGCTTCGCATCGTTCAATTTCGTGTTGTTCAAAATCGCCCCCCCAATTGCAATTGGCTTCATCGGCAGTCAATGCGTACACCTTAAAATCCTTACGAAGTCGGTCGCGTAAGGCAATCGCAAACGCGCTTGTTGGTTCGTACTCTTCGGGAATCTGAGGACGGGTCGCTAATTGCAGTCCAAAACGCGGCACGATCTTGAGAAAATCCGCGCGATTCGCTGACGGCAAGGAATTGATCGCACGGATGAAATTTTCGCTGTGTTTAAGTCGCTCTGAACGAAAGGAATTACGTTCGTGGCTGATGATGGTTTGACGTTCGCCGAAAGCAAGCCATACCGTCAGCGAGGTGGCACCAATGACACCTAACAGCAAAATAGTAAAAATACGTGCTGAGACGGTATTGAAACGATGCAAAAAGGGGATGGAGACGAGGCTCATGTCGGCGTTGGTGGTTTCGTTTCTGATTGCACGTTGACGGCCAGTACATAGCCGCCATTGCGCACGGTTTTAATGATTTGCGGTGAACGCGCATCTTCGCGTAATTTTTGGCGCAAGCGACTGATTTGAATATCGATAGAGCGATCAAAAGGATCGGCATCGCGTCCCTGCGTGAAATTGAGTAATTGATCCCGATTGAGCACTTCGTTAGGGTGATCGAGGAAGATTTTTAATAAACGATATTCTGCGCCCGACAAAGTAATGACCATATTGTCTTGGCTAATCAGATGGCGTGCAATGAGATCTAAAGTCCAAGCGCCGAAGTGTAATTTTTGTGGCGCGTTTTCGCGTTGTTTGTTCGGTTGCGTCTGTGCTCGTCGCAATACACTGCGTATGCGCGCGAGTAATTCACGCGGTTCAAATGGCTTGGGAAGATAATCATCGGCACCCATTTCCAGTCCCAAAATGCGGTCTAAAGCTTCACCTCTTGCAGTGAGCATGATGACGGGTAAATTTGATTTTGCACGCAAGTTGCGACACAGCGTCAGACCATCGTCGCCGGGCATATTCAAGTCGAGTACGATCAAATCGATGTTGTGCTTTTCTAAGGCCGTCCACATCCCAGGGCCATCAGCGGCCATACTGGTGAAGTAGTCATGATGATCGAGATAATCGGCCAGTAGCGAGCGAATTTCTCTATCATCATCGACGATGAGGATGCGATTCTTATTTTCCATGGATTCATTATCCTAGAACTTGATTTGACTGTGTACTGAGAATTGTATCGACTTGTTAGTGTTAGGACTTACGCAAAACAGACGCTGGCGTTGTTGTGTTCGCCATTTGCTAAACTGAGGTACTAAAGTACTGCCTTCGGCTCCACGCACCCGACTAAATCATTCGAGGGCGGGCTCTAGCCAGCGCAATTTTGCGTAAGTCCGAAGTGTCATTCATGTTTCTTTTCAAAAAAATACAAAGTGATACAAAACGGATAGTTTCGGAAATCTTTGTGCGCCAGTGTGGGTGCAAAATGAGCTCGCTTGTGAATTTCTATCGAGCTTATCTATTGAGCCTAATCAAAGGCGTGCATGGATTGATGCGTAAGAATGATATTCGCTGGGGATATTTTATTAATTTTGATAAGGATGAAATCATGAAACTGAAATTAAAAGTAGCCGTCGCAAGTTTGGTTTTGATCGCCGGCGCTGCAGTCGGTGTGCATGCTCAGCAAAATCCGCAAGGAGATCATCAGGCCGATCGCGCCAAGATGATGGAGCATATGCAAAAAGCGATGGAGAAACGGCAGACTCAATTGCATGATCAATTGAAACTCTCACCTGCACAAGAAGCGGCGTGGAAAACATTTACCCTCGCTATTGCTGATACCATGACACCGATGGATCATCCCGATATGCATGGTTTAAACACCCCAGCGCAAATGGATAAGATGCTGGAGATGCAAAAAGCCAGAGTCGCGAAAATGGAAACGCATGTCGCGGCTTTGAAAACTTTTTATGCTGCACTGACCCTTAATCAACAAAAAATCTTCGACGATGCGCATCAGCGCATGATGAATAGCGAAGGCATGCATGAGCGCATGAAGGCAGCGCATCATTAGAATTCGCTGATTGGAGGCCTCGGTACATTTGACGGCAGCGCTGTGCAGAGGTTTCCATTGTGGAGATAGTTCCGATAAAATAGCGTATTCGCCTTCATTGATCTCTTCTTAACAGCGCGTGCCAAGCAACTTGGCCTTGCCGTCACTTGCTTATGATGCCTTTCAGTTCTTCCCTGCCTGCGGTGGATACATCGTCGGATCATGATTTTCTTATGCTATTGGCGCAAACTGCCAGTATCCATCTCCGTTCGATTTTGAAGCTGTGTTTTGCACATGATGAGGCGCATGCGGCGGTCGTTGTATATGACCAGGGCTGTGAATTGGCATTGGTACTGACAGAAGCTTATCGTGCATGTTTGCCCGCTGCGCAGTTTGTCGATTTTGCGCAGCATCAGCCCAGCGAAATTCAGGCGATTTTGGCGAATTTGCAGGCGCACGACTTGGTGGTGCTGGTGCAGAGTACCAATTTCCGGATGGATGCTTATCGGATTCGGGTTGAACTTTTTAAGCGCGATTTGAAAGTGATTGAACATTTGCATCTGGCGCGTATGCCGGGGCCGCAAGCGCAGATTTATGTCGATGCTTTAGCTTACGATGAAGCTTATTATCGCGGCATGGGACGCGCTTTAAAGCATGCGTTTGATCAAGCGCCGTTTGGCATCGTTGATAGTGGTGGCGAAAAACTTTATTTCGATTCTACATTTGAAGATGCCAAACTCAATGTGGGTGATTATCGCGAGATGAATAATGTGGGCGGACAATTCCCTATTGGTGAAGTGTTTAGCGAAGCCCGGGATTTACGTGCGGTACATGGACGTGTTCGTATCTTCGTTTTTGGTGATACCCAATTTTCGGTGAATCAACCGGAGACGCCGATTACGCTGGTGGTCGAGCACGGGCAAGTGATCGAGGTCGAGGATTCGACACCGGAATTCGATAAAGTACTTGCCAACATCCGTGAAGACGAAGGCGTAGTTTGGGTGCGTGAATTAGGTTTTGGTATGAATCGTGCGCTGTCTGCCGAACGCACCGTGAGCGACATCGGTACCTTTGAGCGCATGTGCGGCGTACATTTATCCTTGGGTGCCAAACACGGTATTTATGGCAAGCCCGGATTTAAGCGCGGCGATGGCAAATATCATGTGGATGTTTTTGCCGTCACAGAAAAAGTCTTTTTGGGTGAACAATGCGTGTTTAATGAGGGGGCTTGGTGCGCCCCGATTGTTCAACTCGATTCAGCTTGATTCAGCCTGATTCAGCTAGGGCATAGGAAAAATCAGGCAAGTCGTGGTCGCATGCGCATAAATGCGTCCGGCGGCATCGACGATACGGCCTTCTGCTGTACCGATTTGTCGGCCGACCTGTATCACTTTTCCTTCGGCGCGAACTGGGCCCGTGTCGGAAGTCATCGCTCTTAGCATATTGACTTTGAGCTCTAAAGTTGTGTAGCCCACGCCCTGTGCCAGCATTGATTGCACCGCGCAACCCACGGCGGAATCGAGCAAAGTGCAAAAATAACCGCCATGCACCATGCCCATGGGATTGTAGTGTGAGAGATTCGGTGTTCCTTGAAACACGATGCGTCCCGGTTCGCCCTCAACCGGGAAGAAATCCAAGGTTTTACCAATGTGCGGCAAAGGAAATTCGCCCGCCATAATTTTTTCCATGAAGGCCATGCCGTTCATACTCTTCATCACCTCGGAGCCAACCAACCCCGGTGTGCTGAGACGTGGACGCATGCGTTCTTCGCAAGCCGTCCATTCGGCGAGTTTTGTGGCTGCAGTTTGCGTGTCCATGATTGCGTTTCCCTGAAAGTTAGTAATGAGGCGGGCGCTCGTCCACAACCCGTGGTCCTTGCGCGGCATTGCTGGCAACTTCTTTTAATCGCGTCGCCAACGCAGCACATAATTTCTCCAGCTCGTTAATTTTTTTCTGCTGTTGGTAGACCAGCGTGTTTAAGGTGTCGAGCATATCGTCCTGACGTGCAGAGCGAATTTCTAATTCAACCAGTCGTTCTTCTTGCATGAGCGTGCCTTCAATTTAGTCCTAGGGTTTTACAAAACGATAAACATCGTCGTTGCCCAATACGCGTTTGAGCTTACCTGCAAACCAGAGCTGATGACAATGCGCCAGTGCTTCTCCGATTGCGAAAGTGAGTTGGTGGGCATCGAGCGGGCGCTTAAACATCAGCGGCACAATCTCGAAAGCGCACAGCGGTGTGACGCAAGCGGCCTCGACTTCTGCCAAGCGCGCTTGGTGATGCTCGTTTAATTGGGCGATGCGGCGATGTAGGCCAACAAAGGGTTTGCCATGGGAAGGCAATACCCATACGTCTTCGGGAAGTGGACGGTATTTATCCAGCGAGTCGAGATATTGTTGTACCGGATTGGCTTCCGGCTCTACCGCGAACACCGACACATTGGTCGAAATGCGTGGGAGTACCATGTCGCCCGAGATCAGTACTTTGCGGGCTGCGCAATAGAGGGAAACGTGTTCGGGTGAATGTCCAAAGCCGGTGATAATGCGCCATTCGTATTGTCCGATGCGGAGCATTTCGTGTTCTGATAGACGGTGGTAGCTGGTCGGAACCGTGGGCACCATCTTGGGATAAAAATGTTTTCGCTCACCGATTTTGTCTTGCATATCCGTGCCGACAAAACCATGTTTTTTAAAGTGTGGGAACATTGCAGGACCATCCACGCCCGGCAAGCCCGCCGACATCATGCGTGCAAAAGCGTATTCGCCCGCGCTCATGTACAAGGGCGCATTCCATCTCGAACACAGCCAATCAGCTAGGCCGATATGGTCGGGATGACAGTGGGTAGCGATCACGCGCAAAATTGGTAAGCCAGCTAAGCCCGTATTTTGATTGCCAAATAAAATTTCCCAGGCATCGCGACTGGCATCGGTATTGACCCCACAGTCCACCACGGTCCAGCCTTTGACCGGACCCTGCTCTTGCATTATTTCATCTTCGATCAACCAACAGTTAATATGATTGAGCGCGAAAGGTAATCCTTGTCTTAACCAATAAATGCCAGGCGCGACCTCGATGGTTTGCCCGATTTCAGGAATACGCTCGCTCAAGGGATAGTGCAATTCTTGTTCTTGGAGATTCATTGGTGACTTAATTCGTGACTTAAATTCGCAGGTCAATCTAACAGGTCGAAACTTGGAGTGAAGGTGGTGCCGTAAGATTTCTCTTCAAGTTCCGTCCGACAGGCGGAGGAATTTGAGGGATTGACGTTTACGTTAACTGCATTTCAGGGTAGATTGTATGTTCAATTCGGATTCCACGTATTTTTATTGAGAAAAATGGCTACTTATACAATTACAGAACTCGCTAAGGAATTTGATCTTACCCCGCGCGCGATTCGCTTCTATGAGGACCAAGGCTTGATTAGTCCGACCCGAGAAGGTCCGAGTGGTCGCAATCGCGTTTACTCGGCGCGGGAGCGTACTCAACTCAAATTGACCTTGCGTGGCAAACGTTTGGGACTTAGTCTGTCAGAGATCAAACATTTGGTCACCATGTATGATTCCCCCAAGGACACCGAAGTTCAATTACACAGTTTTTTGGAAGTCTTGGCGAAGCATCGCGCTTCTCTGGAGCAACAAAGGGAGGATATCGCAATCATGTTGGCCGAGATTTCTACCCATGAGGCAGAAAGTAGACGCTTGTTAAAACTAGCCAAGAACACAAAAAAATAAGCAAGAATGAGACAAATTGACGTTTACGTTAACGTCAATTGGAAGTATCATTCCCCAGCCGCTTTTTTTCCAATTTTACGCGAGGATAGTATGTTGCACTTACCCGGTTTAACTTTTGATCATGGCGAAGACATCGCCGCTTTGCGTGAAGCTGTGCAGCAATTTGCCGCAGCAGAAATTGCGCCGCTGGCTGCTGAATTAGATAAAAACGATCAATTCCCCATGCACTTGTGGCGCAAATTAGGTGAAATGGGTTTGCATGGCATGACCGTTTCAGAAGAATACGGTGGCGCCAATATGGGTTATTTGGCGCATATCATCGCGATGGAAGAAGTGTCGCGCGCCTCCGCCTCGGTCGGCTTATCTTACGGCGCCCATTCCAATTTGTGCGTGAACCAAATTAATCGCAATGGCAATGCCGAACAAAAAGCTAAATATCTGCCGAAATTGATTTCCGGTGAACATATCGGCGCCTTGGCGATGTCCGAGCCGAATGCCGGTTCCGACGTGGTCAGCATGAAGCTGCGCGCCGATTTGAAGGGCGATCATTACGTTTTGAACGGTAATAAAATGTGGATCACCAATGGTCCCGATGCCGATACTTTGGTGGTCTATGCCAAGACTGATTTGG
>JAHFQV010000174.1 GCA_023259175.1 Oxalobacteraceae bacterium | reverse complement strand
GCACTCTTTAATACGTCTCATTTTCCACGTCTACTAGAAACATTGACGCGTATTTCGGCAATGAGCGAACCATGCTGCTTCGTATTTCACTCCGGCTTGCTAAAATTAGTCGCTGAATCTGAGCCGACACCCGTCATTCGCTTTCCACGGGTGAAATATCGCGACCTGATTTTGTCGCGCGAACAGTGGTGGATAGCGCACGCTGCCTTACCCTTGCGCCAAGATGCGGAAGATAATTTCGCTTACTTTCTGCGACTCGATCAATGGCGCCGTACTTTAGGCCTCCCACAACGTGTCTTCGTTCGACGCCATCAGATTTCAGCCGTTCTAGCTGGGAACACAGGGAATTTAAAAAAACCAATGTTCGTTGATTTTTGTTCGCCCATCATGACACGCATGATAGGCCGCTGTTTCAACGCCGAGTTCTCCCACATTTCCTTCGAAGAGATGTTACCGGATCACCAGCATCGTCAAGTCAGTAGCGGTGCATCTTATTTTGCAAACGAAATTATTTTCGAACGCGGTATTCACACCGAGAAAGAAGCAAGCGATGTCCAATATTGATATGACCTCCAGCGAGGTACACAAAAACCTCTTTCGGCTTTCCATGCCCGTTCTTGGCTTTACGCTCTTAAGCCACATCGGTCTCTTTGTTAACTTGGGATGGCTCGCGATTCTATCCAAAGAACAACACCTACCCGAAATTTTCCGCTTGGTAAGCCTAGTCGTTGGAGTTCTCGCGGCGGCATTTACGGGCTTACTATCGGCCGTGTATATCTATGCCAATCAGGCTTATGGCCGCAAGGATCACGCCAACGCCAGTCATCTTATCAATTACGGATTCGGCCTCTGTCTCATTTTAGGTCTATGTGTCTCTGTGTTCGGTGATCTGCTGAGCCAGCAACTCTTGTCCGTGTTTGGTGTCGATGAATTTATCAAGCTGCAAGCAAAAAAATATTTGAATGTTCTTTGGATAGGCTATATTTTTATTCTGCTCAACATCTACAGCAGCTTACTCTCAAAACTGGCCGGCGATACCGGTATGATGGTGCGCTTTCAAGTAGTAAATTTTGTCGTTGATATGCTCTGCACACCACTGCTCATCGTGCTGGCAATTCGTTATGATTTCAATGTGGTACAGGCGACCGCTGTCGCGATGTTGATTGCTTGTTGTAGCGGCTTGTTTGTATTACTCAGGGACTTTCGCAACTTCCCTTACCGGATAGGAATCGCATTCTGGCCTGCACGAGGTTACTCCGAGAACCGTGCCATGTTTAAATTAGCGGTCGCAGAAACCATCAATGGATTCTCACTGAATTTTTCCTTCTTCCTATTTTTTATCGTCATCTCTTACTACGAAGCCAGTACCATCGTAGCGGTCACCGCCGCTCAGTATGTGATGGGGTTTTTCCACTCACTGTTAGTGGGTATGGTTGCCGCCCTCATTCCTTTCACCGCACAAAACTTCGGTGCAAGGAATTTAGCCAATGTCAAAGCAGGAGTGGATTGGATGTGCAAACGGGTTTTACTAGTAGCGCTCGGTGTCGGTGCGCTCACCATTATTTTTGCACCGTTCCTGGTTGAGCGTTTAGCGGTGAGCCCATCACAAGCAGCGAGTGTATTGAGTTACATCCGCATCTCTAGTTTGCCGTGGGCATTTTTAATCGCCTCATTTCCCTATATTTTCGCGGTGGTCGGGATGGGCGACACCAAAGGCACCATGCTGCTTACGTTTTGGTCTATGTATCTTTCAAATTTACTGCCGATGGTTCTGGTTTTACATTTCATCGGCAACAGCACAACTTACGCGGCCTACGCTGAATCAGCGGCTCACATACTCACTTTCGCAGGTTGTGTGTTCTACTATCGCTACAAAATAGCCAAACTCGAACAGGCTTGGAATATCGAATCACCCGCGGTTCTGCCGGAGCCGCTGGCAGCATAATGACGCTCAAAATTACACTAACGCAGGCCATTTTATTCGTCGTACTCACATCAGGAAAAATAGCTATGTCCCACGCCCAAATTTTTGAAATCCATATTGATGAAGGAACAGTCAATGTGGAATTTGCCGAGCTGCCGAGCCAGCAGGCTTACCAACTCACTTTACAAGCACAGGGTCAATGTCAACCTGAAATCGTGGTCGAGGAAAAAAAACATAGTGTAAGCGTAACCCACACCAAAAACTGTCATGGAAATGGTTATCGCGAAGGCAGTATTTTCTCTTTAAAACTTCCACCCAATGCGTCCCACAATTTAGTTTTAAATGCAGGCACAATCAAGGTCTCTGGCGCGCAGCTTAATCAGCTATGTTCGACATTTTCTGCGCGTGTAGCGGTCGGCGGCATACGCAATGAGGTGGCACTTGCAAACGTCGCCGTGGAACGCAAAATGGTGGTAGGCGCACAGGCAAATTATGTAAACAAACCAGGCGAAGGTGTGTTCAGTGCAGCCACTACCGAGTTACGACTACAGGTACGCTACGGCGAGGTACGTATTCAATAGTTCAGCTTGAAGCCGGGCTAATATCGTGCCGAATTCAAATCCATTCTCAAATCATCACAATAAACTGCGCACCGCCTTGCACACGATGCGCATAACGCACCGTTCCACCATTACCTTGTATGAGTTGACGAACCAAGGCTAATCCTATGCCACTGCCTTTCTCCTTGGTTGAAAAAAAAGGCGTAAAAATCTGAGCGATTAAATCCTCAGGAACGCCCGGGCCATTGTCGCTCACTTCCAATCGCAATCTGGAACCACGCACCAGTTTTGCGTGCAAACGCAATTCTGGTTGTGCTAAATGTTGGGTTGCTTCGGCTGCATTTTTCATCAAATTAATCAAAGCTTGTTCAAGTTGAGCTTCGTCAACCATCACCTCTAAAGTCGTTGGCTCGCACACACACTCTATCCTGCCACCACGCGCCTGCCAAGCTGTGCCAACCAAAGCCGACAGGCGGGCAAACAGTGCCTCTATACTCACTCGACTAGGTGTCGCTTCGGGCAAATTAGACAAACTTCGATAACTACTGACGAAATCGGCCAAGCCGCGTGCGCGCCGGTTAATCGCATCTAAAGACATACTCAAATCTTGAAAATCAATGTCGGAAAGTTGCGGTTTATTTTCGATGACCAGTTCATGGGCTGTGCGTGAAAGCGAGGTAACGGGAGTGAGTGAATTCATGATTTCGTGGGTCAATACATGAATCAACTTCAACCAAGCATTTTGTGCCTCGAGTTGCAATTCACTTTCTACCGGCATCAGAGCAATCATGAGCTCCGCAGCGCCACCAATCGAAACGCTGGAGCAGGACAGCAAGGCACGCTCTATACCTTGCTCAGTCTCAAATAAAATAAGACTGCGTTTACCAACACTCTGCGCTTTAAGTAACTCAAACAAGGCTTGCGGCTGGGTGGCACGACCAGGTGCAATCAAACGTCTCGCGTTTCCATTGATCGCTTGCACAAGCTTGGGTTCGACGCCATTTGAAACTGAAAACAAAGCGATAGGCGAATGTTCAAGTCGATTTTCAAGACAAAGAAATTCTCTCTGCTGTTGCATCGCATCGCGCGGAATATTCGGCACAATCTCGGGCATAGGTAGACTTAATTTTGCACTTAAGCGATAGAGCTGCTGCAGACTATGCGCAAACAAAAACATGCCCAGTAAAGCAAAAATACCACTTACGATGAGCAAGCGTATCGTCTGAACGACATCAGGTGCGATCCAAACATAGGTCGCACTGCCCGCCGCGCCAAGCATCAGCAGCAGCCCCAAAAAACATTTTCTGAAATAAGCTCTTGACTCGCTCATAAGGCATGTTTTTCTAGCTTACGATACAAAGCAGCGCGACTTAAGCCTAGCAATTTTGCCGCATGGCTGATATTGCCCTGTGCTTGCGCAATCGCATTGGTAATGGCCTCTTTTTCCATTTCGCTCAGTTTAAGGCTTTCGCTTTTCACCTCTGCAGCGAGTATTTTCAAAGGTGTCTGTTGCAATTGACTGACATCAGTGTGGATAGAGGCTAAGCTACTTAGGCCAAAATCCTCAAAGCTATATTCTGTGCTTGTACTCAAAATCACCGCACGTTCACACGCGTGCCGCAATGCACGCACATTACCCGGCCAAGAATGTCCATATAATTGCGCCGCGGCCGACGCTTCAATGGGTCGTTTAGGCTTGTGATATTGTGTCTGGTAGTGTTGCAAATAATGCGCCAACAGTTCTGGAATGTCTTGGGCACGTTCACGCAAAGCAGGCACACGAATGACGATCGTATTTAAGCGAAACAAAAGATCAGTACGAAATAGATTGGGATCGAATAATTTCACTTCGGGTAAATTGGTCGCGCTCACAATACGCACGTCAATACGCTCAGCTTGATCAATACCAATTGGTGTCACCTCGCGTCTTTCCAGCACGGTCAATAATTTTGCTTGTCCCGTCAGAGGCAAGTTTGCGATCTCATCTAAAAAAAGCACGCCGCCTTTTGCCGCTTGAAAACGCCCAAGCCTATCGCTTTTCGCGTCCGTAAATGCGCCCTTTCGGTGTCCAAATAGTTCACTCTCTATTGTTGATTCTGGAATCGCGCCCATATCAACTGCCAAAAAATTCGCGCCATGACGTGGCGATGCCAAATGAATCGCTCGAGCGACTAATTCTTTACCCACCCCATTCTCGCCCAGTATCATCACATTGGCTTCAGTTGGTGCGACATTGGCGATCATCGAACGCAATTGACACATCGCAAGCGACTGCCCCATCAGCATACTCAAAGCGCCGGTACTCGGCACGACAGTACGGCGCGCCAAAGCAGTTTCAACCGCGGCCAAGAGACGCACATTATCCCAAGGTTTCGTGATGAAATCGCAGGCACCTCGTTTCAAAGCTTCGACCGCCAAAGGGACATCGGCATACGCTGTCAAGGCAACCACCGCGGGCGGCTTTTTTTGGCTGGCTAGCAAATCCAGAATCGACAAACCTTCACTGCCATCAGTACGCCCCGCGGTAAAATTAAAATCCAGCAACACAACATCAGGCACCTGTTGTTCCAGTATCAAACTGAGCTGTGCTGGGTCGTGCAACAGGCGAATATCCGAATAGCGCCGACGCAACAACATCTGCGCCGCAATCGCAACATCGGGATCATCATCTATGATTAAAATTTGAGGCTGTTTGCGCATGCAAGCTAAATGGTTCAAATCCAAAGCGCTCATTTTAGCCTGCTACTAGATGGCGATAAAGGTTTTAATTTAGTTATCGACTAAATTTCTTTTCTAAAAGATTCCTGCAAGCATAAAA
>JAHFQV010000173.1 GCA_023259175.1 Oxalobacteraceae bacterium | reverse complement strand
GTGCCAAGCGCGGTAATGACCTTTTTTTCTAACAAATCCAGACCTTGAGCATAAGAGTCAATAATAATTAATTCCATTTGTGCCGAGGGAAAATGCTGTTGCAGTGTGCGTAAAAAAAGTGCGAACTCAAACACATCACGACGACAACTTGGTTCGTCAAAATGGGCGATTTCGTCTAGGTTTCGACCTTTGACAAAGTGTCTGTAATCGTCAATGACATCGGCTGGAACGCCGATTTTGATGGCGGTCTGCGTTTGAGTAGGTGCGACCCGGGGAATTTGTATTTCTATTCGGGTTCCTCGTGTGGTTTTTCCAGAAAGTACAAGTATCTTTCCGCCCAATTGTTGGGTAACGATGTTGTAGACCAAATGCATGCCGAGTCCACTACCGCCTTTCCCCAATTTTGTCGTAAAAAATGGCTCAAAAATGCGATGCAAGGTCGAGGCTGGAATGCCAAGGCCATCGTCGCTAAAATGAATCGCAATACTGTCTTCGTCTATCGCAAAACTCTCGAGTAGCATGTGACCTTGTTCTATACCGTCGAAGGCGTGTAGCAGCGCATTATTAATGAGATTGATGATGACTTGACTGATGGGGCCGGGATAGGAGTCTAAGCTAATCGTATCGTCAAGTTGAATCTTCAACTGATGCGCAGTTTGACGTAATTTAGGATGCATTGCCAAGCGGGTTTCTTCGACTATGTCAGACAATAGAAAAACGCGTTTTTGCTCGGATTGTTGATCGGCCGAAAGTTGTTTGAAATTGGTAATTAAATTAGCGGCACGCTTGAGGTTTTGATTCAGGATTTGCGTACCCAAATGGGTCTTGTCGATGTAGTCCGTGAGCGATTTTTTTGTCAAGCTTGCGCCCAACGAAGCCTGCAATTGCTCTATCGATTCTTGCAAAGTGCTGCCCACCAAGACTGCATTGCCAATCGGCGTATTAAGTTCATGGGCGACACCGGAAACGAGACTGCCGAGCGCCGCGTTTTTCTCACTTTGTACAAGTTCGTGTCTTGCACCCTCTAGGTTTTGTAGGGTTTCAATCAGGCGCGCATTGCTAGCTGCCAGCGCACGGGTTCTTTCTTCCACTCGAGTTTCCAAAATTTCGTTGTTCGCTTTGAGTGCGAGTCGTAATTTATCGGTTTGGTGTAAATCGAAATTCGAGCGATACCAAGCCCAAGCGAGATACAGCAGTATGGCCGCAATCCAAATGAAGATGATGATGAGCCGAAAATTCGCATCGGAAATCCATTGCCCTACGAATTCGCCACGTTTGAAAACAATATGGTGTGATCCGATTGGCATATTTCCCGCGGTTGCGATACTCATGGTGGTAACGTGCTCTAGTTCCGGACCCAAGTGCGCTATGCTAGATGGGTGCTCTTGCATCCACCAAGACGCGACCATAAATTGTGTCAATCGAATGCGCGCTAATGGTCCGGCATCATGCGGTGTAAATACGATTTCATGAGGCTTAAGCGTAGGACTCAAATTCGATTTTGAATAGGCTGGATTAAAATTGCGCAAAAAAATGCGGAGCGCCTGTGGTTTGCCTAAGCCTTCTGCTTCCAACTGTAAATTGAGCGTATCGAACTGGCCTAAGTCGATGCCAGTCTGTTCGGGCGCAAGTTCGATGGCGAGTTCACAGAAGGGCCATGCGTAGCCGACTTTGATCTCGCAGTCCATTGAGATGCCGTCTGCATTACGTTTTACGATAGCAACGCTGTTGCCGCCCTCTGGCCTATCATCGATGGCAGAAAAATTGAGTTTTGGGTTTTGATCAAAGCGCCAGACACGCTGCATCCAATGCGCTTGGGCGTACAGCGATAGCAAGGTCAAAATGACTAGCGCCAATAGGAGTCGGTGAAAAATTCTTGTGCTGTTCATCGTGACTTTTGTGTTGATCTGTCTAAAGCCTGTGTCTTGTTGAACCGAGACATAATGAATTTCGTAGCGCGAACAGCGATGGCTTAGCGCGCTACGGTTCAGTACAGTTCAGGGTAGGGCACACCCAGAAAGCTAGATCGCCTATGTGCAGGGAATTATCCTAAGCTGACAAACTTCATTCTAGACTGAAATATTGCTTTCCGCTTGCTAGTGAACGCGCATTGCGGGTACACTTTGATTGGATATATTAATTTAATATTTAATTGAGTGTTTGAAGCCATGTTAAAACCAGATCCTATTTCTGCTGCACCCATTCGCTCAAATCCCTCAGCTCACGCGGGTTTTGGTTTTCTTCGTCAAGCTTCGTGTTTCGCGTATGTTGCTTGCGCGCCGGTGTTCTTAAGTGGATGCGCAGTCGATACACGTTCGGACTTGAATTTAGCCAATTTACTTTTCCTAGTTTTTTCTTTACTGGCAGTGGTATTCGCTATCGCTTGGGCGCATTCACTTTGGCGTAGGCGACAAACAGGACAAGCTTGGTCTTGGCCGAATTTAACTGAAATTGCGATTGGTGCGGTCACCGATTTTTTTGATACCTTGGGTATTGGTTCGTTTGCGCCGACCACGGTGTTACTTCGCTTAAGCAAACGCGTGCCAGATGAATTATTACCGGGTACTTTGAATGTCGGCCATACCTTGGCGACGGTGGCGCAGGCATTAATATTTATTCGTTTGGTGGATGTGGAGGCGAGTACTTTGTTGCCCATGATTTTGAGTGCAGGGGTCGGAGCGTGGCTGGGGTCTGGTTTGGCTAAACGCCTGCCAAGATTTCAGATTCGAGTGGTGATGGGGTTTGCGCTCCTATTGGCTGCATTGATCATGCTAGCATCCATGCTCGGTTGGCTGCCGAAAGGACATGATGCTTTGGGTTTAAAAGGCTGGTACTGGGGCGCAGGCGTGATCGGCAATTTCGTGTTGGGGGTGTTGATGCCTTTGGGAATAGGCTTATATGCACCTTGTATGATTTTAGTGAGTCTTTTAGGGATGAGTCCATTGGCGGCGTTTCCCATCATGATGGGCTCTTGCGCATTTTTAATGCCGCTTAGCAGTATGCGATTTTGTCGGAATGGGCAATACCAAGTATCGGCTGCATTGGGCATCTGTTTAGGCGGTATTCCAGCAGTTTTTCTGGCGGCGTTTTTGGTAAAGGAATTACCTTTGGCGAGTTTGCGTTGGCTGGTATTGAGCGTGGTTTTGCTTGTTGCCGTGAATATGCTTACTGCTGCATGGCGTGAAAAAAGAAGCGAAAAATCCCAATCTTCGCCTGAACCCGCAAACCTCTAAAGCCTGATACTGAGCGCACCAGCAGGACTATCTTAGGTGCCGCTGGCGGTGGTCATGGTGCCGTGATATTTTGCCTAAGCCATATTCATTAGAAACTTAATTGTATGCTAGAGTGCGGGGATGAAAAAATCGTCCCGCACCTGCTTTTTTTCGCCTGCCGCAGAATATAAAGTCTTCGCGACTGACTTCTCCGAATTTCCCCTTCAGCGATTGATCCAAATTCAAATTTACTGCAATCGTGCTGGGCGATGTGGCGTGAGAACTCATGGGTGAAAATGTGGTCTTAGTGCGTGACGACGATAGGAATTGATTGAAATTGAGTAGAAAGAGGTGAATGATGCTGATGATTTTAAAAGGAAGGCGTTTGGGTTTGGGATTTTGCTTGGGGCTGCTTGTGCTGGCACCTGCTGTTTTTTCTCAGTCAGATAAAACAAATAAGTCCAGCGTACAGAAGCCAAGTTTGACCGTCACCGTGACGCAAGCAAAAACCGTGAGTATGCCCAATCGCTTGGTCGCAAATGGCAGTATTGCAGCATGGCAGGAAGCGAGTATTGGGAGTGAAGCCAATGGTTTGCGTATCGAGGAACTGCGGGTGAATGTCGGTGATCATGTGAGGCGCGGCGATGTGCTGGCCAAGTTTGCGAGCGAGACTGTGAAAGCGGATGTGGCACAAGCGCAAGCAGGGCTGGCGGAAGCTGAAGCGAGTTTTGATGAAGCTACCCACAATGCCGATCGCGCCCGCGGATTGCAAAGCAGCGGTGCGATCAGCAAACAACAGATCGCTCAATACCTCACAATTGAACAAACGGCCAAAGCACGTGTCGCTGCGGCGAAAGCGAATTTGGATGTTCAGCATTTGCGTTTAAAGCATACCCAAGTGCTGGCACCTGATACCGGCGTGATTTCCGCCCGTAGTGCCAATTTGGGTGCAGTCATTGGCAATGGCGGCGAACTTTTTAAAATGCTGCGACAAGGTCGGCTCGAATGGCGCGCTGAACTTTCATCGAGTGAACTCAGTCGTGTGAGTCAAGGGATGGAGGCGAATATCGTTGCGCCGAATGGCGACGTGAGTAAAGGAAAAGTCCGCGTGGTTGCCCCCACGGTTGATGCGCAAACCCGTTCTGGTCTGGTCTATGTCGATGTTTTGCACACCTTGTTGAGCGCGAACACGAAAAGCGCCACGGCGCTGAAAACAGCGCTTAAACCGGGCATGTTTGCCCACGGTGAATTTGTTTTGGGTCATTCCAATGCGCTCGCGATTCCACAGTCCTCAGTCGTTGTGCGTGACGGTTTTAGCTATGTATTTGTGCTCCGTGCTGATCAGCATGTGACACGGCAAAAAGTACAAACTGGCCGCCGTGCCTTGGTGGGTGGATTAGAATTGTTGGAAATCATGAGTGGCTTGCAAGAGGGCGTACCTATTGTTGATAGCGGTGCGGGATTCTTAAATGAAGGCGACCTTGTTCGTGTCGCACTGGCTCCAGTTGCGACTAGTCTTGCGCCCGCTCACAGATAGGGAATGCCATGAATTTCTCGACGCTTTCGATTAAAAACCCCATCCCTGCAATTATGCTTTTTGCCCTGCTGAGTTTGGCAGGGATATTGGCGTTTCGCAGTACCACTGTGCAGGATTTTCCCGATATTGAATTGCCGTTGGTGATCGTGAGTGCGAGTTTGCCCGGTGCTGCACCGGCGCAATTGGAAACCGAAGTCGCTCGCAAAATCGAAGATGCGGTGGCCGGCTTGCAAGGCGTAAAAAATGTCTACACCAATGTCTTAGATGGCGATGTGAACGTCACGGTTGAATTCATTTTAGAAAAATCGATTTCCGATGCCGTCAATGAGGTGCGTGATGCGGTGGCCACGGTGCGTGCTGATTTACCCAGTGAAATGCGTGATCCGATTGTGAGTAAGATTCCAACCGCAGGGCGCGTGATTCAAACGTATGTCGTTTCTCCTGAGCCCCCTAAAGACGTGGCAGCGGTTTCTGGGCAATTGCCGAGTGACGTAGAGGAGGTAAGTTGGTTTGTGGACCATACCGTGATGAAGCGTTTGCGTACTGTACCCGGCGTGGGCGCAGTAA
>JAHFQV010000172.1 GCA_023259175.1 Oxalobacteraceae bacterium | reverse complement strand
CATCCCCACAGCACAAACCCTCGCCGACTACGAAGCACTACTTCCTTGGAATTTCCAGCAACAGAATTTAAACATTGAACTTGCTGCTTGAATAGATTGGGGTTTGTGGAGGGCTTACCTTCAAATTTACCTGGATGACTTGAGTCTAAATTGGCTATAAAGGGTGCAATGATCGCGGCATCCTCTTTCGATTTTTCCAGTTCTTGACGTGCTTTCAAAATTTCGTTGGGAGTTTTCCACTTCTCAATAATTGGTGTGGCTGTCACGATACTTGCGCCAAATGCGAACCCGAATAAAGGCGATTTGATCAGATCATTCACAAAAGTTAAGACCCTAGAAAAGATGGACTTGTGCGCAGGTTTTTCATTCTTTAGAATTACTGTTATTTCACGGGACATCATTGCCTCCTAAAATAGAACAACTTCTTTTGAAATGTCAGCGAAACAGACAAGCGAATAAACTCATCCAATTTTGAACTCGAACTCGCATACTAAATAAATCCGCGCTTCCCTAGTACGGCATTTGTTAGATTTGTTCTTTGTCTCGCATGAATCAATAATTCTTAATCTTCGTCTGTGGGAAGTAACATTCCCTTTTTCCACGCTCCAGCAACAGCTTCGGCTTTTTCAATTTGCTCTCGTGTTAATAGATTTGCGATGTTTTCACTACGGCCGTAGAGAGACTGGCGCAGCTTTGATGCGATTGTGTAATACACATAGGCAAGATAGGGGTTTTTTTTCATGCCGACGCCTCGCTCGTACATAGACGCAAGGCTATTAAAGCCAGAGTAATGCTCAGCATTTGCTGCCTTCTTATACAAGGAAATCGCTTTTTCATAGTCGATCGGTAATCCTTGTCCAAGTTCATACATGTCGCCGAGATTATTCTGCGCCAATGGATATTCTAGATCCGCTGCTTTATTGTAAAACGTGGCGGCCACAAGATAGTTTTTCTTAACACCTCGACCTTTGTTATATTTGAGTCCTAGGTCATACAGTGTTGGTGCATCGCCATCGGCACCAAGCTTTGCATCACGTTCCTCGGTTTCTTTTTGTTGTAGCTCAATGACCCGGCGAAAATTCTCATCGCCGTTTTCAAGGGCATCAATGGCACCTTTATGCGCCTTTGTAGCGGCCAGTAGAAGGTATTCAACAGCTCGTTTTGTGTCAAGGGTTGTACCCATACCTTCCTTATGTGCCAGCCCAAGCCTATAGAGCGCTTCAGGCGATCCAAACATTGCACCACTCTTATAAAGTGATGCAGCTTTCTCTTCATACTTCTGCACGCCTAATCCATATTGGTACATATACCCAAGTGCCGCCATTGCTTCAATATGTCCTTTGCTTACTGCTTTTTGATACCATTCGAAGGCGAGCTTATGATCGACTTCCACCCCAAAACCATTTTGATATAAAGCGCCGAGATTGAACATGGCTTGGGTACTGCCTTGGCTCACTGCTTCTTCATAAAACGAGATGGCGCGCTTCCCGTCTTTTTTGACACCGTTTCCGGTCGCATAAAGTGCAGCTATTTGAAGTAAGCCCTTAATTTCGCCTCGCAGGCTGGCCAGTAAGCTCCACCGATACGCTTGATGGAAATCTAATTTGGTGCCTTCCCCATTGGCATAGAGGATCGCAAGTTCAGCTTGAGCTTTTTCATGCCCCTTTTCGGCTGCAATCAAATAGTGTGCGAACGCTTGTGCATTGTCTTGCGGGAGTGGTGTACCTTTTAAATAAGCATTTCCTAAATTGTAGTGTCCATGCTTATCTCCCGCTGCAGCGGCTTTCATATACCACACAATCGATTTTGCTCTGTCAACTTTAACGCCTTTTCCATCAAGATACATATTGCCCAAAAAATTTTCAGCGCCTGGATGCCCTGCGTTTGCAGCTTCCTCAAACAATTTAAAAGCTTCATCATAATTGCGTCGCGTACTACCGTAGTCACCGAAATAGTAGACCTTCCCAAGTTCATATTTACCTTTTATGAAACCGCTGGCGGCGCTTGCACGAAAGCTGTTCACAGCCTTATCGTACTGATTAAGCGCTAAATAACGATTTCCTTCAAAATAATCTTTTTCGTTCGCATCCATCAGTAGCATTTCAATTTGCGCGTATCGATAGCTAGACGAACTCCTGATTCCGCTTTCAATCACTTTTGAATAGGCCTCTTTTGCTAGCGCTGGCTCGCCCATGGCCATGTATTTTTGACCGATGTAATACCAAGCATCGCTGGATGCGATTTCCTTTGATGAAGGAGACATCTTTTGTAATGACGAGATTAACTCTTGAATGGAGATTTCATTGAGTTGCATGGCGATGATAGAGTACGGCCATACATTTTTATCAAAACCAAATCTCAATTTCTTGATTAACTCACCCGTATCGGTCTTTGATCGCTGATATAGCGCTAACGCATCGGCAAATTCTAAGCTATTTGTCGCTTGCTTATTTGCGTTTTCTTTTCCTTCAAAAGAGCGGCTTAGGGTCTTAATGGCATCGGCGTTTTTCTGTAGATAGAAATACGCCCAAGCGAGATCTTTCTGTTGCGACTCATCACCAATATTCCCTTTGTCTTGAATTATCGTTGTCACGGTATCTTGGAAATCTCCGCGCGACATAGTTAGTCCAGGAATGCATTTTTTTAGCGCAGAAAGCTTGCCTGTAATTAGGGTCTTTTCTAATTCTATATTTCTCCGAATTGTATCCTCGCCCATGAAATCTGCTAGGTAGGGAATATTTGAGAAAAAATGGCATATGCCTTTCAACTCATCAGGATTGTCTAAATGCATTTCTGTTTTGTTGATTGTGTCGATCAATCCGATCAGTTGCATGGTATCTAGCTCACGGTAACTTAATGCACTGTGAGTTTGTTCTTGTAGATCTTCCTCGGCTACTGAAAATTCGCCAGTTCCAAACGGATTTAACTCGCGAGCTTCTTTTTGCATAGCGGGAATAAGTTCAGCTTCCACCACATTTCGTTTTACTTTAAAGTCAGTGAAGAGAATCCTCGTGTTTCCCATGAATGCCGTTTCTTCATAGGCGTCAAAGAATGGTGTCCGTACGACTTTTGCCACGGGTGTTTTATAGTCGCGTACTGTATCGGGCCAATGAATCTCTAAATAATATTGCGCGTGGTAGTTAATGTTTGGTAATTCGAGCGGGAAATTTCGCGTTATTTTTTCGGGTATTCCCAAGGAATTTTGAAAAATTTTTGATTCGTAAGTAATCTCGTACTGAGATCCTTTTTTTGTTAATGGGTTTGGAAGTTTTAATTCCGCTGACACAGCGAATTGATTTTCGTCTCTATTATCTTTGAGTTCAATATTGTTGTTGAGACTGATGCCAGGGTATTGCTTTTCAAATTGCATCAAGACAGACCGCTTTAGTTCTTTCGATGAGAGACTTGGAAAATTTTGCCTCGCCCATTCTGCGAATTCACCACGGTAAATGTTCGTTGCCTTTAAAATCGCATCTGAGTTGGCAGACGGTATCGTGATATCCATATGTTCCTCGACTAGAACAAGATCTATTACCCGGCTTGGAAGTGTTTGTAATGCGTTTGCACTAGCGCTTGCAGCGAGTACTTTGGCATCGGGAAAAGGGGGGGTGATTTTATCCACTGCCAAATTTTGCCCGCTCACCGTTGGGTCGACGTAAAATAATTTGCCCTCAATTTTGACTGCGACAATTACGTGATCAAACCAACTTGGTGCCGCTAAAGTTTTTGCCGGCAATTTACCCGCATGTGCGGAAAGTAAGATTGGCTGTGCTTCTATTCCTAGCTCGTTGAGTAAACTGACGAGTAAATACGACTTATCTTTGCAATCGCCATATCGCTTTTTTAATACCACGTCTGGAAGTTGCGGGCGATGAGAGTTTTCACCCATTGAAACACTGAAATAGCGCACTTCATTTTGAACCCAATGAAGTGCTTCACTCACTTGTTCCATCGGTGTTTTTTTTTGCCCAAATTGCTGAGCAAGTTTTTTTAGCTCAATGCTCCCGCGAACTTTCGGGAAAAGGCCTTCGGCCCAAACGGCAACTTCATGCCAATTTTTGTACTCGGAAAACTGCAGTACGCGAACAGGAATATAGTCGCTAGGAATTGATGGTTCGGATTCGATTGGTTCAATATCGTTTTCCTCAAACCGGATACGTTCCGTATCACCGAATTGATCATATTGTGGTTTGAGTTCAGTGGTTTTGAAATCGCCCAATTGCTTCCAATAAACCGGACGATTTTTCGGATGTAAAATGGTCACGCGACGTTTCTCAATCGGCGTATTTCTGTCCCAGTGAAATTCACTTGACCATTTTTTTTCGAAGACAGGATTTTCCCCTTCAACGGTGTAAGTGATCCATAAGGTATCGCCGACTCGGACGTCATCCATTAAAAATTGTACGGTTGTTGCGCCACCGTACATGCCGCTTTCCATCGATGTCTCCCGCTGTAGGTGCCGAATGCTGACACTTGAGAGACGATCGACGACCTTTGCATCGCGGATTAAACTGATGCGATGCACTGCGAGTTTTTGATAGATGGGGTAGTAATCTATCCCAAATTGCCCAATCACAGCGAGCGAATTTTTCTCATTCACCTGTATGGCGCGATTGATAAGGTAAGCAGAATTTGTGCTGAGCACCGCTTGAGTTTCATCTAAACGGACGACGATGGGCTCAGCGCTTTTTGATTCAGGCATTTCTGCTAGTGGCTGAGCCCATTTGGGGAGTGTAGGTGTACGGTTAAAGCTTGGGGATACGGATTTTTTCGCAGCAGTATTGTTCTCTTGAGCGAGCGCCTGCGGTGCGAGCGCGCAAAGGGAAACTATCAAGAGTAAGGTTGAATATCGCATGGTGAGCAAGGATTTGTTATTTTAGGGTGTTGGGTAGAAATCGGATGGTTTAGTTGTTTTTTTTAAGGCGTTTGTGATCGTTAATTTGTGTTGTTTAGCCAATATTATATGTGGGGGTGTTTATTTGTGTCTCTTTTATGTTGGAACTATCAAAAATTGCGTTGAGGTGACATAGCCGAAAAGGAAGAATTCGGCCCTAGATAGAAAAATTTTTGTGACGAAGCCTAGTCTAAAGTCTTAGCGCGCATGGTTCGGAACAGCGATACGATCATGGCGCTTAGTAAAATTAAGGCTAAGCCTAGGCTTGCCCATAGCCACCAGCGCGGGGCTTTGGGTGGGGTGGGGTGGGCTTGCGGATTTGCCGTGGTGTTTGTGTTGATGGGTATCTGAACTTCGGCGGTATCTTCTTTAATTACGTCGGCTAAGAATCGCTGTGGAATTAAGATTGACAGTGCGATCGGCGCGC
>JAHFQV010000171.1 GCA_023259175.1 Oxalobacteraceae bacterium | reverse complement strand
CGCCATGCCTCCTAAAGGCGGCAATGCCGACTTGGATAATGTAGAAGTTGCGCGCGCCATGGTGTATATGGCCAACGCAGGTGGCGCAAAATTTAAAGAGCCCGAAGTAAAAGCAGCTGCCGCGTCAGCGGAAGCTTCTGCAAAATAGTCGCTCAATTTAGCAGCATCAAAAAAGCCAGTCTGTGACTGGCTTTTTTTACGCTCAGGGAAACACGAATTTGTTCAACCGAGATTTTCCATGGGTGCGAACAAAAATAAAGTAGGAGCGGAGCAAGTTATGTCATGCGCTTACGCCCCGCCTTCTTTATTCTGCGTACTCCAAGGAGATCATCGTGACGGCCACCCTATACCAACAAAATCGCTTTTCAGAAGTCTTAGCTTACATCGACACGCATCTCGATGAGAACTTGTCTGTAGAAGAATTGAGTGTGGTGGGGGTCTTTCCGCATTCGCAGTTTCATTTTCATCGACAATTTACGGCCAGTGTTGGCATTAGCTGCTTTGCTTATGTGCAGCTGTGTCGCATGAAAAGCGCTGCAGCACAATTGGCTTTTCGTCGTGAAAAGAAAGTGATCGATATAGCGCTAGATCATGGCTATGAAGAGCCTGAGAGCTTTTCTCGTGCTTTCAAGAAGCACACGGGTCAATCGCCTTCAGCGTTTAGGAAGTCGCCTTTATGGGAGCCTTGGCATTCGCGCTTAAATGCACTCACCCAACTCAGGAAAACGCACATGTCACCGACATTTAAAATAGAGCAGATCGAACTGATCGATTTCAAAGCCACACCCGTCGCTGTCTATCAACATCGAGGAAATCCTCAGTTGCTGGCGCAGTCGATACGTGAGTTCATTGAATGGCGAAAAAAATGCAAGTTATCACCTGCACGCTACGCCACATTCAATTTTCTCTACCAGCATCCTGATGAAGTCGAAGCGGAAAATTTCCGTTTCGATCTCGTAAGCCAAGTCGACTCAGGTTTTGTCAGTGAGCACAGCAAAATCATCGTCAAGGAAATCCCACAAGGGTCTTGCGCACGTTTGCGTTTGCTGGGTTCTGATGAGGGCTTAGAGGCGGCAATTCAGTTTTTGTATGCCGTTTGGCTACCCCAAAGCGGGAAGTGTTTGCGCGAGTTCCCACTTTTTCTACAGCGACTCAATTTTTTTCCCGACATCGCCGAGAATGAATTAATTACGGATATCTATTTACCCTTAGCCTCTGAGCCATTCCCGGATTCTCTATAAGGAAGCTGCCAGTACCGCGCCTTCTTTGATGGCGCGTTTCGCATCCAATTCCGATGCCAAGGCCGCGCCACCAATTTTATGAAAACGCGGGCCTTGTTCACTTTGTTGCGCAGGCATGAGCTCGGTCAAAGATTCCTGCCCCGCGCACATGATGACATGATCCACATCCAAAATCTGTGCCTGGCCACCCACCGTGATATGCAGGCCCTGATCATCAATTTTTTGATAGTCCACACCTGCCAACATTTTCACCCCATTCCGCTGAAGAACAGCGCGATGCACCCAACCTGAGGTCTTACCGAGTCCTGCACCAACTTTGCTGGCTTTTCGCTGTAGCAAAACAATTTCCCGTAGTGGATGCGGCGCTTCCGCTTGCACCAAGCCGCCGTGCTCTTTCGCCTCTAAATCGATGCCCCATTCACGCAACCAAGTGGGCAATGAAATCGGCAGGCTCGTATTTGTATCATGTAACAAGTATTCGGCCACATCAAAACCGATGCCCCCTGCGCCGATAATCGCGACCTTTTTCCCGACTGTTTTTTTGTGTAGCAAGACATCAAGGTAAGAGAGCACCTTGGCATGATCCACGCCTTCAATACTCGGCTTACGTGGCGTAATTCCCGTGGCAATGATGATGTGCTCAAAATTTTGAGCCAATAATTCTGCTTGAGTAACCCTTTGTCCCAATGCGAGTTGAACTCCGGTTATTTGCAGACGTTTCTTAAAATAGCGTAGGGTTTCTTTAAACTCTTCTTTGCCCGGAACTTGCATCGCGATTTTAAATTGTCCACCGATTTCCAGCGCACTATCAAACAAAGTCACCTCATGGCCACACTCGGCCGCCACCGTCGCAGCGGACAGTCCCGCCGGGCCGGCACCGACTACCGCAACTCGCTTTGTCACTGTCTTTTTGCGATACTGCAATTCGGTTTCGTGTGCCGCACGCGGATTGACGAGGCAGCTCGCGCGCTGATTGGAAAAAGTATGATCGAGACAGGCTTGATTGCAGGCGATACAGGTATTGATTTCGTCAACCCGCCCTTGCGCGGCCTTAGTAACAAACTCAGGGTCGGCTAAAAAGGGACGCGCCATTGATACCATATCGGCTGTGCCACTGGCGATAATTTGCTCCGCCTCGGCAGGCATATTGATACGATTGGACGCAATGACAGGTATCTTCACAGCTTGCTTTAAACGTCCTGAAACGCTGGCAAATGCCGCCCGCGGCACAGAAGTTACGATGGTCGGCACACGCGCTTCGTGCCAGCCTATGCCGGTATTTAATAAAGTCACGCCCGCTTTTTCAAGCGCCTGTGCGACAGACACCACTTCGTCCCAACTATTGCCACCTTCGACCAAATCCAAAATCGAATGGCGATACATGATGATGAAATTGGGCCCGACGGCGGCACGGATTCTACGCACGATTTCAACAGGCAAGCGCATCCGATTTTCGATCGAACCGCCCCACTGATCTGTTCTTTGATTGGTGCGAACACATAAAAATTGATTGAGCAAATAACCTTCGCTGCCCATAATCTCCACGCCGTCATAGCCTGATTTTTGCGCCAGTTTCGCACAGCGTACATAATCACAAATCGTGCTTTCGATACCCGCTTCACTCAATGCTTTGGGCTTGAATTTTGAAATCGGTGCCTGCTTGTCAGAAGCCGAGACAATAAAGGGTTGATAACCATAACGTCCCGAATGCAAAATCTGCATGAGAATTTTTCCGCCTTCTTCATGGACTGCACGGGTCACTTTACGGTGATTAAAAATATCACCGAGAAAATTCATGGTTCCGCCAAACGGCAGCAGCCAACCGCGTCGACTGGGCGAAATGCCTCCCGTCACAATCAAACCCACCCCGCCGCGTGCGCGTTCCCGAAAATAGGCGGCCAGTTTGTCATAGTGATAGAAACGATCCTCCAATCCGGTATGCATGGAACCCATCATGACGCGATTACGCAATTGCGTAAAACCTAAATCAAGCGGTTCTAAAAGGTGAGGGAAATGGGGGTTTGACATAGCCAGCTTTCGTCTAAATACGAGATCAGGAAAGAATACACAAGTGCCCTGATTTTGGGGAAAGAATGACTAGATGTCTGTCTCTAATGTCTCCTATTGTCTCCTATTGCCTCCTAGTGTCTCAGTCGCCCCCTAGGTTTGATGCCGAAAGCGAGACTCGCCTTGTATCAAAACGTAACGAAAGCCGTAAGAGTTGTAAAACTTTTTTGTTTCCGCCCGAATTCGACCAGCTTTGGCTTAAAGTTTTTAAACGAGAACTTTCTCGAAGCGTAATCATCTCAAGCAAACTGATTTTTCGGAGTGTGTCCCATGACTAAACTTTTTTACAATGCCATCAACCGATCCAGTTTAGCCAATGAAATGCGGGTACTTTTGGGTGACTTACGATTTCTGGGCATACATCAACAATACCAAAATTGCTGCCTTTTCATGAGCAGTCTCCTTTGCGAAATTTTACGCGCCCGCGGCTATCAAGCGCGGATACAAGCCTGTTATGCCGTGATTGATCGTAGCGATCAACGCTTCTTACTCGGCTACAAAGGCTATGCCAAGCCAGGTCAAATTGAAGGTCACGTGGTCTGCATTGTCGAGGAAAGCTATTTGATCGACTTCGCAACCGGCAATGTGAGAAAGTATTTCGATCCGCGCTTTAAACAAGCATTTGCATGTGCGATCGAAAAAAAGGAAAACCTATTGGCCCAAGTGAACCTACAGAACGGCACCCAAATTCACTGGCACGAAGACCTTCAAGCGCTTTATATTGAAGCCGCAATCGATCATCAAACAGCGGCCTTGCAGCAGGTTCTCATCGAGTATTTTCAATACAAAAAAGCGCCGCTAAGACATTGCTTACGACGCGCATTCCATGCATTGCAACTGCAGAATCGCTCTGCCCGTTCACCGCATTTATCAAGTAGTTTGAATTAGGACATTTTTCATTTCCCCCGATTCAAATTCTCAAGTGCATTATTCTTTAGCGTAAAAAAATTTACTGCGAGAATAAGGGAATTTCCGGAAACTAAAAAGCATTTATTTCTTACGTACAGCAATAGAAAATTTTGTGAACGTTTCGCGGAATTTTCGGTCTAAAATCCTGTTTTTCCTAACGTCAATTCCTCTACAATCCGTTACAAACCGGCAGAGATTGAAGACGTAAAAACTGTGCTAGTCTATTCGTGCAATCAAAAAAATCTCAATGTTTTGTGTGACACATTAAGATAAAAAACCAATGCGATTGCTAACAACGCCGCGTCTTCAAAAGAGATTTGCACTGCGTTTTGCTCAAGGAAAACCAAGGAGAAGCTCACATAAAAAAAGCAAGGGCAGAGCGTAACGCTATATCGCGTACAGGGATAAGCCTGACGCAAAACGCATCTATCCTGCACATAAGAAAAATAGAGATATGGATAGTCGATTTTTACGTAGTTTGATTTCGGTCATTGATAGTGGTTCCATCGCAGAAGCAGCACGCACTGAGCACCTTACCGCAGCAGCCGTCAGTCAAAGAATTAAGTCCTTAGAAACTGAATTTGGTTTTGAATTATTGTGTCGAGTTGGGCACACTGCAACGCCGACCGAGGCCTGTATCAGCATCATGCCGCGCGCGCGCCGCATCGTCAATGAGGTGCGCTTACTCGCGGGCGATGCGGACAGCCATGGTCTAACGGGAACTTTGCGCTTAGGGATCATCCCTTCGCAAGTTACGCCGCTCTTTGTTTCGACGCTGCGTACCTTAGGCTGTCACCAACCCGGCATCCACATTAGTCTGTCACAAAACAATTCACGTAACTTGTATAACAGTTTGGTCTTAGGCGAAATCGATGGCGCAATCGCAGTCGAGCCTGCTTTTGAATTACCCAAGACCGTACGTTCTATCTTGCTACGCACCGAACCCTTAGTCCTGGTTGCCCAACGCTGTAATGGGATGCCGATCAATGAACAATTGAAAAACAACCGCTATATCGAATATCAACCCGACCCTTTCGTCGGCCACTCGGCGCGCAAGTATTTAGATGATCATGCCATCGACCTCAAATCCACCTGCGATACCAGCTCGCTCAACGCCATCGCGATGTTGGTGCGCGATGGTGTCGGTGTCAGCTTAATCCCGCAATGGCGCGGCTTAGAAAATCATTACAACGGTTGCGCAGTCACGCCCATCAATGATGAGCGCTATACCC
>JAHFQV010000067.1 GCA_023259175.1 Oxalobacteraceae bacterium | reverse complement strand
GAATTAAACATAGCCGCCCTTCCCGCCAAGGTTTGGCAAAACTACGCAATTCGCCTATGGTTTCAGCACGCGCATTCATGGTGCTATAACGCTTTATCCCGGGCGGCATTTTCGCCTTGGGTACCATGCCGTAATTGGCAAGCACAGCTTCTCTATCACGCCTAGCATTGTGAACAATAATCGGCGCCTGATAGTCTTGCCACACCTCGTTTTTCCATTCCCCATCAAGGGGTTTTTTCAGTGCGAAAACCGGCCCCAGTGCATCTTTCTTAGTCGATTGATAGTTGGTACACATCGCGCCCTCAATTCAGTTTCAGACACAATATTTTACTCGCTGTTAAACCGAGATTTTCCATTAGGCGCACCTGCGGTGCTATTTGTGCGTTGACGGCGCATTTTCGGCCATTTTTGTTGCTCTTCGTTGCCAATAGCTAGCTATTGGCGCCTCATTCGCAGCAAAACTGTCTCGAAAAGTGCATCCGTCATCATCACAATCCTAATGGAAAATCTCGGTTAAAAGCAACAGGCCAACTAATAATTTTAACGAAGCCGAAGCGAACGAAAATAGTCCGTCCACGGGAATGAGCGAAGTGTAATTCGTAAGATAGCAAAACCGCTAAAATACTTCGCGGCACTCATTTGATGGGTGACGCGAAATTCTAATTTTGTCGCCAAGCGTGAGCACGATACAAAGTGCCCACGCTGGCACACAAACATAATCGCCTGGTGCGACCTTTGTGTGCTTAGAAAACGTTTATTAGGTAAGCGTTCATTTGACTCGTGTAGGCGGCTAAATCGTTGCTGTAATTTACCGCTGTCATGCCGCCGCCGGAGATGTTGTAGGCGATAGCGCCACCGCCTGCAAAATTACCGAATGTAAAACTGAGCACAACGCTGGTCGCACTTGGATTTAGGGATTTGAACGATGACAGATAAGCGCTCAGTGAAAGCGTAGCATTGACACTAGCACCAAAACCGTTCTGGTCTTGATCAAACACGGTAATCGATCCGTAGGTATTGGTGCTGTCTGGATTAATTTTTATCGAGATAAAATTATCCGCCGAGGGTACTGCGATGGTGACACTGTTGCTGGTGTTATTGAGTTGAGTTGGCGTTGCCATGTGCTGCTCCTTATAAAATTTAAACTGATTTAACTAGCTTTAAGCCGCTAAATCCATGTTGATTCAATCGGAATAGAAACTCGGTGAAGCAGAATGCTGGCGGATCATCAGATTCGATGAGCTTCCAGCATCTACCCACTTGCATACTGCAATTGTCGTGCCAATTGAATTGCGGCTTTTTTACGGGATATTTAGCCGAGATTTTCCATTAGGGTTTGAGATGATGACGGATGAGTTTGCGAGACAGTTTTGCATGATTTTATTTTCTCATAGCGAGCTATGGGAAAATAAAATCATGCGGAAATGGCCGCAAAATCGCCGTCAGCACTCAAAAAGCACCGAAGGTGCGCCTAATGGAAAATCTCGGTTTATGCCAGATTGCTATTTCTTTCGCAGATTTAACACCGAATTTACGTGTCCGTGCCGACACTAACGTGTTAGCTTGGGTGCTGGCTTCGTTGAACTCTGATTTCCCATTAGGCGCACGTCTTTTCCATTATCTCAACCGAAATTTTCCATTAGGGTTTGAGGCGGTGACGCATTTCTTGATGCGCTAGGACGATGAGGGCTGCGTCTTGCATTGCGTCGAATTCGATACCGATCAAGGGGGCGATGCCCTTGTAATCGTCTAAATCCTTGTTCTCTAAACGCTCAAGCAGTGCATCTGAGCTGGCCTCCTCTAGCTAACGCAAATTGAGGATAATCGGGCACCAAGATGCGGCAAGCCGTCGCACCTAATGGACTGATCACGACCTTGCATCGACCAGCAATTCATCCCCATTTTTCCCGCGCTCATCCCATCGTCAAACAGCTGGTCACGCCTTGATATCCTTTGATCCCAACAGGGCTTTTTGTTCTTTTTTGCGGTGATATATTTTGCGCGAGCATTCTAAATTTAAATCTCGGATTTGCATGCTTAATGAAAAATCTCACCCAAAAACCACCAGTACAGTGTTTCAGTCATATATCGCATATTCGGTACTGGTCATATCAAGAAAAAAAAGGAAACCAATGAAACATTCAATTTTTAAGGGCACCGGATTTAAGCGAACAGCCCTATCGCTTGCCATCAGCATTTGCTTTATTTCAGAAACTGCTTTTGCCCAAAACGCGGATGGAAGCTTGTTTGGACACGCGAAAACGAAGGAAGCTGTGACTGTAGTGAGTATTGAAAATGGCTCATCACGCACCATTGAAGCGGACAAAGACGGCAATTTCGTTTTTTCAAAATTGCCACCTGGTCGCTACACGGTCACTGCGGGCGGAAAATCGAAGACAGCCTCGGTTTCCATAGGTTCAGGTACTGAGCTTAAATTTGATGATGTCGCAACCGTAACGGTCACTGGATCACGCTCGCAACGAAGCATAGACGTGTCAACTTCCGAGTCCAATACGGTTTTTAGTGCGGCGCAAATTCAAGCTTTGCCGGTAGGGCGCAATGCGACCACGGTGTCTTTGTTAGCGCCGGGTACAGTGGCGGGTGATTCAGCTTTTGGTAACGGTATTACCGCTTCATTTAGCGGCGCTTCTGTGGCTGAAAACGGTTATTACATTAACGGATTTGATGTCACTAACATGCGTAATTTCACGACCTTTGCCTCTTTACCTTTCGATGCGATTGGTCAAGAACAGATTAAGACGGGTGGCTATGGTGCTGAGTTTGGACGTTCTTTAGGCGGCGTTGTCAGCCTCTCGACTAAACGCGGATCCAATACATGGAAAACAGGTGCGTCGGTCTATTGGAATCCCGATTGGGCTAACACTTCGGGCAAAAGTATTTTGAACCAAGACCCCTTGGTATACCTTAAAGACCCGGCTAAAGTGAAGCCCGACAGACAAACTTACTTGGCGTTTAATCCAAAAGAAAACGCCAGTAACGCATTGTCCTACAACGTCTACGCTGGTGGGCCGATCATCAAAGACAAGCTGTTTGTCTTTGGTTTGATCGAAGGAAGACGCAATAGCACCGATACTTTTAGCCGTGATACCAGCGAACAATCCAAGCAGGAAACACCACGCGGCATCATCAAACTCGATTGGCAAATCAGCGACAACCATCGCCTTGAATTGACCGCCATTAGCAATTCAAATCGTCGCACCAGCATCACCTATGACAACGACACTTTCGACGACAAATACGCGTTGCAACATATCGGCACGCCCCGCACTACTTCAACGGACACGGGTGGTGATGTTGAAATCCTCAAATACACTGGTTACATTACCGATCAACTCACCTTGTCTGCACAATTCGGGCGTTTGTTTAATTTGACTGGCAAGCTCAATGATCCCACGAACTTTGGTGCCGAATGCCCATCGATTGTTATAAATGGCTCACCTGCCTATGGTTGTTGGAACCCTTCGCAATTCTCGATTCGTGATGCAAAGGCCCCGGACGATTCGGATACGCGTATCGGCAAACGTGTCGACTTGGAGTACCTCGTTGGTGCACACACCATCCGTGCTGGTTGGGATGCACAAGACTTCACTTCAACTCAAGCAGGTAGCACTTACTCTGGCGGTGTCTACTATCGCTACTACAATATGCCAGCCAATCGCTCAATCAATGGTGTAATCGGCGCCGGAACGCAGGGCAATACGGAATACGTACGCGCGCGTCGCTTTGATTTCACCTCGGGCTCCTATTTGGTTAAAAATGATGCCTTCTACTTAGAGGACTCGTGGAAAATCCTACCCAGAGTAATGGTCTATGGTGGAGTGCGTTCCGAATCATTTAATAATAAAAATAGTGATGGGATTAGTTTCGTCGATCGCAAAAACATGTTGGCACCGCGTTTCGGTGCTGCATGGGATGTCAATGGCGACGCCAGTTTGAAAGTATTTGGCAATGCGGGGCGCTACTATATTCCGGTCGCATCACAGACAAATATCAACTCGAGTACCGCATCCTACGATGAGCAACGTTTTTATAACTTTACGGGCAAAGACCCTAAAACGCTTGCACCACTCGGATTAGGACCAGAAATTGGTCGCACAATCGTCAGTGGTAGCCGTGTTCTACCCAATCCCGGCACCGTCACCGATACCAAGCTACGCCCTATGTCCCAAGACGAATATATTTTGGGCTTTGAACGAGCGATTTCGAAAGACTTAACCGTCGGTGTCAAAGCGGTCTATCGTGCGGTCAACGATGGTATGGATGACTTCTGTGGCGGTACGGCGATTTACAATTGGGCGCAAAAAAATGGCTACCCTAACTGGAATCCAAACAACGGCGCGAAATGTATTCTCGTCAATCCAGGTCGCGATGTAAACTTAAAAATCAATGCAGAAGGTGATGGCAAATTAGTCGATGTCGTAATCCCCAACAGCGCACTCGGTTTGGCGAAATACTCACGTATGTATAAGGCTCTAGAGTTTTCTGTAGAACGTCCATTTGATGGTAAGTGGGGTTTGTCGGGCAACTACGTTTACTCGATTGGCAAAGGCACGGCTGAAGGTTATGTCCAGTCTGATTTGGGACAAGAATCGGCAGGTACTTCACAAGATTTCGATTTCGGCGCCCTCACCGACGGTGCTTACGGCACCTTACCGAATAACCGGGTTCATAATTTCAAGCTTTACGGCACCTATGCTATTACAGAAAACTTTCATTTAGGTGGAAACTTAGCCATCGCTTCGGGTCGTCATACCAGTTGCCTAGGTTTTTTACCCGTGACTTCGTCGGATTACCCGAATGCGCCAGGGGCTACGCAAGGGGGTGCAGCTGTTTGGGTTGCGTCAAGCTACTACTGCCTGAATGATCAAGGCACAACCGTATTAGGGCACCGTGGCAATGGGCCTACCATGCCGTGGACGAAATCCTTAGATTTGAGTGCTACTTATTTCTGGAAGCTAGAGGGTGGTCGCGTTATTACCTTTAAAGCCAGTCTCTTCAACGTGTTCAATACGCGGACGGTCACGATGGTCAATCAAATTCGCGACTATAGCCGCACCACCAGTTTGGCAGCGACCGGCAACAAGCTCAGCCCTAACTATGGCATACCATCGTCATACATGCCTGGCCGTTCAGCCCTATTCTCGGCTCGCGTGGATTTTTAACGGAATTTTTTCTGCCTAGATGAAAATAAAACGCCCCACGATTGGGGCGTTTTTATGCAACAAATACGCAACAAATACGGAACAAATACGAAACAAATACTGCACAAGCTCTACTTTTGAAACTTAGAAAATCACCTTGCGAATGGCTAGGGGAATACCGGAATATGCGCTTCGATGCCGCCAAATTTTGCTTCTGGATGATGTTTCGCGATGAGTTCTTCGATTGCGTCCACACGCTTATAAGGCACATCGAGAATCAGCAGTATCTGCCCCGCTGCGATCCGCTCGTGAAAGTGTTTTAAACGCGAATTGGGAATCGCTGCCGCTGCCATTCCGGACATCCAGCCACCCAATATGATACCCGCAGCTGTCGTCACCAGCATCGCAAATGTCGTGACATGGATCCATTCGGGTGGAAATGCCACCAACCAAATCCCGCCTAACAAACCCAAAATACCACCAGCCATCATGCCCATTTCTGCGCCGTGGGTTAAATCAGTTTTATGCCAAAAATTTGCATCGGGCAAGTCTTCAGGCAAGCTGCCATCTTTACCCCAAAACCGCATATGTCCAATACCTATCCGTGCCAGCAACAACGCATTGAGCGTACCACGCGCACTTGCCACATCGGGCAACAAGAAATACAGCCTTTTTTTACCTAACATTTTCGCCTCCGTCATTTATTTTCGACGAAACATTCGTCGACACTCCGCCTAACCTACTCCCAGCATAGTCGATGGAAAAGCTTTGTACAAAGTTCGTGACGAGTTCTCGTATAAATCAACTTTCCACAAGAAAACAAATGGCGCACAGCAATGAAAGCAAGAATAGCGAGCGCTTCTTTGACACGCTGATTTCGAGCGTTTACTGGCCTAGTAAATCAACTAAAAGAGCGTTCACAGAACACCTGCCACCGCTCTTTCATTTTACAAACACAAACCCTATTTCATCGTATAGCTTTGCTGCGCAGTGTCGATTGCATAGTTCTTGGCGACATCCCAATAAGTGAAGCTGTATTTGACTAAATCACCGGCCTTCAGTCCCGTCACGGCGTAGGTGTTTTTTCCATTCGCTTGCGTCATCCGGACGTTTTGTTGAACACCGGAATTAACGATGTAGTGCACATCCGCCCAACTCGATGTGGAGACCGAAAATAGCAGTGTGCTCGCGTTCGTTTGCGTGGCGCTGATATTCACCGGCGTTGGTGTTGGTGTTGGTGTTGGTGTTGGTGTTGGTGTCGGTGTTGGTGTCGGTGTTGGTGTTGGTGTTGGTGTTGGTGTTGGTGTCGGTGTCGGTGTTGGTGTTGGTGTCGGTGTTGGTGTAGGCACACCGGTGTCCCAGATCACGTCATCGACGGCCCATTGGAAGGTGCTCGTTGGTAGGCTGCCATCAACGCTAAAAATTTGCAACAAGTCGGACATCGATTGGAGTGCGATAAGCTTACCGGCCAAATCGGAAACTGGGATCGTCGCCGTTCCCCAATTGCCGTCGCGCACCAAGCCATACGTGGCTAAGTTTGCTGGAAATGTGACTGCGTTTTGGTTGGTGTAAGTGTCGCCTATGCCGACTTTGAAGGCGACGTTGGCGGGCATTTTAATCTTGAGTTTTACGGTTCCATTACGGTAATTGCTCATATCATGCACTTGACGCGACTGTATGCTGCTACCGAACCATTGATTGGCTGCAGTGTAGTTCCACGCAATCACATGACTGCCTTCATACGGTGGCGTAGTGCCAGCCGACATGGAGGCATTATTCCAGTTCCACACATCGGAACTCACGCCTGCTTCCTGCTTATTATTCACCGCGGTGAGGTCAGTAAAAACACCAAATTTTCCTACTTCAGGCACTGTCGCATTACCTACTTTAACCTCACCTTTACCGTCGAGTTGATATACCCGAACATAGTCCACATACATCGTGCCTGGCAGCGGCGCTGTCACTTGCGAGGGATTCGCAGCATCAGTGAAATTCCCACCGACGGCGAGATTAAATAGAAGGTAAAACGGTGCCTGCAGTGAAGTTGAATTCACCGGCAAGGGATTTTGATACATGTCACGCTCTACGCCATTATCGGTCACGGTAAAGCGCATTTGACTTTCAGTCCAATACAGCCGATAAGTGACGAAGCGATTAACCAAAGGTGTAGAAGCGATATACCAATTCTTGGTCTGCCAAGCCGTTGAAGCGGCGCAACTTGGATTGCCCGGCACGCAGGCGGCATCTTGATAGGTGATGACATTCGAACCCATGTAGTTGTTGATCGCGGGATAGCCAGCCATTGCTCTACCCGCGTTACTATGCCCCATTTCCAAAATGTCGATTTCGCCATTGCGTGGCCAAGTTTGCGGACTGGTTCCCAACATCCATGCTGCTGGCCAAAGCCCGGTACCCACCTGCGGCGTACTAATGCGCATTTCTATCATGCCGTACTGCACTTGTACTTTGCCCGCAGATGAAATTTTGCCCGAGGTAAAGACATTGCTACCGATAACTTGATTCTGTGCTTTAAGCGCCAATGCGCGCGTGCCGGGTTCAAAAGGTACGTTTTGTATCGACACATTATTCGGGCTGTAGTATTCCAATTCCTGATTACCGTAGCCACATAAATTAATCTGGCAACCATTGCCGTCATAGGTCGACCACAGGCTGGTGTTAAGGCTGGTGCCATTAAATTCTTCCGACCATATCAGTTTGCCGATCACCGGATTAGTAACACCGGCTGAGCTGGGCTGACCATACACCAAGAGTAAGCTCGCTGCGATGGCCGAGAGCGTAAATTGTGGTTTCAAACTAGTCAAACTGCGATTCTTCTTTTTCATAATGCCTCCGTATCTCTTATTTTTAAAATCAAAAATCAGACGGATTTAACGATGGCTTACACCACATCAAAAACCGTCTGAATGAACACCAAAGTTTGGCGCTACAATTTTTTTACCCTGAATTGGAAACGTTTCCACTTTGGATAATTTATATTGATGCCGATAAAAGCTTCTGTCAACAGAAAAGATTTTTAAAGGGGTGTAAATACGCGATGGCGTTGTTACCGAACCATAGTGTCTGAAAAAACTAGGCCCAATTAGACCTTAAATTTTCCTGAGTGCAAGCCCTTACATCGTTTGAAAACGCCTAGGGAAGCGCGGATTTATTCGGCGTGCGCGTTCGAGCCCAAAACGGGATGAGTTTGGTAGCAAGATTTCCGCAGGGTGCCAAGCAAGGGAATTTGCTGCCAAAATCGCCCGTTTTAGGCCGAACCCGGAGGGAAAGCCCATTTTTTCGTTGCACACGCTCAAAAAATCAGTTTTCAAAAAAATGGGGTTTCGCGCTCGTCGAATAGATCCGCGCTTCCCTAGCATTTAGCGGCCTGCAATCGCGATACGCCTCAGACCGGTCCACCGAGTCCTATGCGGATGAAATTGCAGTCGCTAAAATTAAGCTCATTTTTTTCACCAAACCCGGTATGTCTTCGCTTGGCACTTGCGCATAACCCAACATCAGGCCACGCCAAGTATTGAGTCGCGAACCGATGCGATGAAGGCTTAGTGCGGGCGCGATGATACCGAGCTTTAATAACGCGTTAGAGAGGGCGATATCGTCAACGCTGTGATCCTTGAATCTGAGCGCGAGATGCATGCCGGCTTGGTCACCGATGATCTCTGCCTTGATCGCCTGTTGAGCGATTAGCGTACTTAAAGCAGCGACCAAAGCATCGCGCCTTTGTCGATATAGTTTGCGCATACGCCGCACATGTCGCACAAAATGCCCTTGATGAATGAACTGCGCAAGGCACAGTTGTTCGGTTCGGCGTCCGCGTAAAGAAAGTGTCGCCACCATGGTTCGTAAGGCCGCAATCACGTTCTTGGGTACCACCATGTAGGCAATTCTTAAAGCGGGAAACATGGTCTTACTAAAGGTGCCAAGATAAATAACGGGCGCATCTTTGACCAAGCCCTGCATCGCTGGCAAGGGCGGCCCGTCATGCCTAAATTCGCTATCGTAATCGTCTTCAATGATGAGACTTTGATGCTGGGTCGCCGCACCAATTAAAGCGATGCGTCTTTCCAGACTGAGGATACTGCCACTGGGGTATTGGTGCGAAGGCGTGACGTAAATCAGCTTAGGCGGGTGTTGTAGCCAATCTTTTGTTTTAGGTGCGAGGCCATCTTCATCAATGTTGATTCCAATGATCTTTAGCTGCGCCGATTTAAACGCAATTTGTGCGCCCATATAACCGGGATTTTCCATCCAAACCTTGTCACCCGCATCTGCAAATGCATGTGCACATAAGTCGAGGCTGCTCTGTGTACCATCGGTGATGATCACTTGATCAAAATCGCATTCAACGCCGCGCGACGCGCGCAGATGTTCGACTATCGCGGCGCGCAAGGATGGTTCACCCGCCGCTTCGGCATATGCCAAGTGCTGGGCCGTCGATGCACGCCAAGTTTTATCTAGCAAAGATCGCCAAAGGCGGATAGGAAATTCCTTTAGAGCAGGCACACCCGGCGCGAAGCCACTACTTAATTCCGGTGGCACCGGTAAAGACAAGATGCTTTGCGCGCGCTTTGCCAATGCGCGATGGCTGGCGATATCAGGCGCAACAGCCTGCGGCATGGCCTCGATTTTCGTCACGATCGTTCCACGGCGATTCGTTTCCAAGAATCCTTCAGCGACTAATTGTTCGTAAGCGTAGACCACGGTATTGCGTGCGATGCCTAGCTCTTGCGCAAGAATACGACTCGACAGCAAGCGACTTCCCGCCACCAAACTACCTTGTTGAATCGCACGTCGCAAAGCAAATTGCAAACTGCGCTGCATGGATAATTTTTGGCGTTCATGTTCTGTGGTATAGCGAGAAATTAGAAGAGCGTAATCCATTTTATTACTCGCTTTCAAGTAGCACTATACTTTTTCGTGGTTCTAAAAAATAACTCAAATCTGGTTCTTGTAGCAGAACCATAGCCTGATTATAGTAGCACCTTAATGAACCGATATTGAGGAGTATTTATTTATGCCGCAATCAAATCACCCTGCCCCCAGTACACGCACCCGAGTTAAACGTAGTGCTGACAATGCACGCTACGACACGCAAACACTACACGATATTCTGGACGCTGCTTACGTCTGCCATGTTGCGTTTGCCGATGACAAAGGAACGCATTGCATACCAACCGCCTGCTGGCGCGAAGGGGGTCATTTGTACATCCATGGTTCGAACGGCGGGCGATTATGCAAACAGTTATTAAGTGGCATTCAGGCCTGCGTCACAATCACCCACATCGATGGCCTGGTGTTGGCACGTGCCGCCTTTAACCACTCCATGAACTACCGTTCCGCCATGATTTACGGTGTATTCGAAGCCGTCACAATCGCCTCAGAAAAACGCTACGCAATGGAAAATTTCATGGAAAAAATCGCCGTTGGACGGCAAGCCGATGTGCGCCCCGGCAATGACAAAGAATACGCAGCAACAACTGTCTTGCGCATTTCGCTCGATGAAGCCGTGTGTAAAACCCGCACAGGCGGCCCTAACGATGATGCAGAAGATTTGCATCTCCCTACTTGGGCGGGCGTGTTGCCACTAGGCGTGCAAAAACTCCCTGCAATCGCGGTGGATGAAAATCAGGCGGCGACACCGCGCTATGTGAGCACTTGGGCTTGAACCGAAATTTCCAAAGATGCGTGCCTTGACGGATGCCTTTTGCACACCGACTTCCCTAAGTTGGTGTTGCGCTACAAATCGGTGTGCATAAGGAGTGAGATTTTTTTAAAAGTGTGCGGTCAGGTTCATCCCATCAAAGGTGCTAAAGCGCGTTGAATTTTTTGCCCTTGCTCAGGAGTGAGCATGCCCGAAAGAAGTTCATTAAAACGCGGCTCCTGTACACCAGAAACAATGTATTGCCAACGATAAGCCGTGAGCACGCCATTACGCAAACTAGCTTCTTCTGTCGGCGTGAATGAACGAGTGACTAAGTTCATAAAATAATCAACATCCGCTTTAGCTTGCCCTTGCAAAATACCATCAATCGCGACCACCAGAGAAATCAAATCATCGACTCCTTGGTCACGTTCGAGCTGCGTTATTTTTTCGTTTTCACGGGTCCATTCAAGTTCATCCAAAATGGCATGCTGCGACTCTTCGCGCCAATGAAACAAAAAAACATCTTTATAGAGTTCCGAGAGTTGGTCGTCGCTCTCTATGCTTTGATGATAGTGCGCTTGGGTGAATAGCTCGATATGGCAAATTAACGCCAATACCGCCCACGAAGATGCCTGCAATACAGCTTTGGCGACTGCATTCGGTTCAGCATCAAAGCGATATCCCTCGGGCATACCTTCGGCCACCAGCCCTTCGATACGGCGAAATAAGGCTTGGTGCTTTAACTCTTCATCGGTAAAGCGGATCAAGGCCTCCAAAGCAATCTGATCGCCCAATACATGCTCGGCACTCACCTCTATCATTTTTGCTGCAATAAAACGCTCGACCAAACCAAACACATTGGCATAGGTACGTCCCTGAATTTGACTTAAAATGCGCTGATCGTCGACATTTAAAAAAGTTAATTGGTGAATTTGAGATAAACCATCAGGAAGAAATTTTTTGTTAAAATCAAATCGGCGACCTTTGATGACATCTTGTTCGATGTCCCAACGTATCCGTTTGGAGACTTCAATGCATTTGGCGTAGCGTGCTGTTTGGGTTGGGGGTGTTTGAATCGTAGAATGAGCGGACATCGTGAACCTCCTGAGATTTTATTGAATTTTAGAACCTACGCATAACCGACCCGACATCTTGAACCTACACTCGACAAGCTCAAGTAAGCTTAAGGAAGCGCGATCGGACTGCACAAGCTTTGCAAACTATAAAATACATCGCGGAAAATAAGATATTATTTTTTGAATTATGTTTACGTAAGGCGACACTTTACTCGGACTTACGCAAAATTACGCTGGCTCAGTGGATAGCTCGGTGGATAGCTCAGTAAATGGCTTAGGAACCGAAGCCAGTACTTATAGTAGACAAGGCAAACTCAATAAGGAAAGTTCAGATATGCAGATAGATTGGCTTCATTTCACCCCATTTTCCGCGCTACTAGGTGGTGCGCTCATTGCGCTTTCGGTTGCCTTACTCTGGCAGGGCTTGGGGCGGATCGCAGGCATGTCCGGCATTTTGGCTGGCCTAATGCAAGGTCTTTTAAAACGTAACCAACAGGAATGGATGTGGCGTTTGGCGTTTATCACGGGCTTGGTTTTCGCGCCTTGGTTGTACGCGCTGTTCGCCCCGCTCCCACCAGTACTGATCGCCGCACAATGGCCTGCCATCGTGATCGCAGGCTTGATCGTTGGTATCGGAACACGTCTTGGATCGGGTTGCACCAGTGGTCATGGCGTATGTGGATTAGCGCGCTTTTCGTTACGCTCTTTGGTCGCGACTTTGTGTTTTATGAGCGCCGGATTTATCACCGTTTTCTTGCTTCGGCAATTGGGGATTTGAACATGCCGCTCATTAAATTAAGTCTTGCACTTGTCAGTGGTCTGTTGTTTGGCTGTGGTTTAATTTTGGCAGGTATGAGTAATCCGGCCAAGGTTTTGGCTTTCCTCGATTTGGGCGGCCTATGGGATCCCTCGCTGGCCTTGGTCATGCTTTCGGCTATTTCATTGAGCGCAATGGCGTTTTGGCTGATGCGCAAACGCCAAACCGCCTACCTTGGCGATCCTCTGCAGCTTCCCGTACGCCGCGACATCGATCGAAAACTCATCTTGGGCAGCCTACTGTTTGGCATAGGCTGGGGCATTGCTGGGATTTGCCCTGGCCCAGCCTTGGTCATGCTCATGCTCGATAGTGGCGGCCTCAAGGTGATCGTTTTCCTTCTGGCGATGATGCTGGGAATGCGTATTGTCGATCACTTCTCGCCGAGTTAAGTTTTCGATTGAGGTGCAGAATCTGTGTCGCTCATAGGTCGAGGTGTAAATTGTAAAACACCATCTTGAACGTCAATCTCAATGGTATCTTTTGCCGTCAATTTTCCCTGCAAAATAAGTTTAGAAAGTAGGTTTTCAATTTCCTGTTGGATCGCACGCTTGAGCGGTCGTGCGCCATAGATAGGATCAAATCCGGCTTGTGCAATATGCGTTAAAGCGGCGTCCGATATGCGCAATCCCATCTCCATTTGCGCCAAACGTTTCTCAAGGCTCTGCAATTGTATCTGGGCGATATTGCGAATATGGCTGGCATCTAAAGCGTGGAAAACCACTATCTCATCGATACGATTGATGAACTCAGGTCGGAAATGCGTTTTCACTTCGCCCATCACCGCCATTTTAATGATCTCAGTATCACTGCCTTCCATGGCTTGAATCTGATGCGAACCTAGGTTAGAAGTCATCACGATGACGGTATTTTTAAAGTCCACAGTACGCCCCTGACCATCGGTCATACGACCATCGTCCAAGACTTGCAACAAGACATTAAAAACATCGTGATGGGCTTTTTCGACCTCATCAAGCAGAATCACACAATACGGTTTGCGCCGCACGGCCTCGGTCAAATAGCCCCCTTCTTCGTAGCCGACATAACCCGGTGGTGCACCGATAAGGCGAGCCACCGAATGCTTTTCCATGAATTCACTCATGTCGATACGGATTAAAGATTCTTCAGTATCAAACATAAAGCCAGCAAGCGCTTTGCACAACTCCGTTTTACCAACACCTGTGGGGCCCAAAAATAAAAAGGAGCCATAAGGACGATTCGGATCGCCCAAGCCCGCTCGTGAACGCCGAATCGCATCCGACACCGCCGTAATCGCCTCATGCTGACCGACAACGCGCTGGTGTAAAGCATCTTCCATTTGCAGTAATTTTTCGCGTTCACCTTGCATCATGCGCGACACCGGTATCCCCGTCGCACGCGAAACAATTTCCGCGATTTCTTCAGCACCAACCTGAGTACGAAGTAATTTTGCTTGTGTGCCGTTTTTTGCATTTTTGTCGGCCAATTGGTCAGCGCTTTTCAGTTGCGCTTCCAATTCAGGCAAACGACCGTACTGCAGTTGCGACATCGTTTGCCAGTCACCTTTACGTCTTGCATCTTCCATTTGCAGGCGAATTTTTTCGATCTCTTCCTTGATGTGAGTACTCCCCTGCACGACGGCTTTTTCCGCCTTCCACACTTCTTCGAGATCGGCATATTCACGCGAGAGTTTATTGATTTCCTCTTCGATCAAAATTAAACGCTTTTTAGAACCTTCATCCTTTTCGCGTTTGACCGCTTCTTTTTCGATTTTAAGTTGAATTAAGCGCCGATCAAGTTTGTCCATCACCTCAGGCTTGGAGTCGATTTCGATTTTAATTTTTGCCGCAGCTTCATCAATTAAGTCAATCGCTTTGTCCGGTAAAAAACGATCAGTAATGTAGCGATGCGACAATTCTGCAGCCGCCACAATCGCAGGATCGGTAATGTCCACGCCATGATGCACTTCGTATTTTTCCTGTAGTCCGCGCAGTATCGCAATCGTCGCTTCAACGCTAGGCTCAGCGACAATAATTTTCTGAAAACGACGCTCCAATGCCGCGTCTTTTTCTATGTATTTACGATATTCATCAAGTGTCGTCGCGCCCACACAATGCAGCTCACCGCGCGCTAAGGCAGGCTTCAGCATATTGCCCGCATCCATCGCACCTTCCGCTTTACCCGCGCCCACCATGGTATGCAACTCGTCAATAAAGACGATGGTTTGCCCCTCGTCCTGCGCAATTTCTTTGAGCACCGCTTTGAGACGCTCTTCAAATTCACCGCGAAATTTCGCGCCCGCCAACAAAGCAGCCATGTCTAAAGAGAGCACACGTTTTGATTTCAAACTATCTGGCACTTCGCCGTTCACGATACGCTGCGCAAGTCCTTCTACAATCGCTGTTTTTCCGACACCGGGTTCACCAATCAAGACGGGATTGTTTTTGCTACGTCGTTGTAACACCTGAATCGCACGACGAATTTCATCGTCACGCCCGATCACGGGATCAAGTTTGCCCAGGCGCGCGCGCTCAGTTAAATCCAAGGTATATTTTTTGAGCGCTTCACGTTGCCCTTCCACTTCGGGATTATCCACGTTCGCACCGCCACGCACACCCGCAATTGCCGCTTCCAAAGCGCTACGCGTCAAACCATTTTCACGCGCCAATTTACCTGCTTGGGATTTATCTTCAACCAAGGCAAGTAAGATCATTTCGCTCGCCAAAAATTGATCGCCGCGCTTTTGTGCTTCTTTATCCGCTAAATTAAGGAGTCCCGTTAATTCACGTCCAATTTGAACCTGTCCATCCGTTCCTGTGACTTTCGCCAGTCGATCAATTGCACTCCTCAGTGCCGAGTTGAGTGCGCCGACATTCACACCAGCACGTTGCAATAATGAGCGAGCGCTGCCATCTTCTTGCTGCAACAAAGCCAGCAATACGTGCACTGGTTCAATATATTGGTTATCATTGCCGACGGCTTGACTTTGCGCATCCGCCAAAGCTTCTTGCAATTTTGTCGTTAATTTATCGAGGCGCATATTTTCTCCTGTTGTATAGCCTGTTCTATGAGTGATCTATGAGTGATCTATGAGTGATCGATGAACAATTCTTGCCCTAACAGATTAGGGGACAATGCGACTTTTCAAGCAGGTCTTCAATAAAAAATAAAGTGAATTTTGCGCGAAATCAATCCTTATGCATCTAGAACAACTCAATTTAAGCTATCTCATCAGCGAAGATCGTATCGTCTTGAAAATCGGTTTTTCACTTGCCGAACATGAAGAAATAAAAAAAGAAATTCAAGTTTTTTTAACGCGCCGCATGTTAAAAAAAATGTGGCCGACGCTGATGGAAGCGATTTCAGCCCACATGCGTATCAATCGTCCCGAGGCTGCTTTCGCCAGCGATGAATTGGTGGAAATGGAGCGCGAAAACGCTTTAAACGCCATGCGCGATGGTGGTAATTTCGATCAAGCTTACGATGACGTGCAACGCGAATCCGTGCATGGTACCAAGCCACTACTACTCGACAGGATACAGTTTCATTTAAAGCTCAATGAAGCTTTTTGGATACAGTTTTTCCCACAAGAAGGTGGCACAATCGACTTGAAATTAGAAACGCCGCTGCTGCACGGATTTTGTAAACTTTTAATCGACGCAGAAAAATCTTCCGATTGGGACTTGCAACTAACATTGCCGAGTAGCGAGCAACTGCACATACCCGCACATCGGCTCAATTAAGCTCTTTTAGAAAAATCCCTGATTTTTAAATTGCTCAGTCGCCCGCACTAACTCAGCCGCGATCCCCGGCTCCATCGCTGCATGACCGGCATCGCCTATCATTTTGAGGGATGAGCGCGGCCATGCTTGATGTAAGCGGTAGGCGGAAACGGGCGGGCAGATCACGTCATAGCGCCCTTGTACGATCACCGCAGGCAAATGGCGAATTTTGCTCATATTCAGGATGAGTTGATCCTCTTCCATGAAGGCGCCATGCTGCATATAATGCGCTTCCAAACGACCAATACCCAAACTCACGGTATCGGATTCAAAATCGGCAATAGCTTGCGCTTGCGGTGTCAAAAACAGACAAGAGCCTTCGTAACGACTCCAATTTCGCGCCGCTTCGGTGTAAATCGTGGGGTCGTCGCAGAACAAACGACGTACATAGGCCTGCAATAAATCGCCGCGTTCTTGCGCCGGAATCGCATGTGCAAAGGCTGCATGTACTTCCGGGAAAAAATGTCCCATGCCGTGTAAAAACCAATCCACTTCGGCACGCGTACACAAAAAGATGCCGCGTAAAACAAAACCGAGACAAACTTCGGGATGCGCCTGTCCATAAGCCAAGGCTAAAGTAGAACCCCAAGAACCGCCGAAGATCAACCATTGATCAATACCCAGCATTTGGCGCAATTTTTCGATGTCTTCAATCAATAGCTGCGTCGTGTTTTGGCGGTATTCCCCCAGCGGCAAAGACTTGCCAGCACCACGTTGATCGAACAAAACGATACGGTAATGATTCGGATCAAAAAAACGTCGGTGATTCGGCGAAGTACCGCCGCCGGGACCGCCGTGTAGAAAAAGCACCGGCTGTCCATCAGGATTGCCTGACTCTTCCCAATATAAACGATGGAGATCATCGACCGGCAACATACCGTGACGGTAAGCTTCAATGGGGGGAAACATCAAGGTATTTTCAGACATAATTCAGACAAAAATTAGGAAGATAAAAAGGAGGAGCAGGCGCGCCATGTCGCCCAACCTGCAAAGCAAAAAAATAAGGAGCCCAAGAGATGCAAGGCACTATGTCCAAACGCTAAAATGAAATCACCTTTTTGCAGTAAATTGAATGACTCTGCCGAAAAGGTCGAGAAAGTCGTTAGCCCACCTAAAAATCCGGTCACAATCAATAAGCGCCATTCCGGTGCTAACTGAGGATGTGCATTCAGGAAGCCTAAGGCCAAGCCTATCAAATAGCCGCCGCCCAGATTTGCGAGCAAGGTACCCAGTGGTAAACTTAAGGCGATTGTATTAAACCATACGCTCAAAAACCAGCGCAGCCATGCGCCACAGGCAGCACCAAAGGCAACAGCAATAAACGAAAGTGGCGTGAACATGGGACTCGCTGAGTAAATCAAGATAGGCTATTTTACTTGACTTGAGGGGCTATTTGCCACTTATCCATGGCAGTCGCGTCACTCTCCCTTGCATCGACCCAGTGCGCACCGGTTGCGGTGCTTTCTTTCTTCCAAAATGGCGCTTGAGTTTTCAGAAAATCCATCACAAATTCACAGGCGGCAAAAGCTTCGCCACGATGCGCACTTGCAATTGCGACGAGCACAATTTGATCGCTGGCTTTTAATTGCCCGATACGATGAATGATCGTGCAGGCCTGTAGCGACCAACGCGCTTGCGCAGCATAGGCAATGTCGGTCAAGGCCTGTTCAGTCATGCCGGGATAATGTTCCAACTCCATCACATCGACACGACTTGCTTGATTCATTTCACGCACGATTCCGACAAAACTCACTTGCGCACCGATCTGCGTCTGATCACAACGCATCTCCCGTAATTCAACATTGAGATCGAAATCTTCTTCTTGCACGAGGACTTTGAGTTTCACCCTTAACCTCCCGTCACAGGCGGGAAGAAAGCTAACTCGCCGCCCTCACTTAGGAGCTGATCGTCATGCGCCATTTTTTGATCGTAGGCCATGCGTAGCGCGCTATCCTGCGCTAAGGCTTGTGCCCAAACGCCGCCACGCGCTTGCAAATGCCGCCGTAAATCTGCCGCCGTTTTAATCTCCGAATCACATTCAATCAATTCCGATGAGCAGGCTAATTTTTCACGCACACTGGCGAAAAATCGCAGTTGAATTTTCATATATCGAACTCCGAAAAAGGAATGAAATCTACTAAATCTCCCTCCACAATGGTCTGCCCAGCCGCCAAATCGATCAGGCCGTCGCCCCATACCGTCGAAGTTAATACGCCTGAACTTTGATTAGGAAAAAGACTGAGGCCACCGCTTGCATTGCGCTTCGCACGTAAAAATTCATTACGTTTATCAGCGCGCGGCCATGCAAAATCGGCGCGCATTTTTTGCGCCTGAGGCAAGCTATTGGCCACGTTTTGCATACGTAAAACAAAAGGTCGGACAAACAAGCAGAAAGTCACAAAGCTCGACACCGGATTGCCCGGCAAGCCCAGGAAAAATGCGGCTCCTTTACTTTGCGATTGCGCTTGTTGCTCACTC
>JAHFQV010000170.1 GCA_023259175.1 Oxalobacteraceae bacterium | reverse complement strand
CTCGGGCACCATTATTTTGTTTCAAGACGTAGCAGCAAGACCCAGAACCCGCATCACTCACTATGAGAATGCGGGTTTTTTGTTTCGGGACGTGCCATAGCATTCCTTGACAGCCCAAGTTTTTGACGGTACTGCTTGCGTCTTCGCAGGGAGACTTCCAATTATGCGGGTTTTCAAGGAAAAAGTGATGTGAAGCTACACCCGCCTTGTGTCTTCGTGCTTTTGCAGGCTTGCTGGTACTAATTGAAACAAAGCGCAAGTGGGTTTTCTGGCGTGCCACTACCCCCGCGCAATTAAAAATGCATGGCGATGCGATTATTTTAGGGTTATACTTGAACAGTAAATTGTACATGTAGAGAGGTTCGCCATGCGAGTCGTTAGCTATTCCGAAGCAAGAAATTCCCTTAAGACCGTCATCGACGCTGTAATTGATGATGCCGATATCACGGTAATCAATCGCCGAGATGGTGGCGATGCTGTACTGATGTCCTTAGATCGTTACCAGCAAATGGAAGAGACGCTTTATTTACTGTCTTCACCGAGCAATGCGGCAAGCCTTGCTGAGTCAATAAAGCAATACCGAGACGGTAAAGCGAAAAAACGTGCTTTGATCGTGGCTGAATAATGAGCCGCCATTTGTGCTTTACCGATCAGGCTTGGGATGAATACGTCTATTGGCAAACTCAAGACAGAAAAACACTCAAGCGCATTAACACACTTATAGAAGCAACTAAACATGACCCATTCGCAGGCATAGGCAAACCCGAGGGACTGCTTGGTGATATGTTGGGCTTTTGGTCTAGGCGGATTGATGAGCGTCATCGGTTGGTCTATGCGGTTGATGAAAAGGCATTGTCTATATTGGCTTGTCGTTATCACTACGGAGAGTGAATATAAAGTGGACCCATAGTTAATCGGATCGAATTTGACTCTGAGTTTAAGTTGATTGAAGGATGGTTAGCCATAAAAGCTTGTGTTTGGGGTAGGTTGTTGGGCATAAAAGTCTTAAGGCCTAAAATCACTGAATTTCCTAGGCGAGAGATTGCGGAATTAAACGAGAAGTGCAAGTTAGGTCTTATTGAGATGGAAATACATCGTAGCTGTGTTTAGCATAATTATGCAGAGGAAAAATGGTGTCGATAGAGATTGAACTAAAAAAAGGAAAGCTTACGATCATGTGGCTCATGCTGACGGCGTTGATAACCCCCATGGGGTTGTGGTTTCTTACGATGGCTTTTGGCTCGACTGTGGCGGTTTTAAAGCTATTTTTCATTTTATTAGGAGTTTCCTTACTTATTATTGTCTTAATTGTAACTATGTTCACGTTGATGAGGTTAGCGAACAAGGCACCAGGCTTAATAATCGATGAACGTGGTGTCACCGATCATTCGGCAATTCTGTCTAATGGTTTTGTGGCTTGGTCCGACATAAAGGCAATAGAAGTTGGACAGCCAAAACAAACGACCATGTTGTTTGTTGTCTTTTTCGATTCGGAGAAGTACCTCCGGACTAGGACGAGGTTTCAACGTGTTTTTGCCCGCTTAGGAGATCGGGTTGGATATCCGAGTCCTTTTGGAATCGTAATCGGTAATCTGAATATAGAATTTGCCGAGTTGGTCACTGAGGTAGAAAAGTATTGTGGCGATTACTACAAACGTGCAGACACAGAAAAAATCGCAGGTTGACACCCAGTTGTGATGTGCGAGGATATAGAAACTTAATCAGAGAGGTTTCATAGTACTAGCGCCGAAGCAGAACCCGCATCACTCACTATGAGAAAGCGGTTTTTTTGTTTTAGGATGTTTGTTGACGTATGTTGACAGCTACCGCAATAGAAAGCGACCATAGTCGCTTTCTAAAACTGATTGTTGAAACCTTAGTCACTCGGTGGGACGTAACCTTGTGCTGCATCGGCACCGTCGCCGAAGAAGTGTTTTTCCATTTGTGTGGCGAGGTATTTGCGGGCGCGAACGTCGGCTAGGTTTAGACGGTTTTCGTTGACCAACATGGTTTGATGTTTCAACCAAGCCGCCCAGGCTTCTTTGGAAACGCTTTCGTAAATTCGTTTGCCTAATTCGCCCGGATAAGGGGCGAAATCTAAGCCTTCGGCGTCTTTGTCTAGTTTGATACAGTGGACCGTGCGGGTCATGGTGCTACTCCTTTAAAAATCTTAAGAAATTCAGGTCTTACAATTGTTTGATCAATACCAGCGATTTGCGCTGCCAGTTATACATTTTTTGCCGATCTTTCGGCAAATCATCCACGGTCGCCTGCACAAAGCCACGTTTTAAAAACCAATGGGCGGTGCGTGTGGTGAGCACAAAAAGTGAATGTAAGCCAGCACGTCGCGCTCGCTTTTCCATGTGCTTAAGAATGCGCTCGCCATCGCCTTGACTTTGAACCTCTGGGTTCACGGTGAGACAAGCCATCTCCCCCATTTTATCGAAAGGAAATGGGTAGAGCGCAGCGCAGCCAAAGATGACACCATCGTGCTCTATCACAGAGAAATAATTAATTTCGCGTTCTAATAATTCGCGACCGCGTTTGACTAAAGTGCCATCGGCTTCTAAGGGTTCGATCAATTTAATGATGCCACCCACATCTTCGACCGTTGCTTCGCGTAGGCTTTCGAGATTTTCAGTTGAAACCATGGTGCCTACGCCATCATGGGTAAACAGTTCGAGTAGGGCGGAACCGTCGATTTTGTAGGGGACGATGTGAATCCGAGGTACGCCACCCCGCGACGCTTTGATCGCATGTTCCAAATAAAATGCCGATTCGGGCGCGAGATATTGCGCACTTAATTCGGCTTCAGCTTGTTTGTAGGATAGCTCGCGAATTTCATCGCCGTCCTGATCCGTCATCATCGCTGTTTCGGAAATGAAGATTAATTTATCTGCGCGTAGTGCAGTGGCAGCAGAGACCGCCACGTCTTCCATGGTCAGATTAAACGCCTCTCCGGTAGGCGAAAAACCGAGTGGCGAAAGTAAAATTAAATTACCGGAATCCAAAATATTACTGATCGTGTCGTAGGCGATTTTACGGGTCGTTCCAGTTAATTGGAAATCGATACCATCAACAATGCCGATCGGTTTGGCCGTGACAAAATTGCCGGAAATAATACGGATTGCCGAGTGTGCCATTGGAGTGTTGGGCAAGCCTTGACTGAAGGCCGCTTCAATATCCAAGCGCAATTCACCTGCCGCTTCTTTCGAGCATTCCAGCGCCGCAGTATCGGTAATGCGTATCCCATTGTGGAAACGGCCTTCAACATTGCGTAGGGCGAGTTGTTCTGCCACCTGTGGGCGTGAGCCGTGAACGATGACGATTTTGATGCCAAGCGCATGCAGCAGGGATAAATCCTGTGCCAATACGGGAAGTGCACCAGCCACCACGAGTTCTCCCGGAAAGGCAACCACAAAGGTTTTTCCACGGAAGGCATGTATATAGGGTGCGACTGAGCGCAGCCATTGAACGAATTGAACAGAATTTTCCATGCGCAGATTATAATGCCACCCGCTATGTCTGAAATTAAATCCAATAAAAATTCCGCAAATAAAACAGCTGACGATCTCCGAAAGTTGCGCGATGACCTGCGTCAAGCAGCCCAAAACCAAGTAAAACCCCGTCATTTTCCGGCAAAGGAAAAAGCCGGGCAGCCTAAGCCATCACAAGCGCTTGGTGAAAAAAATATTAAAAATGAAAACGCAAGACCGGCGCGCCCTGCAGGCCAAAAAATGGCTGCGAAGCGCATGGATGCTGCGGTTTCTAAAGTGGAATTGAAGAGCGCACCAACGCTACCCTTCCGCAATCCGCCACCGGAAATCACCTATCCTGAAGAATTACCAGTCTCAGGTCGGCGTGCCGAAATCGCTGCCGCGCTGACCCAGCATCAAGTCATCATCGTCTGTGGCGAAACGGGTTCGGGTAAAACCACCCAGCTTCCCAAAATTTGTTTGGAACTGGGGCGCGGACTGAAAGGCTTGATTGGGCACACCCAACCGCGCCGTATCGCCGCCTCCTCGACCGCCAAACGGATAGCACAAGAACTCAATTCGCCCTTGGGCGAGCACGTCGGCTTCAAGGTGCGTTTCACCGATACCTTGAGCAAAGGTGCCTCGGTCAAATTGATGACCGACGGTATTTTGCTGGCCGAAACCCAGACCGATCCGCTACTGCGGCAGTACGACACCATCATCATCGATGAAGCGCATGAACGCAGTTTGAATATTGATTTCTTGCTCGGTTATTTGAAACAATTACTCCCTAAGCGGCGGGATCTGAAAGTGATCATTACCTCAGCGACCATCGATGCACAACGCTTTGCCAATCACTTCGCGCAAAATAATAAACCGGCGCCGGTGATTGAAGTGTCGGGACGTTTGTATCCGGTGGAAGTACGCTATCGCCCGGTGCAAGAAGGGGAAAAAGACAAAGAGCGCGATTTGATGGCAGCCATTACCGATGCGGTCGATGAGTTGTGCCGCCTCGGCTCGGGTGATGTGTTGGTGTTCTTGCCGGGCGAGCGCGAAATCCGTGATGCGGCTGAAGCCTTGCGCAAGCATCATCCGCCGCATGTGGAAATTTTGCCTTTGTTTGCGCGACTCTCAGCGCAAGAACAGGAAAGGGTTTTTAAGATTTCTAATGCGCGGCGCATCGTACTAGCCACCAACGTGGCGGAAACCTCGCTCACCGTACCGGGTATCCGCTATGTGGTCGATGCTGGTTTAGCGCGGGTAAAACGCTATAGCTATCGTAATAAAGTCGAGCAATTGCAAGTGGAAGCGATTGCGCAATCGGCCGCCAATCAACGTGCTGGCCGCTGCGGACGGGTGGCGGCGGGTGTCTGTATTCGGCTCTATGACGAGCAAGAATTTAAGCAGCGCACCGCCTTCACCGAACCGGAGATTTTGCGCTCTTCTTTAGCCGCCGTTATTTTGCGCATGAAGTCTTTGCGCTTAACCGATGTTGAAACTTTCCCGTTTATCGAACCGCCGCCGGGCAGGGCGATTGCAGATGGCTATCAATTGCTGCAAGAACTGGGTGCGATGGATGAGAGCAATCAACTCACGCCGGTTGGAAAAGAACTAGCCAAGTTACCGCTTGATCCGCGCGTAGGGCGCATGATTTTAGCAGCGCGTGACAATCACGCCTTGCAAGAAGTCTTGATTATCGCCGCCGCTTTGTCGGTGCAAGACCCACGCGATAGACCGATGGACGCGCAAAGTGCGGCCGACTTGGCACACAAAAAATTTGCCGACGAAAAATCCGAATTCACTTCTTATCTCAAAATTTGGAAATGGTTTGAAGACGCGATAGAGCATAAAAAAACCAATCGCCAATTACAAGATAATTGCCGCGCCAATTTTTTAAGCCAAATGCGTTTGCGTGAATGGCGCGAAGTGCATTCGCAATTGCTCACCATCGTCAAGGAACAAGGCTGGCGCATCAACGAAGCGCACGCCACTTATGAACAATTGCATCTTGCCTTGCTC
>JAHFQV010000169.1 GCA_023259175.1 Oxalobacteraceae bacterium | reverse complement strand
TCATGGCAAACTCCTTTTAAATTCGAGCGAAAAGAAAGGTAAAATGCATGGCAAAAGACGAAGCGGAAAGAAGAGCCTCAAGCTAAAAAATGAGCGCTTATTCAAAGAAAAGAAAAAAACAGAAGCAGCCCCCACGCCCGTAATATGAACCGCTTAAAAGCAAAAATCAAGTGAGGAATTTTTGCGCTCATTTTTGCGGTGATGATGTTGGGTCGCATCATGATTAGCCACACCAAGCTTTACCAAATCAAGCTCAGCAAACAGTACATCTAAATTCACTTCTGGATCACGCAAAACTGCCTCGCAAACTGATCCGTCACCATCTCAAACTGTAATGGAAAATCTCAGTTAAAACTACTTTGTGTGTGATCCGCTGGAACAAAACCAATACACCACCACGGTCATACTACATCATCAAGGCTTCCATTTTTGTGACCCGCGTAGACAGAAACAGAATGTGATCAGCCAGTAGAGTTTGTTACAATTACTGTGTTTATATCCAGTAAAACATTGACTGGGAACAAATTAGGACGTATTGTCCTATAAAATTCCCAGAGAGGCATCAATGTCCCACCCAATTCAGCTCCACGATTCAGAAGCGGTACTGCAATATTTAGCTGCAGCACGTAAATTTAAAACTCAAGAAAATATCGCCTCAATACTTGGGGTCAATGCACGACAAGTACGACGATGGGAGGCGCGTGAAAGTGATCCTCCGCCGTACTTGTCTTACGCACTTCAACAAATTTTGCCGTTAGAAACCAGCGATTCCAATGCGGGCAAAGATGCTGCGTTTACCTTTATCGACTTATTCGCGGGCATAGGTGGCATACGCCAGGCTTTCGATAGCATAGGCGGCCATTGTGTTTTCACAAGCGAATGGGACACCTACGCGCAAAAAACCTACTCGCACAATTATCCTAATAATCATCAGATCAATGGCGACATCACCCAAATTGCCGCCTCAAATATTCCAGATCACGATGTATTACTCGGCGGTTTTCCGTGCCAACCGTTTTCTATCGCTGGTGTGTCGAAGAAAAATGCATTAGGTCGAGCGCATGGCTTTAATGACGAGACGCAAGGCACTTTGTTCTTCGACATTTGCCGCATCATCGATGAGACAAAGCCACGCGCGTTTTTATTAGAGAACGTCAAAAATCTCACCTCGCATGATAAAGGCAGAACGTTTGATGTGATCAAGCGCAGTCTAGATCAATTGGGTTACACCATGAGTTATCGCGTTATTGATGGCGCGCATTTTGTCCCGCAGCACCGTGAGCGTATTTTGATCGTCGGTTTTCGCAATGACTTAAACATTCAATTTGATCTGCATGCGCTAGCCTTGCCACCCAAAGGTGAGCGTAAGCTTGGTGAAATTCTACACAAAACAGATGGCACCGAAGCTTACTTGCCGTGGGATGGCGACACCTACTTTGATCATAAAAAGAAAAAGCCTCTCGATAAATACACACTCACCGATAATCTTTGGGTGTATCTACAAAACTATGCAGCCAAACACAAAGAAAAAGGCAACGGTTTTGGCTTTGGTTTAGTGACACAAGAAAGTGTTACTCGAACCCTCTCTGCACGATATTACAAAGATGGCTCTGAGATCTTACTCAGTCAAGGTAAGAGTAAAAATCCAAGGCGCCTCACACCGCGTGAATGTGCACGACTGATGGGGTTTCCCGATACATTTAAGATTCCTGTATCAGATACGCGTGCTTACAAGCAGTTTGGTAATTCGGTGGTCGTTGATGTGATGTCTCACGTTGCAAATGCGATGCTGCCCTATCTGCTTGAAGAGAAAAAAAGTGTAAAAGACCGACGAGCAAAAGTCGCTGCTTAGTGCGTTCTATATTTCGCGAAAAATTCAGTTTTGGTGAACTCAACTCATTCGAATTCAACCGGGTCAATTTTTGAAAGATTAAGCCTGTGATCTCAGTAAGCCAAGAAAATATTCAATTGTGGATTTCAAAAAGCACGAAACTTTTTATTAAAAAACTTTCACGTAATGATTGTGTCTGGGCTGACGGTGCAGAATTTGGCCACCAAAATGGTGTGTATATTCCACGCGAAATCAGAGAGACGGATTTCTTTCCTGCGCCGAAAAATATTAATCCTACTAAACCTCATATTTTCGAAACACCTTTCAGTACTTTTTGGCCGGAGACGGGTGAATTCAAAACTTCGAATTTGAAGCACTATTCAAACAAAGGAACGGAGATGCATTTCACTGGCGTGCCTAAAGAGTATTTTGCTGAACTAACGCCTGCGTCGATGTTAATTAGTGGCACTTTAAAAAAATCACACGGTGCATCACACCATTGGTTCATGGTCATTGACTCGGCGTCAGACGAGGCAGAAATACTTGAAACAATGTTCGACCTCAATACAGATTTTCACTTTGGAATATTTAAACCCGAAAGTGCATTGAGAATCCCACAAGATGAATCTGAACAACTAATAGAAGAATTAGGCAAGAGTTTAAAGTCCGGTAAGCTTGCGGCGTTTATAGCCTCTGTGTCCAAACTTCCAGCGCCATCTCTGTTAGCCTCGCAAGCACAGCAAGAATATCTCGGTCAACATGGTCTCGAAAAGCTCGACCCGTATCGAATAGAAAATCCGGGTGATGCGATTATGAAGATTAGCCGGGATATCGAATACAAGTTATACAAGCGCGCAGAATTGCGGCATAGAGCGGCGGAAGTGGTCAGGATTATCACCGAAAAAAATACTGACCTCGTGACCGCGGTCGTTCGAGGGTTTCCCGAGCTAGATGCGACTTTTCTCAGCGCCAGCCAACACAGAAAATCCCGCGCTGGTCGTTCGTTTGAACAACACATCGGTCAACTTCTGACGGATGGAAATATCTCATTTGAGGAACAAGCAGTCACCGGTGGACGCAGGCCAGACTTCGTACTGCCAAGTTTGATTGCATTGAAGGACGCAACTAGATCATTTGATGACGCATTGGTGTTATCCGCCAAAACCACCTTACGCGAACGATGGAAACAAATTGCAATGGAAAAATTTAATTGTTCGCTGTTTCTAGCAACTGTAGATGACCGAGTATCAGCCGACGCGATTCACGATATGCGCCACCAAGAAATATGCCTTGTAGTGCCTGAGTCTTTGAAAAAAGCAAAGGAAACCTGCTATAAGGACAAAGAGAATGTGATTACTTTCCGAGCGTTTTTTGATGAACAAATTTCGATCAAACGTCCGCATTTTCGGGTTGTTAGGTCCTGAAAGGTGCCATCAATAGAATTAATTGATGCTGACCCTTGTGATTCACCATCGTCATCACTCGCGATTTACAAGCCGAAAAAGCGTGGATCAAAGAGCGAGCACGCGCTAACGAAACAAAAGGCGTCATTGCCTCCTCCGGTGCAGTGCGTCTCAAGCCAGAGGGCATCTTTGTAAAGAATCGACTATCTGCGGCAGATTGGTTTTTGAATGATCAAGACGATGTGCGTTCATGCCACTACCTTGAAGACGTCGCAACTGAATTTGATATTCAAGGGCTTGAACTTGATTGGTGCTTGGTTGCTTGCTTGGGATGCAGACTATCGTTACGTCGATGGTCAATTTGAACATTGGCGCTTTACTGGTACAACATGGAAACGGCGACAGCAGGAGGAGCAGCAGCGTTATCTTGAGAATGCTTATCGTGTTTTACTGACACGAGCGCGACAGGGTATGGTAATTTTTGTGCCACAAGGCGCCGCAGACGATACGACGCGCTTGCCGGAATGTTTGGATGCGTGTTTTGGTTATTTGATTTGTTGTGGAATTGAGACTTTGACGTGATCTGAATTTGAAGCTTCATACGAATCAGCTTTTAAAATTTATCGAAGCTGACCGTTTTTCGTTCCTTTCGTTGCTATGTGACACCAGAAGTGGAGGACGCCTCGTTACTACAGATAGATTTAGGCATTTTATCAATTAAGCACTGACTTCATCTTTTCCTTAATGCCTCATTAAGGTAAGGAAAATCGATTTCCCTTACCTTATGAAGAGGTTAAGATAAGCTTCGAAGACATATAGACGATGTCTGGTGGCGCCGGTGACCTCACGTAATAGCCCAAGTCTGATGAAGTCACGTATCAATGCATTGGCCGTGGGCTGACTGACTCTTAGGCTGTCTTCTAAATCGCCAGCGCTTAGCATAGGCTTGCGATAGAGTAAATTGAGTGCTTGTTTGGCATTCGGCGCACGCTTCCCCAAACTCAATAATTTATGCTCAGCGTCAGTACGTAGACTCAAGATCTCTTGAAATACATTGCGGCCTTTGGTCGCTGTTTCCGTTACACCTTGTAAAAAGAATCGTACCCAGTGGATAAGATCATTCGAAATGCGGACGCGCATCAGTGCATCGTAATAATTGGCACGATTACGTTCAAAAAAATCGGACAGATACAGTGACGGCTTGACTAACAATTGATGACTCACCAAGTATAGTGGAATTAATAGGCGACCAATGCGCCCATTGCCATCCAAAAAGGGATGGATGGTTTCAAACTGATAATGGCTAATGGCCAGCCGAATCAGATGCGGTACCGTAATACTCTCGTCATGCCAAAATTTTTCCAAATCACTCATTAAGGCGGGGACACCATCAGGGTGTGGCGGTATAAAGACCGCATCCGCTAGGCTGGAGCCGCCTATCCAGTTTTGGCTAATGCGAAATTCACCAGGTTGTTTGTGCTCTCCGCGTACCCCCTGCATCAAAATTTCATGCGTTTGCTTTAGCAGCCTGTTGGATAAAGGCAGCGTGTCGAGTTCTTTAATGGCCAGATTTACCGCATCCACGTAGTTGCGTACCTCACGCCAATCGTCTCGTTTTTCTGGCTGAATTTGGTCTTCAGACATCAATGCCTCATCCATGCCGGTCTGTGTTCCCTCAATGCGGCTAGAAGTTTGTGCTTCTTTGACGACGTGCATTTCTATGAACAAATCAATATCCGGCACGATGAGAGAAAACGCATTCAATTCGCCTAAGGCACGATTAGCTGATTCCAATAAGGTGTTAATGGTTGGGTCTTCCCACAACCATGTATGATTTACCGGTACAGGTTCAAAACTTTTGTATTGATAGCGAGATTTCCATACACCTGCTTTAAAGCTTTCAAATTTCATGTTGGCTCCTTATTCTTAGCATCCGTAAGCATTTAGCTTGTCAATAGTGATCAATGCAAAGGATAAAAAGGGACAGCATCGATTAAACGTTTTCAGTGCCGATCCGTTTGTGCAATCTTGATATCCGATATAGAAGCGTATGTTCGGCATGTTTTTCATTTCTCAGCCTGGAAGCAACGCTAGCAAAAGCTGGATCTACTCTAACATTCCAGCATCACTCTTACGCATGTATTTTCTCAACTTTTCTTGCTACCGCTTCAAGCATTTTCAAATCATCAGCGTCCGCTACCATTGCTTCTGCTTCACGCCTTGCCGCATCAAAACTATCGTAACGTGTTTGCACTATCTGCTTCA
>JAHFQV010000168.1 GCA_023259175.1 Oxalobacteraceae bacterium | reverse complement strand
AATCACCGACATGGCAAGATGTCCTGAACGGTTTTGGGTATTTAATTGCAGCGGAAAAATGGGATGGCCGCAGGCATGCGCCAAAAAAATTTCAGGATAAGTCAAGCCATAAAAAGCGCGGATATTATCTTGAATGCAGGAGCCGCCCACCCGTGTATTCACTTCCAAAACCACAGGCCCTGCAGCCGACATCCTCAGCTCAAGATGGCAAAAACAATGCTGCAATTCCAAAGCACGGCACACGGCAACCGCGTAAGCCTTGATCTCATCTTCCTCGTGCGCTCGCAATGAAACAGTGGGGGCAAATACGATGGGTTCCAGCACGGTCGAGCCAGTAAAGGTGACATCAAATTTTTCGTGCACTAGCATGGGATAGTAGTCGTCCTGCATACATAAAATCTCGACCGTGTATTCGATGCCTTCCATGTATTCTTCACACAAAATCTGGCGGGCGTTATCGAAATGCCGTCCTTCAAAATCGTGTTCGAATCGAATGTCGTAAAAAGCATTGGGCACTTTTTCCAGACAATGCAAAAAGCTGCGCCTTAATTCGGCAGGGTTGGCATTGATGCGCACAAACCCAGACGCGATACCCACCGCAGGCTTACTCACCACAGGAAAAGCAAGCTCGTTCTGCACACGTTCGCATTCTTCCACCTTACTCACGAGCGCAAATTTGGGTGAGGAAAGCTGCATTTGTGCCAAACGTTCGCGCATCAAAAATTTATTATTAGCGCGATACAGCGCTTGGGGGTTATTGTGCCGGCACGCGTATTTTTTCGCTAATCGCGCCACCACCGCCGATACCAATTCACCCCCACCCACTGGAAAATAACCGAATACACAGGCGACACCTGCCAGATCAAAATCTCGGCTCACAGGCGCAATCAATTGATCTAAACGCGCAAATGAAAAGTCCTCAGTCTGCAATATCCATCCAGGCAAGCTTGCAATCACCTGTGCATCTGCGTCACTAGGCAGTATCAACAAAGTCCGCAATCCCTGTGATTGCGCAAACAGCGCCACCTGCCCTACTCTGGCTAAGTAGTGATTAAAGTTTTCAATGATGATGAGACAGCGTTCTTTAGCGTTTGCGTTTGCATTTGCATTTGCAATAGCGCCAGCATCATGGCGCTCGCCCTTCATAGCGCCTCCGCGACAGTATCAAGCGCAGAAACACCTTTCGAAACGATAGGCAGAGATTGATAAATCAGATCGAGATGAGCGCACACATCGGTATCGTGCACCAGCAATTTGAGTTTTTCAAGAAAAGGGGTAATCGTCAAATCAATGGCAAGAAACGGCAGCACTTTACGCGTCTCCAGATAAAGCTGACGGGTCAGCACAGAAAGCTTATCCTGCGCTTCGCGAATATCCACTGCCTGACATGCACAAAGCAATTCAAAAGCGACGATGTAAGCGGTGTTATTCAAAATCTCGCGCGCGCGTCGGGCGGCGATCAAACCAAAAGAAACGATGTCCTGAAAATCCCCCGTTGAGGTTAAGGTTTGTATCGACAAAGGAACGCAGAGCGAACGATTTTCTGCAGTGAGCGAAGTGGCCATAAACTGTCCACCCATTAAGCCCAGACGCAAACCCTGCCCATCCTTGCACAAGAAAGGTGGCAGGCCATTACTATTATTTTTATCCATGTAACGATCGATACGTCGATCAGACAAATTGGATAAAGTCGTGAGCGCAATCGACAAATGATCCATCGCCATCGCCATGTATTGACCATGAAAATGACCATTATGAAAAACTTCGTTTTCTTCGGGAATCACTAATGGATTATCGCTACTCGAATTGAGTTCGTTTTCAAGCATCGTTTTGATAAAACAGAGGCTATCTTGCACCGGCCCTAAAATTTGTGGCGTACATCGCAGGCTATACGCATCCTCGATTTGTCGATGCGTGCTTTGCACACCTGTTTTACCTTCACTCAAAGCTTGTATGCGTTTTTCTTCCTCGTGTTCATCCACAATTTGCCGACTCGACGCGCAAATGGTCGAAATACGTCGGGCCAAATCGAGTTGTCCCACATGCCGCTTACGTTGATGCACACGTGGATCAAAAGGTTTTTGCTTGGTTTCTAAAGCTTCAAAACTCAAACACGAAATCATCGTATACATGCGCAGCAAGACATCGGCCTGATGCCAGTTCAACGCCGCAATTCCCGCCATCGCTGAAGTGCCGTTAATCATCGCCAAGCCTTCTTTATACGACAGTCGCATCGGTCGTATTTTCAAAACCTCCAAGACATCTTTCGCATCTTGTTCTATGCCGTGCCGTCGCACACGCCACTGCCCTGTTGCCGCCAAAGCGATAAAAGCCAAAGGCCCTAAATCACCCGATGCACCTAAGGAGCCTTTTTGTGGAATACAGGGATAAATTCTATGATTAAAAAGCTCGACGTAGATTTGCAAATTATCCAAACTAATCGCGGACACACCGCGTGCCAAAGAAAAAATACGTGCCAACATAATCGCACGCACACTTTGGTCATCAAAATATTCACCCACATTCGTCGCTACAGAATGCAGCAAATTATTTTGCAATTGACTCGCCAAATCAATCGACACCAGCACATGCGCAAAGCCGCCCATACTGGTATTGACACCGTAAATGACACGCTCTTGTTCAACAAATCGATCCAGTAAAGCGCGCGACTCATGCACCTTGCGGCACACCTCGGCAGAGAGTTTAATCTTAGTCGATTCCTTGTGACATATTTCAATAAAACGCTCAATCGCAATATCTTCATCACGTACTTCAAACACTTCATTCGCTCTAAAATTATCTTCGCTCATGGCCTCTCCTATTGCGCTTCTGCCGTAATGATCAACACATCCCGCGCCGCAAATTGCTTGGCTTCTTTTTGTGCTATTGCTGTGGTCTCATGGAAAATTTTTGTATCATCAAAATATAAGGTATCTAAAAACGACGACAGCACGATGTCCGATCCGGGTAAAAAAACCATCTCGTTGTCGTACAAATAGGTCTCTGCACCCACAATGTTTTGCGCATCAATAAAATGCAAAGCGACCCACTCGGTTTCATCCTTATGCTTGCCAACAGTGATCGGCGTAGGTGTGCCGTCTTCACGCGCAATCAGACGAAAAATCTGACAACTGATTTTCAAATCGATGGTTCCCAAATACGCGCTAGCGCAGGCAATGTCGCAGTCCAATATGGCCTGAAAAATAGGGTTATGCAAAAACTGTACTTCGGCATAGGGATAAGTTCTCACCTGCCCACCCGAAATCGTGTTGTACCGAGTGCTGGTCGATACCGTATTATCCAAAGACAGCACCAAGCCCTCACTGCAATGCACATACTTCGCAATGCGCCGCTGTCGCTTGGTAAAACTTTTGACGTAATCATCATCCACCAAACAATTCCAGCTTTGCTTAAACTGCCTTAAATATTCGGATGAAAAAGCAGTACTGCTTGCGTGCGCCAACAGGTGCCGCAAAAATTCCGAGCCTGTAGAAAAACAAAATAATTGTTCGCGCATAGTTTGCGCGGCGAGGTGTGCAAAGGCGGGAGTTTCGAGTGTCGTATTCATGCGAGCTGGACAAGTTAAATAATAACGGAAGTAAAAAAATTCAGGCTCGCGACACAACTCACATGCAAGGCGCAAGACGCAAATCATTTACAAGGCAAGGAAAAAAAGAACGCTGTATCCAAAACAAACATTCATTAGCCAAAAAGGTAACATAGTTTCCGTGTTCACTGTATTTTTATGACAACATAACAGATAAACGGGCGCAATTTGTGTCAAAAATACACATACGCTGCCAAAATCAAGCCTCTTCTGCGACAAGCCTGAAAACCCGCATAAGCGCGATGTCCCTTTGAAATTTGCCATGAAGATAGAGGTGTTTTCGAACTCACGCATTCACAAATACGCGGCAAACACAAAAATTAAAACCGTCTTCGCACTAGCCTCAATTGAAAATCCCTAGCATTCACACCTTGCTACGGTAAAATGCTTGCTAATCGTGAAAATAGCCTATGGCTATACAAATCACATCATTAACATCACACCATTTCAAAACGAAGCAATGAGCAACGACAACAAAACCAACGAAGCCCCAACCCTGCCATCGAACTTCCTGCGCGCCATCATCGATAAAGACATCGCCGAAGGCACGCACAAACGCGAAGGCCTACCCAGCGTCATCACCCGCTTCCCGCCCGAACCCAATGGCTATCTGCACATCGGCCACGCCAAATCGATCTGCCTCAACTTCGGTTTAGCCCGCGATTACCAAGGCCGTTGCCATCTACGCTTTGACGACACCAACCCAGAAAAAGAAGAACAGGAATACGTTGATACCATCAAAGACAGTGTGAAATGGTTGGGCTTTGATTGGGAAGGCTCCACAGGTAATCACTTGTATTACGCCAGCAATTACTTCGACACTTTCTACGCGATTGCCGAATACCTCATCGAAGCAGGTCACGCCTATGTCGATAGCCAATCCGCAGAAGACATGGCAGCCAACCGGGGCGACTTCAGCAAACCCGGCATCAACTCGCCTTTCCGTGAGCGCGCAGCCAGCGAATCTTTGGATTTATTCAGACGCATGAAAGCCGGCGAATTCGCCGATGGCACCCACATCGTCCGCGCCAAGATCGATATGGCATCACCCAACATGAATCTGCGCGACCCAGCCATCTACCGCATTCGTCACGCCCACCACCACAACACCGGCGACACCTGGTGCATCTACCCAATGTACGACTACGCCCACCCGCTAGAAGACGCGATAGAAAACATCACGCACTCCATCTGTACTTTAGAATTCCAAGATCACCGTCCGTTCTACGACTGGATCATCGCCCGCGCCGCCGAAGGTGGTTTCTTCAAACAACCGGTACCGCAACAATACGAATTCGCGCGTTTGAATTTGACCTACGTCGTCACCAGCAAACGCAAACTGCGCCAACTGGTAGAACAAAACATTCTCAAAGGCTGGGATGACCCACGCATGCCCACCATCGTCGGCATCCGCCGCCGCGGCTACACACCCGAAGCCATCCAACTCTTCTGCGAACGCATAGGCGTCACCCGCTCCGACGGCTGGATAGACTACAGCACCCTAGAAGGCTGCCTGCGTGAAGACCTAGACCCCAAAGCACCACGCGCCACGGCAGTGCTGCGCCCGTTAAAACTGATCATAGACAATTTCCCTATCGGTGAAAAGGTTGCATGCACCGCACCAGTTCACCCGCACCATCCAGAGCGAGGCAACCGCGAATTCACCATCAGCAAAGAACTCTGGATAGAAGCTGACGACTTCATGGAAGTACCAAGCAAAGGCTATTTCCGCCTCTTCCCTGGCAACAAAGTACGCTTGCGTTATGGCTATGTGGTGGAATGTACTGGCTGCGATAAAGATGCCGATGGTAATGTGATCGCTGTGCATTGTAATTATTTTGCGGATAGTAAATCTGGGACTGAAGGCAGTGCTTTGTATAAAGTCAAAGGCAATATTCA
>JAHFQV010000003.1 GCA_023259175.1 Oxalobacteraceae bacterium | reverse complement strand
GAACTCTTTGCCTACCAACTCGCCAATATCGAACCCGACATTATGACCCTAGGTAAAGGCATCGGTGGTGGCGTGCCTTTGGCGGCCTTGCTGGCGACTGAGGCCGTATCCTGCTTCGTGGCGGGTGACCAAGGTGGCACTTATAACGGTAACCCACTCATCGCCGCCGTCGGACTGGCGGTACTCAAGGAAATTTTAAAACCCGGCTTTCTGGCTGAAGTCCGAGAAAAATCCGCTTATTTAAGCCAAGCACTACGACGACTTTCCGAACAACATGGACTCGATGGCGAGCGCGGCGTAGGTTTATTACGTGCGCTCAAACTCGGCTCCGACATCGGCCCGGCTTTGGTCGAGCAAGCCCGCAACCTTGAACCCATAGGCTTACTCATTAATTCGCCGCGCCCCAATTTATTACGTTTCATGCCTGCACTGAATATCAGCTATGAAGAGATCGATACCATGATCACGATGCTCAGTTCGGTTTTATCACAAGTAAAAATGCATGAGCCTGCTCCGCAAAAATAATTACGAAGATCTTAAAATGAACCCGAAAACCATACGGCATTATTTGCAAGTCGCTGATTTGTCGCTCGATGAATATCACTATTTGATGCAAAGAGCACGCATCATTAAAGACAAGTTTAAGCGTTACGAACCCTACCATCCGCTACTCGACAGAACATTGGTCATGGTCTTTGAAAAAAACTCGACGCGCACGCGTTTGAGTTTTGAAGCAGGCATGCACCAATTAGGCGGTGCCGCCATTTACCTCAATACCCGCGACAGCCAATTAGGCCGTGGCGAGCCGGTAGAGGATGCAGGTCAAGTGATGTCGCGCATGTGCGACATCATCATGATACGTACTTTCGAACAATCGATGATAGAGCGCTTCGCGGCTAACTCGCGCGTGCCTGTGATCAATGGCTTAACCAACCAACACCACCCCTGCCAAGTTTTTGCCGATGTATTCACCTACATCGAGCATCGCGGTGCGATTGCGGGTAAGAAAGTGGCCTGGATAGGGGATGCCAATAATATGCTGTACTCGTGGATGCAAGCGGCTAAGGTGTTTGGATTTCACCTGCACATTTCTACGCCCAAGGGCTACGACATTGACCCTAGCTACGTCACGGTTGAAGATAATCATTTTACGGTTTTCGAGGATCCTAAAGAAGCCTGTATAGGGGTTGATTTGGTCAATACCGATGTTTGGACTAGCATGGGCTACGAAGCGGAAAATGTAGCGCGTCTAAAAGCCTTCAAAGGCTGGATTGTCGACGAAGCGAAAATGGCGGTTGCCAATCCTGATGCACTTTTTATGCACTGTCTACCAGCGCATCGTGGCGAAGAAGTTTCCGCAGGCGTGATTGACGGCCCGCAATCGGCCGTATGGGATGAAGCCGAAAATCGCTTGCACGTACAAAAAGCTTTACTGGAATACTTAGTGGTCGGCAAAATCGACTCCTAAAATAAGCTTCGCTTTACCCAAGCATTGAATATCATGAATATCAGAAGTCAGAAAATTAAACTTACACTAGAGAGAATTGAATGAGCGACGTTAAAAAAGTAGTCTTAGCCTATTCCGGCGGTTTGGATACCTCTGTTATTTTGAAGTGGCTGCAAGACCATTATCAATGCGAGATCGTGACTTTTACCGCCGATTTAGGTCAAGGTGAAGAGCTCGAGCCAGCGCGCGCCAAGGCGATCAAATTTGGCATCAAGCCCGAAAATATTTTTATCGATGATCTGCGCGAAGAATTTGTACGTGATTTTGTATTTCCCATGTTTCGCGCCAATACCGTCTATGAAGGCGAATACTTGCTCGGCACCTCGATCGCCCGCCCCTTAATCGCAAAACGCTTAATTGAAATCGCCCGCGCCACCGGTGCTGATACGATTTCACATGGTGCAACTGGCAAAGGCAATGATCAGGTACGTTTCGAATTGGGCGCTTACGCACTCATGCCGAATGTCAAAGTCATTGCGCCTTGGCGTGAATGGGATCTTTTATCCCGCGAAAAATTATTGAAGTACGCAGAAGACGCGGGTATTGCCATCGACATGAAGCACAAAAATGGCGGCGCACCTTATTCGATGGATGCCAACTTACTGCACATCAGTTTTGAAGGTCGCCACTTAGAAAACCCCAGCGCCGAGGCGGAAGAAAGTATGTGGCGTTGGACAGTCAGTCCAGAACAAGCGCCGGACACACCCGAATACCTCGACATCGAATACGAAAAAGGTGACATCGTTGCTCTGAACGGTGTGCGTATGTCGGCTGCAAGCGTACTTACGGAACTCAATCGTTTAGGCGGCAAACATGGCATCGGGCGCTTGGACTTGGTGGAAAACCGTTACGTCGGTATGAAATCGCGCGGTTGCTACGAAACACCAGGTGGCACCATCATGTTGCGCGCGCATCGTGCCATTGAATCAATTACACTCGACCGCGAAGTTGCGCATCTCAAAGACGATCTCATGCCACGCTATGCCAGCTTGATTTACAACGGCTACTGGTGGGCACCTGAGCGCGTCGCCTTGCAAACTCTGATCGACCATACCCAACAATCGGTCAACGGCTGGGTGCGCGTCAAACTCTACAAAGGCAATGTCATCACGGTTGCACGCGATTCGAAAACCGACTCATTGTTCGACATGACGATCGCTACCTTTGACGAAGATGGCGGTGCCTATAACCAAGCCGATGCAGGTGGTTTCATTAAGCTCAATGCCTTACGCATGCGTATCGCAGCCAATGCCAAAATCAAACGAAAGTAAAATGTATGACGATACAATTTGACGAGGTGAGTGTCCTAAGCAAAGCGAATGTTTTCTTTGATGGCAAATGCGTTTCACATACGGTCATCTCCAGCGATGGGCAACGTAAAACACTAGGAATTATCTTCCCTTCAAGCTTAGAGTTTAATACCAAAGTTGCAGAGCTGATGCAAATAACGGCTGGTGAGTGCAGGGTCAAAATCGCGGACGCGACCGAGACGATGACTTATCGCGCAGGCGAAGAGTTCTCTGTTCCGGCGCAAACGCGTTTTACGATTGAAGCATCAGAAATCGTAGAATACATTTGCCATTTTGGAGAATAACTTACGAGCGGTCATTCCCGTAATTAGGGGATGACCGCTAAACATCCATCGAATCATAAGATGTTAAGCAATCGCAGCAGGACAGCCGCGCCAGCTTGAATTGGCTGGAATAAATTCCCCCTTCATCACCAAAGTCAAGGACGCTAATTTCGCATTGTCACCTACTTGTGCGCTGTACAGGACAAAACTACGCGGCCCCATATAGACGTAAGCACCGATTTGAACGTGATCAATCTTCATCACACGATCTTCGAATAAATGCGTCTGCGGGCAAACCGCGGCATTGAGTTCACTGTAATCGCCAATACTGACGCAATCAAACTCCGTAATATCGGTCGTATCCATATACACCCCTTTACCGATACGACAGCCCAATAATCTAAAGGCGATCGGCAGCCAAGGCGTGCCCTTTAAATAGCGTAGAAAGTTCGGGATAGCGATACCCTCATAAAGATTGGTAATCGCCTCCGACAACCATACAAAGGGAGTCCACATCGGATAGCTCTTTTTCTTGTACCTGAAAATCAAAACCCATTTCAATACCAAAATAAAAGCAAAACATCCGAATCCATACAACAAACCTGAAACCACCAAATCGCTTAAGACTTCCCGCCATTGTTCATCAGCGGCAATCGGCATCAAATCCAATACGATGACATAACCAATTGCGATGACCAAGGCATGGGGTGCAATAATCCGAAATGCTTCGATACAGGCGCGGGCGATGCGCCGCCAAAAGCTGGGGCGATAGGTTAAATGTTCTGGAAAACCTTTGACTTCTTCACGAGCGGGTAAATTGATAGGCGGCGAACCTATCCAAGTGTCACCACTTTTCATCGCTTCGTTGCGTGGCACGCTGGTATGCACGCCGATCAAAACATTTTCAGGAATGATCGTTCCATCCGGCACATAGGCACCATTACCAACGAAACTTCGACGAGATACGCAAGTCGCTTGCACGGTCATCCAGCCTTGATCAATTTCTTCATCACCCAACATCACCGCATCGGCAATAAAGCACTCGTCCCCCAAAGTCAGCATATCCGGCACGACGCCGAGCGCGGTTGAAATTTCAGTTCCTTTGCCCACTTCCGCGCCTAATAAGCGATACCAAAATGGAGAAAAAACGGTCGCATAAACACCGTGTAAAACGTTGAGACTACTTTCTTGAATTTGATTGACCATCCATTTTTTACAGTAAGCCAAGCTGTGTACTGGGTAATGACCGGGTTTCATTTTCCCAAGTATGCCCCAACGAATACCTGCTGATAACAGCGCCGTACACAATATCAATACAGCCGTAGCGGGAAAGGCCATGAGGAAATATTGCAATAGCTGGGTTTCAATTTCAGCGTGTTGAAAACTACCGACACTACCGGCCGTATCGAGGTAATCGATCAACATAAAACTTGGAAACACAGGCAAGAAAAATAAGGCTGTCACCAATAAACTACCCAGGACAAAATAAACACCTTCAAAAAAATAACGCAAACGCGATACTGGCAAACGGGCGCTACGATGGGCGGGATCGTAAACACCGCTATCAATTGCGGGCGAGCCTGTCCATATCCGATTTTCAGGTATCACTTGCCCTTCGACGATAGCCGACTGCCCTTCCAGATGTGCGTATTTTTCCAGTCGAGTGTCCCCTTCTAACAAAGCATAAGAGCCGACGTAAGCATGGTCTTTAAGGGTAATTTTCCCGACCCGAAGTACACCCCTTTCTACCCGCACATTTTCAAAATTACTGGCATTGCCTATGCTTGCGCCATCACCGATTTCCAATAAATCGGGGGCGCGCAAGCTGACCGAGCCGATATTCACCTCTCGTCCAATTTTTGCCCCTAAAGCACGTAGCCACCACACATACATGGAGGAGCCATTGAGCATATACACCGGCACCGCCTCTAATATTCTATCGACCAACCACCAGCGAAAATAGGTCCAACCCCAGAGCGGATAATGCCCAGCCTTCATGCGTCCAAGAATAAGCCACTTTGCAGCGATCGCAAAACCAAATTCGGCCACCGTGATTAGTAGGAAAAACAAAAGCGACAAGGTGATCGCAAACGGAATCGAATCCTCGGTATCGCCTGTCAAAAAATGATAGGCAAAAAATGGGGCGAGCCACTGCAACATACGCAAAGCAATCAAGCAAGGAATCACCAATGCCTGTCCACATCCACATAGCCAACGCTTCCAATCGGGTGCCGGCAGCCAAGCGACTTGCGCGCTTTGATTTGGCACACAGGTATTCGCTTCCATCACGCGTGCGATTTCCTTTAATTGCCGCTGTTGATACACATCACTGATTTTGAAATAGGCATAGCGCGCATCGCGGCGAAGTAAGGACACCAAACGCGCCGCCAATAAAGAATGCCCGCCCAGTTCGGCAAAAAAATCCGCTTCCCGTTTTATTGTTTGTCCAGGAAATAATTGTCGCATCGACGCAAACAAAACCTGCTCTGCCTCGCTTTGTGCGACATCGTCCTCAGCCAAATTTTCGGGTGCTGCGAGCGGCAAGGATTTCAGCGTTTTACGATCAATTTTTCCTGAGCTCAAACGTGGCATTTCATCGAGCAAAATATAGCGCGCAGGTATCATATACGCAGGCAAAGTCTGGCTAAGTGCATTGCGTAAAACCGCATTACTTAAACTAGTCTGCTGCGCCTCCGGTTCGGCAACCATAAAGGCAATCAACTGATCAACGCTATCTTCATTGCGCAATAAAACGGCGACTGTTCCAACGCCATCTTGCTTAGCCAAAACCGCTTCTATCTCGCCCAATTCCACGCGAAATCCACGAATCTTGATTTGATCATCCGCGCGACCCAGGCATTGCACACTGCCCTCTTCACTAATCCGTGCCAGATCACCGGTACGATACAAACGTGCATTACATTCTTGATCTGCCCAAGGATTATCAAGAAATTTTTCCGCCGTCAAATCGGGGCGACCCAAATAACCCGCAGCGACCCCCGGGCCAAAAATACATAGCTCACCGGTTTCGCCACGGGCTAAGAGTCGCAATCCTTTTTCAACCTCTGCGTCTATCACCAACAAACCGTAATTGGGTAATGGCAGGCCTATCGTCACCGGCTCATGGGCTCGCAATAAGGCCAAACTCGCCGACACCGTAGCCTCAGTTGGGCCGTAGGTGTTAAACATTTTACGCGCGCCGTGCTCAGCTTCTTGCTCTGGCGTTGACCAGCGATTCACTAAACTTTCGGGACACATTTCCCCACCGAGATTAACGATACGCAAGCTAGGCACGTCCACGCTAAACAAGGCCAGTAAAGTCGGAACTGCATGTAAAACGGTAATTTTTTGACGCAATAAGGCGCGTGGCAAAGCATCAGGGTCCAGCGCAACTTCCCGACTTGCAATCCACAAAGTCGCGCCCACCAAATAGCTGATCCAAATTTCTTCAAATGACATATCAAATGCCACTGAAAATCCTTGATAAACACGATCTGTTTCGACTACGCCCAAGACGCTATTTTCACTACGCAAAAAATGACAAATGCTAGCCTGACTAATTGCGATACCCTTAGGCTTGCCAGTAGAACCTGAGGTATAAATCACATAGGCAGGGTCGTCTACTTTTCCTTTGCTGCGCTTGAGTAAATGACCTGCCTCGGGCAGCGTCAAGTCCTCAGCTAGAAAAACCGTTTTCTCGAAATTCACAAGCTGCGGCAAAAATGCCCGGGCGCTTACCAAGCCCACGGCCTGCGCATCCTCCAAACAAATCGCGATACGTTCAACCGGTACTTCGGAATCAAAAGGCAACCACGCCGCGCCTGTTTTAGCAATCGCCGCTTGCATCACCAAGAGATCAATTCCACGCGGCAGCCACAAGCCCACAATTTTCCCCGGCCCTGCACCTGCGGCAATTAATCGGCTCGCCGCTTGATCGGCGGCCTGTCCTAATTCACGATACGTGAGTGTTTCTGTGTCGGTCGAAAGTGCAATTTTATCGGGGCATCTCTGAATGCTCGCCTCCAATAGATCGGCAAGACATTCCTCGCGCATTAGTTCAGGCTTAATCGCACCATACAAAATATTTGGATTTTGATTACGCTGTTTTTTTTCGATCGCGCTGGATAAATTCATAAGCTAAGAATCAAAACTTCCCAAGGTAAAAATAAGTAAAATAAGGCTTATGCAAACACCGGTTCGACTTCGAGGCGCACACCAAATCGTGTTTGCACATCCAAAACAATGGCCTCGGCCAAGGCTCGCACCTCGGCACCACTTGCGCCACCCAAGTTCACCAAAACCAATGCCTGCTTTTCATATACGCCGACACGACCAAGGCTGCGTCCTTTCCAGCCACATTGCTCGATCAACCAACCCGCAGCCAATTTAAAACGCGCATCACTTTGAGTATGATGAACACAGTTGGGGTAGCGACTCAAAATCGCTTTTAACTGCGCCTCATCAACAATAGGATTTTTAAAAAAACTACCCGCGTTCCCGATGATGCTTGGGTCAGGCAATTTACTCTGACGGATTTGTATAACCGCCTCACTAACATCACTTGGTCGAACTATTTTGTCCTGCCCAAGATTTTCAGCAACGCGCCTAGCCAGATCACCGTAGCTCAATTTTGCCACCCAAGCTTTAGGCAGCGCGAAACACACCTGTACGACGAGCATATGCTCACGATAGGCTTGCTTAAAAATACTATCGCGATAGGAAAAGGCGCATTGCGCTTTATTCAAACGCACTAGCTCACCGCTACGCAAATCATAGGCCGTCAGTTCGTGGAAAAAGTCTTGCATCTCCACCCCATACGCACCAATATTTTGTATCGGCGCAGCACCTACCGTACCGGGTATCAAGGATAAATTTTCCAAGCCTGGATAAGCATTGGCTAAAGTCCAGAGCACAAATTCGTGCCAATTTTCGCCAGCACCGGCTTCAACAAAAAAAGACGATTCCGTTTCAGCACGCAGCGCTCTCCCCTTAATCGCCATTTCAAGGACCAAAGCCTCGATCCGCGCGGGAAAAATAACATTACTTCCACCACCCAACACAAACACTGGCGTCGGCTCATGGCTAGCATTCTCTTTCAGGTTGAGACGTAAAGCGTCGAGTTCAGCAAGCGTTTGGATGGATACGAAGCGGCTCGCCAAGGCTGCAATCCCAAAACTATTGAGATCTGCCAGTGGCTTTTCGGTTTGGATAGAGATAGAACTATTCATAGACCCAAGATTATAGTCGCGAAATCCACGCTTTCCTACGAAAATGCCTGTAAAGTTAGCCCGAGTTCTTGATAAAATACCGACATCGAACAATCCCATTCAAGAATTTCTCTAGGAAAAGCCATGCCCTCATTTGATACCGTCTCTGAAGCCAATATGGAAGAAGTTAAAAATGCGATTGTACAGACCAATAAAGTGGTCACGAATCGCTTCGATTTAAAAGGGACCAGTGCTAAGGTCGAACTCAAAGATAAGGAACGTGAGATTATCCTTTTCGGCGATTCCGATTTTCACTTAGAGCAAATCATGGTTGAAGTCAGTCAAACCTTGGGTAAGCGCGGTGTCGATGTACGATTTTTAGATGTAGGGAAAATCGAAAAAATCGGCGGTGACAAGGTCAAACAAGTCATCAAAGTTAAAAATGGTATTCAAACTGAGGATGCCAAAAAAATCGTTAAAGTCATTAAAGACAGCAAAATGAAAGTACAAGCGAGCATCCAGGGTGATGCTGTGCGGGTCACGGGTACCAAGCGCGACGACTTGCAAGCAACGATGGCGATGCTACGCAAAGAAATTAAAGACCTCCCCTTGGAATTTAATAATTTCAGAGACTAAATTGCGAATTCCAATTATCCGCCTGAGCATTTTCTGCGCACTTGGTCTGTATTTGCTCCCCGCCCATTTCGCGCTGGCTCACGATATTAATCTCGTGGCGATGGGGCGTGAAAAAGCCATGTTCACTGTCAATGGAAAGCCGCCAAAAAGTTTTTCGCTCGGGTCTTTCATCATCGAAGACACGCGCCTAGTAGCGCTCAATGGCAACACTGCGACGATTGAAACCAAAGGGAAAAAGGAAATTTTATATCTAGGCTTGGTCACGCCTAAGCCTTACGATCCGAGTAAAATTCAAACGGCCACCCTGTTCAAAGGCGACATGGGACACTACATGGCAGATGCCCAGATCAATGGCGGCAGTAGCGTGAGAATGTTAGTTGATACTGGCGCGACTAACGTCGCATTACCTGCATCCGAAGCAGTTAAACTAGGAATCGACTACCGTAAAGGCCTACCTTCCCTCACCAAAACAGCGAATGGTGTCACCGTTGTATTCATGGTGAAGCTCGCCTCAATCAAAGTAGGCGGCATCGAAGTCTATAACGTGACCGCCTCGGTACACGAAAAAGGCCTGGACATCGGACTACTCGGGATGGCCTTTTTAAATGAAGTGAATATGAAAAACGATGGCAATAGTTTAGTGCTGACCAAACGTTAAACCCCACGTCCGCTTTTGCGTTTACAGTAAAGCTCAACTCAAGCGATTTGCGGCTTGAATTGAGTTTCTCGGGCTATCACCAGCACCAAACTAGCGAGCCCGTCTTTGCTTCACCGCTGCTGCCAACGTTTCCAAGACCTTTTCACTGTCAGCCCAATCGATACAGGCATCGGTCACCGATAATCCGTACACGAGTTCTTGACCTGAAACCAAATCCTGCCGTCCCTGGACTAGATTCGATTCGATCATCACCCCAACAATGCGCTGGTCACCCGCGGCAATTTGGGCACTAATGTCGGCGCAAACCGGAATTTGATTGAGATGATTTTTTGAACTATTCGCATGCGAAGCGTCGATCATGATGCGCGGTTCTAAACCATTGGCCGCAATACTTTTCGCCGCAGCATCGACACTCTGCGCATCATAATTCGGGGTTTTTCCACCGCGTAAAATAATGTGGCAGTCTTCGTTTCCGTTGGTTGAAACGATGGCGGAATGTCCGCCTTTAGTGACCGATAAGAAATGATGGGGTTGCGAAGACGCTTTAATGGCATCAACCGCAATCTTAACGTTTCCATCGGTTCCATTTTTAAAACCAACAGGACAAGATAATCCGGATGCGAGTTCACGATGCACTTGCGACTCGGTGGTGCGTGCACCAATCGCGCCCCAACTAATTAAATCTGCGATGTATTGCGGGCTAATCATATCGAGATACTCGGTCCCTGCAGGCAAGCCAAGCTCATTGATATTGAGCAGTAACTCACGCGCAATTCGCAAACCATCATTGATCCGAAAACTATTGTCCATGTAGGGATCGTTAATTAGACCCTTCCAGCCGACGGTGGTTCTCGGTTTTTCAAAATAGACGCGCATCACAATTTCCAACTCGCCAGCATAATCGCGGCGTGCCTTTGCCAGCAAACGCGCGTATTCCAAAGCCGCCTTGGTGTCGTGAATGGAACATGGCCCTATCACCACCATCACTCTATCGTCGTTTCCCTGCAAAATATTGTGGAGTGCAGCGCGTGCATTGGCGGTCACTTCCGAAGCCTTGTCCGAACACGAAAACTCGCGAATCAGATGCGAAGGTGGAAGCAATTCTTTCATCTCTCGAATACGTAAATCATCGGTACGTTGCATAATTTTCTTCCGTCGTTGAGTTCAATTAAATTCGTAAGCAAAAAAAAACCGCCTGCTAGGGCGGTCTTTTTGAGATCGGTTGTGTTCTGTTTTCGCTTTTATTTTCGCTTTATGTGAACTTACCGCTTCTCCACCGCCTTGGGGTTGGAATAGCTAAAGTAAAAGTGAAAATAAAATCGCGCAGTGTGCATGTTCTTGCTCAAGCTTTTGGCTAAAAAAGAAATGGAGTGAGGCGACTATAGCAATAAGTCGCCGCGATTGGCAAGCAATTTATCGTGCGATGCAAAAAAAAAAGAGCGTCGTATTGATCGGCGATAATTAAAGTATCGAGTAACTTTACAGAAAACTAGCAATATCGCTTAAAGCCTTTTTACGAATATTGGGTACCTGACAATGATCCGCCGGATGTCCAACGATCAGCAAAATATAAGGTTTCTCATTGTCGGGACGCCCTAATAATTCATTCAAAAAACCCATGGGGCTCGGGGTATGCGTGAGCGTAGCCAGCCCTGCGTGATGCAAGGCGGCGATTAAAAACCCGGTCGCAATCGACACGGATTCAGGCACATAATAATTTTTAACCGCCGTACCATCGCCCAACAAGGTACTCTTTTGCCCGAAGATCGCGATCAAATACGGCGCGTCTTCGATGAAGGGTTTGTTCGAATCGGTTCCTAGGGGCGCAAGTGCATCTTTCCATTCTTGCGGGGCGCGTCGCTCATAAAATTCACGCTCTTCAATTTCAGCTTCAAGCCGAATTTTGGTTTTCAAAGCAGGATCAGTCACCACCGCAAAATGCCAAGGCTGGTGATTTGCACCTGAGGGTGCAGTACCCGCAGCCAGCAAACATTGCTCTATCACTTCCTGCGCCACCGGTACGGAGGAAAATTCACGTATGGTTTTACGACGCGATAGTTCTTCGTAAAAATCTTTAGCACGCGCAAGCATCTCCTCTGGTGGGTAAGCTTGGTAGGTGGTCAATGGAATGAATTGGGGTGAACCCTGATTAATTGCGAGTGCGGGCATTTGATGCTCCTTGGCGATGATAAGGAAAATGCGTAGTCTAAAGCGATGGACAATGCAACTCAAGCCTTCATCAATAATTAAAAATTTTATACGAATGCTTGCCCGTATCACGTACAAATAATAGGCGATACGAGCGCATTCGCGCGAAAAATTTGGTTCTCTATTCTTTCTAAGCCGTCCCGCCCACCACCAATCCATCAATACGCAAGGTCGGCTGCCCCACACCCACAGGTACGCTTTGGCCTTCCTTACCGCAAACACCGACCCCTGAATCTAAACGCATATCGTTGCCTATCATCGCCACGCGATTGAGTACGTCAGGACCATTGCCGATCAAGGTCGCGCCCTTCACTGGGTAGGTCACTTTACCGTCTTCGATCATATAGGCCTCGCTGGCGGAAAACACAAATTTACCATTCGTGATGTCCACTTGTCCGCCACCAAAATTGACCGCATACAAGCCATTTTTGACCGACGCTAAAATTTCTTGCGGGTCTTTATCGCCGGCTAGCATGTAAGTATTAGTCATCCTTGGCATGGGCAAATGGGCGAAGGATTCACGTCGCGCATTTCCAGTGACCGGCATTTTCATCAAGCGCGCATTCATCGTATCTTGAATATAGCCTTTGAGGATACCGTCTTCAATCAGTGTCGTGCATTGGGTTGGATTACCCTCGTCATCCACATTCAAGGAACCACGGCGATTAGGCAAGGTGCCGTCATCGACGACCGTCACACCTTTGGCGGCAACGCGATCACCAATTCGCCCAGCAAAAGTACTCGAACCTTTACGATTAAAGTCTCCCTCTAAGCCATGCCCTATCGCCTCATGGAGCAGCACGCCTGGCCAACCTGAACCCAATACCACCGTCATCGGCCCGGCAGGCGCGGGGCGAGCATCAAGATTAATCAAGGCCGATTGCACCGCATCATTGGCATATTGCTCAAGCAAAGCATCATCGAAATACGCATAACTATAACGTCCACCACCGCCACTGGATCCGGTTTCACGGCGACCATTTTGTTCTGCAATCACGGTTAAGGATAAGCGTACCAAAGGACGAACATCGGCCGCCATCACGCCATCGCTACGCGCCACCAACACCACATCATATTCGCCCGCCAAACTCGCCATGACCTGCACCACACGCGGGTCTTTGGCACGCGCCATTTTTTCGATGCGCTCTAATAAATCAACTTTATCTTGCGCAGCTAGTGAGGCTAAGGGATCGTCCTGGAGAAAAAGCTGATGCCCTTGTAGTGCCTGCATGGAAGACGCAATTTTAATTTTACCTGCGCCTTGTCTAGCGATGGTGCGAGTCGCACTTGCAGCTTCTAAAAGCGCAAATTCAGAAATTTCATCGGAATAGGAAAACGCTGTTTTATCACCGACCACGGCGCGCACACCGACCCCTTGGTCAATCGAAAAACTGCCGGTTTTAACGATACCTTCTTCTAAACTCCAGCCTTCGCTTTTGGTAAATTGAAAGTACAAATCGGCGTAATCAATTTTATGTGAAAACATGGTTTTGAGCGCATTGGACAATTTGCTTTCATCGAGGCCAAAAGGCGTGAGCAAAATTTCCCGTGCGATCGTCATGTGCTGCTGGTGTTGCGGATAGTCTAGCTTCATTTTAGTCATTTCAAATTTGGGGTTTGAGTATTCTATGTTGCAAAGCGGGTAGTTGCTTGCGTATTTTGGTCGTCACGGCTAAATCAATATCGGCCAACACGATGCCTTCGCCTTCATCCAATTCGTCCAGCACCCGTCCCCACGGATCGACTATCATACTATGCCCCCAAGTTCTGCGGCCATTCGTGTGTAAGCCGCCTTGGGCTGATGCCAAGACATAGCATTGATTTTCGATCGCCCGCGCCCTGAGTAAAATCTCCCAGTGCGCCTGGCCTGTCGTATGAGTAAAGGCGGCAGGCAAGATCATTAAGGCACAATCGCCCATCGCTCTAAAAAGCTCAGGAAAACGCAGATCATAACAAATCCCCAACCCAACTTTTCCAAGTGGATGCGAAAAGGTCTGAATCTGCGTACCTGGGACGATGGTATTTGACTCTTGGTAGCATTCAGTCTCATTTTGAAAACCGAATAAATGGATTTTGTCATAGCGTGTGAGAAGTTGCCCTTGCATGTCATACACCAAACAAGCATTGAAAATTTTATTCGTCTCTAACGAACGCAAAGGAATTGTACCGCCCACAATGCAAACCGATAATTCACGCGCCGCTTGCGCTAAAAAGCTTTGTAAGGGGCCATCACCAAATTCTTCGGCACAGGCAATTTTATCGGTGTCACGCAGACCCATCACAGGCCAATATTCAGGTAGTGCAATCAGCTCTGCACCTAAGCGTTTAGCCTCTTCCAACAAACGACGCGCACTCGCTTGATTTAGCTGAGGATCGGGTCCAGAAACCATTTGAACGCTGGCGATTTTCATTTCACTTCCACCTTATTGTCCACCTTATTGTCCACCTTCGTCTCTGGCTTAGCTTTGCTATTTTCACGTTTTTGTTTTTCCAAAAGCGCTTGGCGTTCTTTATTTTCTATTTTTGCGATACTTGGATTTTTCCAAGAGCCGCTAATTTGATATTCATAAGTAAGCGCACGGCGCATCGGGTCGCGGAACAATAATTGAGCCAAAAACGTACCCAGTCCGATCACGGGATTGACCACCAAGCCGTAAACAACAGAAGCCGTACCCGCATTGATATCGGGAATCACCGCCACATGCAGGTCTTGCGTTTCTTTCACGAGATCAGCGCTACCTTCTAATAAAACGGCGGCATTAACGCTACTCATTTTCAAGTTTTCAGTATGCGCCACACCTTGTTTGAGCTGGGCTTCACCGACAATGTGATCGAAGGCAAATCCTTCTGAAAACACATCACGAAAATCCAAACTAAAGCGCCGTGGCAAAGACTGCAAGCTGAGCACGCCCAACAATTTTGCACCACCAGGATCGACCTTCAAAAACTGTCCTGAGCCTAAATGCAACTGCACCCGCCCGGCTAAGCTCGGCATATCAATCAGAAAGGGTAGGCCATTCCATTCAAGTTCGCCTTCTAATTTACCTTTCCCGCCGCGCAGCACATCAGAAAACTCAAATCGATCCAAAAATTTCCCAGCATTGTGCACATCCAAATCGTAATTCAAATGAGTTTGACTTTCGCGACTTTCACCGCCACGAGTAAGCCAGTGTCCGGTCGCATGCAAATCGGCATCCTCATTTTTCAGCAGGAGCTTTTCTATCGTCCATTCCCGACCTTGTGAAGCTAGACCATTGCTGGCGACCAGTTCGAGTTGCCCTAATTTTTTATCCAGAAGCTCAAAATTTTCAACCTGCAAATCGATGCCGGGCAGTTGTTTGGGGGTATTGCGCGCTTCTAAAATATCGCCCACATCAGATGTCGCCGATTTCGGAATAATGAGTCGGCTCAGACGTGCGGAAATACGCCCCGCATCCGTCTTACTATCCATCCCAGTCCAAGTGACCGAACCAGAGGCTTGCTTGGCATCTAAATTGATTTGCCAAGCGCCGCGCTGCTTGGACGCGCCCAAAACAATCTTCTCTATTTTCTTGCCAAAAATTTGTAATTCATCGGTCTGCAAAGAAATCAGATTGGGTAGCACATAGGACTTAAAATCGGTCGAGACATGCGGCTCCATACTCGGTCGCAGTGCGCCACTATGCTGTGTACTGTCAAACAAATGTCGCCATTCATCGAGATTAAACGACTTGGCGTTCACATGTGCCGCTAGACCTGAATCAGGCAAAATCGCAGGTGCATCCACCCCTATCGCGCCCCGCACAATGGACCAGGTCGCGTTCGGCTCGTTCTCTTTTTTTCTTTGGTATTGGGCGTTGATCATACTGCCCAAACTGAGGGACACGCGATCCATCTGCTCTTTAGATTCAAGCCCGATTTCGGGCATTATTTCAAAATGCAAGGGCCAGGCATCATTCGCAGGTTTCGCCAAAGGTGCGGGCAATTGCGAGGCTAAGCCTTGTAGATTTGAATCGAGAAAAAACTCCGTTTGCCGATTTTTCACACCAATTTGCGCGAGATAATGGGTGCTCCCTGAAACCTTTTCTAACAGGCGACTTAAATCACAATCGGAACAATGTTGAGCAAGACCTTCGGCCGTAACCGCCCCCTCAAGTCTAATCTTGATCCCACCTTCTTTTTGACTTCCACCACTGGCTGTTACCGCGCCGCCTAACATCATCCCTTTTAAACCATTGAGCGTAACGCCACGCTCATTAAAATCGACACGTCCGGTGACCGCGGTTAAATTTGGATAGTCCGCTTGCAGCAGGGTATCAACACCATTGATGGTAAGGCCACCCTGCACTTTTGAGTCCAGCAAAGTCTTCAAAGGCAATTGCAATTTCAAGGCAAGCTGTGCATTTCCTGTCGCACTGGTTTCATGCAAAAAATTGCCTATCCATTCGTCCACCGGACTGGCTTTCACATAGTTCACCATGCCTTGAAAACTCCCGCTGGCGATACCATCAATTTGCAAAAGCGCGTTGTGCTCCGACAAATCGGCAATCACCGCTTTCACCTTACTGACCGCGACCCCTTGCGTCACACCGGAATCAGCCTCAATTTCCATCCGTGCGCGATCAAATAAAAACCGCCCTTTGATGTGCTCGATTGACGGCCACATGGACGCAGTGCCTTCTTTGTTCAATACCCCCGGCAAGAAATTTAGATGCCCGTCCTGGATTAGACCTTTCACCCAGAACTCAGAATCGGCCATTTTTTTAAGGGACTCAGCGTTCTCCTTCGTTGGGTCTTTATGATGGAAGGGAAATTGATCTAAGCTACCCTTAATCCTAATCGTCACTTCATTGGCTTTTCCGTCGACCAAAGCCGAACTGAGCCACGCACGTAACTGTGGCGGGGCTTGTTCCGGGATGTAGCGGGTAATCGTTTTAAGGTCAAAGCCATTGAGCTTACCGCTTAAATCAAGCTCGCCTAAATCCGTTTGACGCATTGAAAGCGTGTGCACGCCGCTCAAAGAACCACTTGCCCCGTCTTGATCGAACTCCATTTGCTTAACTTGAAATTCCAATCGATCGTTCGCTTGCAACTGCCATTGAGCGCGCATTTGCAAACGATTGAAAGGCATATTCGGGTCAACAAAATAACTCGGCAATTGCAAAAACAAATTGCTAGAGTCGAGCGTAAAACTGCCACCCTTATCATTGGCCTCTATACTACCGGTTAAATTTTCAAAGCCTGGAATGGCTGGCACCGCCGCTTTTGCCGGCAATTTAGCGGTCTTGGCACGCGCCAATTGAGCCGCCTGCGGTCGCATCATCAAGTTTTGAAATTGACCTTTGATGCTGTAACTGGAAATTTCTGGATAGCTCCCCTGCCAGCGCGCGACAAAGTCCCTCAACACACCTTTGGGTGCAAAATCAATCAAGATTTGTCGCTGATCTAGCGGGATAGGAAGATGTTCAGCAAAATGGGCTAAGGATTCCAAATCTAAAGTTTTAGCCGATAGCTCAACTTTTTCGCCCTGTCCATTTTCACCTGGCACAAAGCTTTCACTTAAAGTCGTTGCCGGCAAGGTCAAACCAGATCGGGTTTGCATCGTAAAATTCACAATCGACAAACTGTGCCCTGCTTGGCCGAAAATATTAGGCAGATATTTCCTATGCTGAACCACTCGTTCGGACGCAAGGAATCGCCCACTCACGCTAGCGACATCCAATACCGGCAAGTCCTTACGAAATTTTCCCACGACATCAAACAAACGCACATCGGCCGTCAAATCCGTCAGCAGGCCATTGTCCAACTGTATCCATGAACGCACCGAACCTATGCCCTTTTCCAAGGCAATTGGAAAGGGAAAATAACGATGAATTTCAGGAAGATCAGCCTGTTTTAAATCCGAATACAATAGACCCGACCAAGAGTTCAGATCTAAAGGACTAGTAGCAAAAACCGATTGCTGAAAATGTCCACGCACATCCACCGGCGCGGCAAATCGCGTAGGCGGTTCTGCCCGCAGGGAAAACTGATGTTGATGCCAATGATTAGACAAAACAAATTCCACATCCCGCAATTCCAAACTGGGATTCGCTCGCAATTGATCATCCCAAGTCACTTGACCGCGTCGAATGCTAATTTCATTTTGCGCCAACAACCATCGTATGCCACGCTCATCAACCTTGGCTTGCGGCTCGACATGCAAGGGAAAACCCGCAATCTCTATCGTTCCACTGCGGTCTCTTTGAATTTTTAACTGCGGCGCGATCAGTTCAATTTGCGCAAAACGCACATCGAAAACCAAGAGCGACCACCAGGAGAGCGTCGTATGTATCTCTGGCAAAACCAGTGCCTCGCGTCCAGCGCCGTCTTGTATCGACAAATTCTTAATTTGAAGCTGAGGATTCATCCCCTGCCACGAAGCCGCCAATTCCCCTATTTTCAGTGGTCGCCCTAGTTTGGCACTTGCAATACGCTCGATATCGGCTTTGTAATGCGTCACCTGCGGCAAAATACCATAGCGAACGGTCAGAAAAAATACGGCGAACAAAAAGTAAAGTAGGAGGATAAGTTTTAAAGCTAAACGCAAACACTTGCGCGTTCCATAGCCAATATAAAACCCAAATATGACGCAGCAGGCGTGCAAATAGCGTGGCATCTTAAGCATCAGGCTAGGCTCACCCGATTCGCTCGTGGTGGTTTTCAAAGCTAAATTTTCAGGGTCTACATGTTTTTGCATCAATTTGTCTTTGAAATTTCTCGGTTAAACATGCGTGCAGAGGTCTCGCAAATATTTTGTTAGAGAATGACCCCAGCCCTAACACTTCATTCTAAAATAGAAAACCCAAACCAATTCCAGCCAATCACAATCAAGAAAGCCGTCGTGACACAAATCACTCCAACTTCGCAACTACTCGCCGACTCCCGATTTGCAACACGTTGGCTGCAAGCCCAAGCTCCGCGTTTGGCCGCCCTCGAAAATATAGCGCAATTATCCCTGAGCTTTGCGAATTTTGCACACTTTTTAGAACAAGAACTAAAGCAAGGTGTTAGTCTCAATTGTGCCATGCGACGCTTACGCAATCTCTTGGTGTGCAACCTGATTCAACGTGATCTCGGAGGATATGCAGATTTAAACGAAGTAATGCGCTCCATCAGCGAATTTGCAGAATTCACAGTGCAAACACATCTGCAACAATTGATGCGAGAAATGGTACTTGTGCATGGACAGCCGATGGGCGAGGAAAGCGGCGAAGCGCAAGAACTCATCGTTTTAGGGATGGGCAAACTCGGTGGCTACGAACTCAATGTATCGTCAGATATTGACCTCATATTTTGCTACGCAGAAGAGGGCGACACGCTAGCGAGCGCAGAACAACGCGGCTTATCGAACCATGAATTTTTTTCGCGACTAGGCAAAAAATTAATCGCGGCGATTTCTGAAATTACCGAAGATGGTTTTAGTTTTCGAGTGGACATGGCGCTGCGACCAAATGGCAATTCCGGCCCATTAGTCAGCAGCTTTGCGATGCTGGAAGAATATTTTCAAGCCCAAGGACGGGAGTGGGAGCGCTACGCTTGGGTGAAAGCACGCCCCTTGAGCGGAAACTTGGCCCACCACAGCCAACTCGCGAAAATCATTTTTCCGTTTGTCTATCGGCGTTATCTCGACTTTGGCGTGATCGATTCACTCCGCAATATGCACCATCAAATTCGTGCCGAAGTCGTCAGGCAAGAGACCCGTCACCCAAATCGCGGCTATAACGTCAAGTTAGGCCGCGGCGGAATTCGTGAAATTGAATTTCTAGCGCAAGTGTTTCAACTCATCCGTGGCGGGCGCGAAGCAAATCTGCGCGACCGCTCTACCCTCGCCACCTTGGACACACTGGCAGAGAAAAACATCCTCGACACCCAGGTCGTAACGCAATTAAAGTCCGCCTATTTTTTCCTGCGTACACTTGAACATCGCCTGCAATATCTCGATGATGCGCAGACCCATAGCATTCCTGCGAATCTGGACGATCAACAACGTATCGCACAAATGATGGGCTGTGAAAATATCGCTACGCTTTATGAGAATTTGCGACCACACACGCAATGGGTGGCTGAGCAGTTCGACGCCATCTTCCGTGACAAAACCGATAAAGAAACGCCGGCGCTTTCGAATAATAATTTAATCGACCCCGAGGGTTTAGAACAGATCGAAGCGCACTTACACCAACTCGGTTATAGCGAAACCAATAGCATCGCAAAGCGGGTGCAAATGGCTTGGCAGTCCTCAAAAATGCAAGCTTTGTCCGAAGCGAGTTTACAAAAAATGACGCAGATCATGGCGCAGTCCCTCAAGCTCATCGTCGCCTACACCGAGAATCAAGAAACGACGCTGCATAGACTGATCGATTTTCTCGAACACATCGCGCGCCGCACCGCCTACCTTTCTTTGCTCAGCGAATTTCCACATGCATTAGAGCGTGTGATACGCATGATGAATGCCAGTGATTGGGCTGCCAAATTCCTCAATCGCCACCCCATTTTGCTAGACGAATTACTCGATGAAACCGCGCTTCATCAAAAACCAGATTGGACTCTATTTGCCAACGATCTGGAACAAATGCTGCTGCATTATGAGGGTGACGTGGAAGCCCAACTCGATCATCTACGCGAAATGCACCATGCGGCGCTGTTCCGACTGCTGGCACAAGATTTAGAAGGCCAACTCAGCGTCGAACACTTAGCCGATGAATTGTCTCTGTTGGCCGATAAAATCGTTCAGGCTGTCATTCGCGGCGCATGGGCCAGCATGAGTCATCGTCACCGTGAAGTGCCGCGATTTGCCGTCATCGCCTATGGCAAATTGGGCGGCAAAGAACTCAGCTACGCTTCTGATCTCGATCTTATTTTTCTCTACGACGATGAGGATCAAGAGGCACCGGCTTTGTACGCAAAACTCGCACAACGCTTCATTACTTGGATGACGGCCCATACCTCATCTGGCATCCTATACGACATCGATATCGCGCTGCGTCCCGATGGCGCGAGTGGCTTGATGGTTTCGTCAATACAATCATTCGAACGTTACCAAGAGAAATCAGCTTGGCTATGGGAGCATCAAGCGCTCACTCGGGCCCGCTTTTGCGCGGGAGACCTAGCCATAGGCGAAGCTTTTGAAAAAATCCGCGATACGGTACTGAGGCACGAACGTGATGCAGAAAAACTGTCGACTGAAATTATCGCCATGCGCAAGAAAATGCACGATGCCAATCTCAATCGCGGCCAGCTTTTTGATCTCAAACACGATGATGGCGGCATGGTCGACATTGAATTTTTGGTGCAGTATTTGGTGCTACTACATGCCTCAACCCACCCAGAATTAACGCTCAATAAAGGCAATATCGCCTTGCTAAAACGCTGTGGCGAACTAGGCTTAATCGATGAAAAACTCGCTCACGATACCGCCAACACTTATCGAATCTTACGTAAGCATCAGCATAATATCCGGCTACAAGGAGAGGAACGCGCCCGCATCACCCGTGAAAAAATTCAAGCTTACCTACCTGCCAGTATCGCTTTGTGGGCTTCTTTATTTGTGATCGATTAGGTGTGATCGATTAGGTGTAATCGACTAGCGTGAAATTTCGAAAGCTTAAAACAGTGCCGAAGCTAGATTGACACTGTCTTAAATTCCGATATGCTGGCTAACGGTCGAAGGTCTCACCGCTTGCAGCCATTTTTTGATGCGGCCTGCATCGGCGAGGCGAGAATATTTCCCCTTGGAGTCAAGGAATACCATTACGACAGCGCGACCTTCAATAATCGCTTGCATCACCAAACAGCGACCTGCTTCTGCGATGTAACCGGTTTTTTGTATGCCGATATTCCAATCGGCATTCGCCACTAATTTATTGGTCGTGCCATATTCTAGACTTCTTTTCCCCGATGGGCTCACGACGTATTTGGAGTCGGTGGAGTATTCACGAATCAAAGGGAATTGATACGCTGCATTGAGCAGTTTCGCAAGGTCGCGCGCACTCGCCACATTTTTACTCGACAGTCCACTGGAATCGACATAGGTGGTATCCAACATACCGAGTTGCTGCGCTTTCGCATTCATTGCGTTCACAAACGCCGGTAAACCACCCGGGTAATTTCTTCCAAGCGCCGATGCAGCGCGGTTTTCTGAACTCATCAGCGCAATGTGCAGCAAATCAGCCCGCGACAATTTTGTACCGACTTGCAAACGCGAGCTCGTGCCTTTTTCTTTATCAAGATCATCGCTCGTCACCTCAATAACCTCATCCAAATTTTGCTTCGCTTCCATCACAACTAAACTGGTCATGAGTTTGGTGATGGACGCAATCGGCAAAGAGACTTGCGCATTTTTTTCGAACAGTACTTTCGAGCTTTCCTGATCAAGAACCAGCGCTGCATTCGAGGCTAAGGCGAGTGGGTCTTGAGTATGTTTCAAGCCGGACAAATCGCCGACACTGGCGCGTTCGACAGGAGCGGCAAGCTGATGCGCATGCGCGACCCGTTTGCTTTTTTTAGAATGTGTAGCATGTGCACTCAAATGCGTTTTTTTGCCGCTCTTGTGTAAATTTTGAACGTGCTTATTGACACTGTTGACACTAGTATGATGATTTTTTTTGTGATGATGGCTCGCCGCTTGGGCTAAATTGAAATTTGCCAGCAGCAGAAAACTAAAGGACAGCAAAGAAATGAAGCCAAAGCTGAAAAAACGGGAAACCTGAGACAGTGATTTAACAGCAGCTGAACATAGTCGTGCGATCATGCAATACTCCTTTACTTTTATCCTGAAGAACTCAGCGAGCTCGACAAGCACGGTATGAAAAGGAGTTTAGCAAATTTGAGATTTTTCGCAAGAGAATTAACGACTTAGCGCGATCTCTTCACCAATTTCCTTCAAATTCGACCGAAAGCATAAATAAAGAAACATACTTTCCCCTATTGAGAAAGAAAAAGCTTAGCCAAATTTAGTTTAATGACGGCGACAACAAGCGCGATCGGCCCCTGCGGAAATCTCTTACGTTCAATCCAAAAAACGCACGAAGGTATCAAGCGCTGCACGCTCGGTTTGCAATGTATTTTCGATTTTATTCGGATCGGCATAGCCCATCGACATTCCGCATACCAGCATTTCATGGGCAGGCAATTGCAGTTGTTCCGCGATGATGCGGTGATATTGGGTAAAAGCCGCTTGCGGACAAGTGTCCAAGCCGCGCGCGCGCGCCGCCAACATTATGTTTTGCAAAAACATGCCATAGTCTAGCCACGAGCCTTGTTCCATTACGCGGTCTATCGTAAAAATTAAGCCGACAGGCGCGTCAAAAAATTGATAGTTACGCCCATGTTGTGCGTGCATTCCAACTTTATTTTCACGCTCCAAACCTAAGAGCGCATATAAATCCCAGCCCACTTTACGTCGTCTATCGATATAGGGCGATTGCCATTGCACAGGGTAATAACGATATTCTTCCCGATGCGTTTGTGCGACTTGGGGATCATTATGTGCCTGCAAAATCGCGGCTGATAAACGCTGCAAACTTTCTCCGGTCAGCACATGCACTTTCCACGGTTGAGTGTTGGTGCCTGAAGGTGCGCGCGCCGCCACTTCGAGAATCGCTCGTAGGTCTTCATGTGCGATTGGCGTGGGCAAAAATGCGCGCAAGGAGCGGCGGGAACAAATCACCTGATCCACAATCGCCTGTTGAGTCGTCGAAATCATGCTTTTGCTTCTCCAAAAAAATCCAGCGCAACTTGCTGCTCGCGAGTACGTGCGAAGGGCGGTAGGCTTTGCCATATACGTCGACCATAGGGTTTAGAAATCAAACGCGGGTCGCAAATCATAAGCACACCACGGTCTGTTTCATCACGAATTAAACGCCCTGCGCCCTGCTTTAGATTAATAATCGCCTCCGGCAATTGATGATGAACAAATCCATTCAATCCCTTTTTTTCCATCGCTTCTATCCGTGCCGCTAACACCGGATCATCGGGCGGTGCAAACGGTAATTTATCAATGACGACCAGAGAAAGAGCGTCACCGCGCACATCAACGCCTTCCCAAAAGCTTTGGCTACCAATCAAAACACCGTTACCACTATTGCGAAATTGCTCGAGCAATTCGGTGCGCCCACGATCACCTTGCACAAATAGAGGAAAATTCAATTCACGCTTGGCAAATTCATCTTTCAATCTTTCGGCACAATGCCTTACTGCCCGATTAGTGGTGCACAAAATAAATGCACGCCCTTTCGATGCCACCAACAAAGGCAAGGCCGCGTCGATCACCGAATCGGTATAAGTCGGCGCATTGGGTAAAGGCATGTTTTCCGGCACATATAAAAGGGCTTGCTTGGCATAATCAAATGGGCTAGGCCAAGTCATGGCGGGTTCATCCCACAGTCCCATTTGCGAAACATAGTGGCTAAAATCATTTTTCACTGCCATCGTTGCCGAAGCAAAAATCCAAGTTCTCGGTGTTCCTTCGCGCTGTTTGTTAAAGATGGGTGCGATCGACAAAGGTGTTCTATGTAGCTGCAAAGAGCTTGCATAGGCTTCGACCCACAGCACAGATTCAACAGCATTGTCTTTTATTTTTTGGTCGGCACTCAGCTCGCGCCATTGCTCAAGTTTATCCTGCACCTCAAGGGCGCGGACACGACATTGCTCTAGTGTTTCGGCGCGCTCGGCCTGCTTTTCCAGTACCGTAATTAGTTCACGTAAATGGATTTTCAATTCATCCAGATGCTGAAAAAATGGGCTAGATGCGGCGATTTGCGCCAACGCCAAACGTATCGAATCCTGTTGAAAACATAGGCGCAAATCACGCGCGGATCGTTCCACGGGCGCTACTAAATTTGCCCACTCAGCACCGTCCCTTGCATGGGACAAACCTTCGGCCAAGGTATCTCGGCACAATTCTAAAATCTGAAAGGTGGAAATAGACTCACCAAAAAATAAACTGGCGGTTTCGGGTAATTGATGGGCCTCGTCAAAAATTACCGTGTTCGCCATTGGCAGCAATTCTGCAACGCCGGTTTCTTTGAGTGCCAGATCCGCAAAAAACAAATGATGATTCACGACGACGACATCGGCTTGTTGCGCTTCTTTGCGCGCCTTCATGACAAAACAATCTTGATAGTATTGGCATTCCGAGCCTAGACAAGTGTCTCGGGTTGAAGTCACCAAACTCCAAACGCTCGCCGTCTCCGGCACTCGGCTTAACTCCGATTTATCGCCGGTCTGAGTGGTCTTGATGAAACGCGAAATATCGCGCAAATAGGCGACATCCTCACGCGAAGACAAGCGACCGTTTTGCACCGTGCGCTCAAGATGAAAATGACAGAGATAGTTGGAACGTCCCTTAAGAAGCGCGACAGAAACTGGCGCTTTAAGTGTTTTGCGTATGGTCGGAATATCACGCAAAAAAAGTTGATCTTGTAGATTTTTAGTACCGGTAGAAACGATCACTTTGCCGCCCCAAAGCAGCGCGGGAATTAGGTATGCAAAGGTTTTTCCGGTGCCTGTACCCGCCTCAGCCAATAAGGTTTCACAGTTAGCGATGGCTTTGGCGATCGCTTGCGCCATTTCAATTTGAGCCTGACGCGGACGATAGCCAGGGATGCTTGCGCCTAGGACTCCGGATTCGCCAAACAGTTGCTCTATCTCCTGACGATGCACATCGACATCAGGAGTCATGGATTGATCTAAATTATCGGTCAAAATAGTGCGGGTTCAAGTCAAAGAAAATTCCACATCCACACAAACCAATGGGAGCGGTGCTTACCAAGGATACGTTCATCAGAAACTCAAGCCGGAATATCGGGTGAGAGTTGCATTTTTAAGAGCGAGATGTAATCCTTGAGTTGTAATTTTCTTTTCTTCAAGCGCCGCAACTGCAACTCATCATGATTAGGGTCTTTGATAATCGTTTCGATCACACTATCCAAATCGCGATGCTCGATCTCTAATTCACAGATACGGTTTCGAATTTGATTGGCATGTTCCATAAATGGTCAGAACGGGTAAAATAAAGGAAATAAAATTCTCAGGAAACGAGAAATGCTCAGTGAGGCTCAGTGAGACTCAGTGAGACACCACTAGCATCATCTAGAACAAACACGAAATACCAGCAAGCTTATCTAAATTAAAACTTGCGCTTCAAGTAAAGGTCTAAGCAGATTATAATCCTAACATTGTTCCATTTTTGTGGATAGTAATAATTCTTCCAGGCTTAATGTAGATGGCTTAAAAAAGCCGAAGCCTACACTGAAAAATATAAACGAGACCTATGAGCCACTACAAAATAGAAGCCGGTACCGGACAACACATTGGTGACCGAAAAGAGCAACAAGATCGCGTCGCATTATTTGCGGCACCGAACGCGCCTGGTCACATGATGGCCGTTGTCGCTGATGGTATGGGCGGAAAAAGCGGTGGCGCGATTGCGGCCGAACAAGTGATTCGTTCATCCAAACTTTTGTTCGATGAATTTTTCCCAGGCAATGACATCAAGGCCATGCTGGAAGCGGTTGTCAATGAAGCCCACACCATCATCAAACTATCCGCAGTATCCTCAGAAAAAGAGCCCCACAGCACCCTCACGGCACTGGTTGTATCGCCCACCAAAGCAGTTTGGGCGCATGTCGGCGATTCGCGCCTGTATCGCTTTTCTGGCCCTAACTTTGCTGAGCGAACCAAAGATCATTCCTACGTCGAACGCTTAGTCGATGAGGGCATGATTACCCCCGAGGAAGCAAAAAACCACAAGATGTCGAATGTCCTAGTCAATGTGCTTGGCTCCAAAAATGCACTGCCCTATGTCAGCTACGGCGAACGAGAAGAACTGGCAGCCGGTGATTCCTTTTTATTGTGCACCGATGGGCTATGGCATTATTTTGACGATATCGAATTATCGGTCGCAGTCGGCGCGAGCCCACCACGACAAGCGTCCGAGCTGCTGATACGCAAAGCCCGCGAGCGCGCGCATTCCATGGGCGACAATGTTTCGTTTGCGATCGTCAAACTGGTCGCACCACCCGTCGAACCAAAATCCTATGTCGCAGAGAAAATGAAGCGTGCGGTGTAATCCGCAATTGGCTGCTAAGTTACGATGAGAGCGGCGCTTTGTCTACATCCGCTCTCACTCAATTAATGTAGCTAAACAGCGATAAGGTCGAGGTTTTCACAAACGATTGCTGCGCCGCTTGCAGTATCACTTGGTTTTGGTTGAGCTCGGTGATGGCCTTAGCGTAATCCAAATCCTGCAGACCAGAGAGCTCTTGTTTGTAGATCACGTCTAGCCCTGCGCCCGCATCATTGAGATCCTCTAATTCTTTAAGACTAATCCCAAAATTAGTCCGCGCCAAAAGTACATTTGATAGCGACTTATCGAGATTTCCGTTAGCCTGACTTAGGCTTAAGCCCAAATCGAGTTTGGCCGACACGCTCGATGCGGGTAATCGCAAGGTATTGATCAAGTCAGTGAGGGTTTCAAAAATATTCTGATTGCCCGGTTGAATGGTAAATTTATCGTTCGGCCCAGGCGCACTCGGGGTATTGGTCAGCGTGATATTCATGCCATCGACTGTGACAGTGTGCGGGTTCACAAAGGCGGTACTCGGGACGGCAGTCACACCTGTTGTTTTATTAGTGACTGTAAAATTTAAACCGGTATTATCGAAAGTGACTTCGTAATTATTTCCCGTCAGACTTGCCACGGTTGGCACATTGATTGCGGTGGTGGCGACGACTTTGCCGGTATTAGCAGGCCCTTGCACTATATTGAATTGTCCATTGGAAGTACGGATATTACCGAAGATCGCCGAACCGACATCGCTGATAGGAATCTGTCTTGATGTATCAACCTTTAAAAACCGCCCGCCCTGATCACCATTGTATTGTGCACCGCCCTGCGTTTTTGTGTAAGGTGCGGTGGTTGAATTGAAACCAGAAAAAAGATAAGCTTCAGTCCCGTCAGTTGAGTTGGCTAGGCCCAAAAGTTGATCAAGATTTCCCTGCAACTCATTGGCAATGTAGCCGCGATCCTGATCGGTTAGCACGCCACTACCGGCACTCACCACCAAAGTCTTCACGTTATGCAATGTAGTACCGACATTATCCAAAACATTTTCAGCAACGCTCAAAACATTGGTCGCCGTTTTTCGATTGACGGCAAACTGTTCATTCACCTTTTCCGATTGCGTAATCACCAAAGCCCGCGCCGAACCGATGGGGTCATCAGAGGCATCGAGAATTTTCCGACCTGCAGCAATTTGCGATTGAGTACGGCTTAGGGCCGACTGTAGTTCTCCAATACGTGCGCCACCCGCTTCAAATATCGTGTTCGTGCTAATTCTCATGATTTCAACCTACCTTCCAAGCGCCAATAGGGCATCGAACAATTGACTGGCAATTTGCATCAATTTACCCGCTGCTTGATATGCCTGTTGATACCGCAGTAAATTAGCTGCTTCTTCATCTAAATTCACGCCGGAGAGGGATTGCTGCGTTTCTTCTGCCTGCTTTAACAATTTTCCTTCGGTCGTATGATTAACATCGATTTCGTGCGCTTTGTTTCCGACCAAGCTGACAAATTGTCCGTAGGCACCCTGGAAGCTGGTGGTTCCATTGGCAACCAGATTTTTAGTTTGCAGTCCCGTGAGTAATATCGCGTTACGACTATCGCCAGTGCCTCCGGCATTGTTCGTAATATTGACCACGTCGCCGTTGGAAAACTGTCCTGCAACTACAAAACTACTTCCATTAAAACTAATCGTCGAACCTTCAACATAAGGGATCGCAGCTCCTGCATTGTAGGAAGTGACGGTCGCGCCATTTTTTACAGTCACGTTTGCGGTCGCGGGAAATCCAGTGAAGGTATTGCCCGCAGAATTGTAAGTAAGCTTGGTCGCGGTAACAGGTATCGCAGAGCCCAAAGTAAATGTTTCCCCTGCAGCTGGCGCACCTGGATTATTTTTAATTACAAAATTCAATCCGGCGTAGCTGACGGTCGCGCCGCTGGTATACGGTACATTGACCACTTGCGGCGGTGTGGCGGCAGGGGCAGCGACCGCGGCCACCTGATAGTTGGAGGTGACACCACCACTTGTCACTGACACCAAAGCACCAATCGGAAATCCGCCTAAGGCATTGGGACCGGTGTTAAAAGTTAGGCTCAAGGGTGGGGTAACTTTTGCAATATCGAAGGAATCGTCAATCGCGACCGAACCGATATTACCGTTGACCGAGTTACTCGTTGCCGACACCAAAGCGTCTATCGTCGACGCAGTTACCTTGCCGCTTCCCAAATTGGTACTGGGCAAATTTGTCGCTACTGGAACACCGGCAGCGAGCTTATTGATATCCGTAATCCCTATCGAAATACTCGATGCCGCAAATGAAGTCGGTTTCACTAGAAACTCGTCCTTTAAATTAGGCGGTACTGCGACAGGCGGAACAGCACTATTAAATGCGATGTTGAAAGTGACACCATCGACTGTCGCAGGTAGCGTATTTGAGGTACTCACTGCACCATCGGAGACACGGGTAATTTTGTAGTAGCTTGGCGCGGGGCCTACGCCCGCCAAATACTGAACACGGTAGTCGCTCAAAGTCACGGCGCCAACGTCAGCAAACGTCGCAGCGATATTGGCCACACTGGTATTGGCACTACTGGGAGTCGAGGTCGGGGTTCCTAGTTTAAAAAAGTTCACACCTTGCGCGCCGTTCAGGTCTTGTCCCAATTTGTGTTGACCATTAAATTCAGTCGCGACCGACAATGCAATCCGTCCAACCGAATTACGAGCAACATCAAGGGATTGCCGTCTGAATGCAAATAAGCCGCCTAACTCGCCGCCATTAAAACTGGCTTCATTGAGCTCGACGAGATTACCATTGCTCTCATAAGACACTTGCAAGCGACTTGGATCGGTCAGGGATGCGGTAGCCTGCAATACACTGACTTTCCCACCCAAAACCAAAGGCTGCCCGGTACCCATAAAAATATTATATTTTCCGCTTTGTTCAACCACCGACACATTGGTAAGCTTACTCAATTGGGTGACGGCATAATCGCGTTGATCGAGTAAATCATTGGGAACCGCCCCACCCGAAACACTTTCGGCCGTCTCAATAAAATCGTTTAAGTCGGAAATCTGTTTGGCTAAGCCGTTTATTGAAGTCGTTGCCTCGCCGATACGATTATTAACATCGTCATAAATTTGATCGAGTCGTCCGCCCAAATTTTGCAAACGCGATGCGAGTGTCGCGCCAGTGGAAAGTAATGATTGGCGCGCTGCAGCACCTGCTGTGCCATTCGGTGTTGAGGCAAGGTTTTGCACGGAACTAAAAAACTCTTGCAAGGCGGGAGAGACTCCGGCGGTTGTGTCCGAAACTAAATTGCTAATTTGCTGTATTTGATTGAGGTAGGCATCAGCGTAATTCACCGAAGCTTGTGATGCATTAACTTGTTGTCCAACAAATTGATTGTAGATGCGCTTGACCTCACCTACTTTGGTACCTTGACCGATGAAGCTACCACCATCATTTTGGGCTTCCGCAGCGCTTTGCAGCAGTATTTGACGGCTATAGCCCGGGGTATTGGCATTGGCAATATTGTGCCCCGTTGTCGCGATGCCTAACTGCGCTGCCGCCAATGCGCTTTGTCCTATACCTAAGATACTGGTGCCCATAATTCAACCTATTCGCTAAATATCCATCTATCCATCTTTTGCCTGCAAACGTCATTTCTCTTATCGGGTCATTGTCAGAAAACTTTAGCGCATGCGTGTTTCGGTGCTTACCACCAAAATCTAAATAAAAGACTGATGAATGATACGGGTCAGCTTCTGCGCATATTGTGGATCGCTTGCATAACCGGCTTTTTGCAGGGCGTAAGCAAATGAACTTGCATCATTTCCATGTTGCAGTACTTGCTGATAGCGCGGGTTATCCGTAATCAATTTGGCATAGTCACTAAAGGCAGCGCCGTAATTATCATAGGCTCTAAATTTTTCCACTCTATGAACCGCGCTACCATTCACATATTCCGTGGTCATTGCATCAACCGTTTTCCCCGTCCATTGCGCCCCGGCTTTGATACCAAATAAATTATGGCTAATGCGTCCGTCTGTACTTTTCAATTCTTTTTGTCCCCAACCACTTTCTAGCGCAGCTTGCCCCAACATAAATTGCGCAGGAATACCGCTTTCCCTACTCGCTTGCTGCGCATGTTCACTCATGCGCAATTTAAAAGCTTGCACATGCTCTGGGCTGACTGCGCTTTCCTTATTTTGGAAAGTATTCCCGGACACAAGGGGATTTAACGCTCGACTTTGCTGCAAATAGCGCTCTACCCCCACGCTGCCCAGTGGATTCATGACATCGTTTGCAGAGGATGGGTCGCCGTCCTGCAAACTCGCTAACTGCGTTTGCGCACTCATCTGACGCACCAGCGCATCGGCCAATCCTAGCCCACGGCTCGCCATCTTTTGTGAGAACTGTTGATCCAACATGGAACTGTAAAGTCGACTTTGCTCATTATCGAACATCCCATCTTGCCCGCCCGCTTGCCGCATCGATTTGAGCATCATATTTACAAACAGGGCTTCAAATTGCGTCGCAGCTGCACGGATCGACTCGGGTGTTTTCTGGCGCGTCGCGCTTTTTAGCGCATCGAGACCCTTACTATCGAAAGCAAGTTTATCGCTAAGATCGGTCTTGGCTATCATTCTTAGACCCTATCGCTTAGATGATTTCCAAATCGGCATGCAGCGCACCCGAGGCTTTCATAGCCTGCAAAATAGCCAGTAAATCTTGCGGTGTCGCACCCACAGAATTGAGCGCCTTGACCACATCGGCTAACGAAGCGCTGGCCTTAAGCATCAATAAAGCACCGTTCTCTTTGGTGATGGAAATCTGTGAATTCGCATTAGCTGCGGTGCTTCCATCGGACAGCGCGTTCGGCTGACTCACACTATTATCGGTCGTGATCACCACTGATAAATTACCATGCGCAATCGCGCAAGTATCTAAACTCACCGCTTGATTCATTACGATAGAGCCGGTGCGCGCATTCAAAATCACTTTGGCGGCACTGTTCGCGGGTGTGACTTCAATGTTTTCAAGTGCGCTCAAAAAACTCACACGTTGATCGTTCACCTGTGGCGCACGTACCTGAATCACCCGACCATCCACTGCTGCAGCCGTTGCCGCACCAAATTTTTGATTGATCGCTTCAACAACGCGACTAGCCGTCGAGAAGTCACTGGTATTTAACTCCAGTTGTATCATATTCCCTTGGCCTAAGGGGGAAGGTACGGCACGCTCCACCGTGGCTCCACCGGAAATTTTTCCCACGCTCATATGATTCACTTGCGCCTTACTTCCATTGGCGGCCGCACCCACGCCACCGACTAAGACATTGCCTTGCGCCATTGCATAAATTTGGCTATCCGCCCCCTTCAGTGGGGTCATCAACAAAGTCCCACCACGCAAACTTTTAGCATTACCCATGGACGACACCGTGACATCGAGCGTTTGCCCCGGTTGCGAAAAAGGAGGTAAAGAAGTCGTCACCATCACCGCCGCGACATTTTTCAATTGCAGACTCGTCCCGACTGGAATACTCACACCCATTTGCTGCATCATGCTGATAATGCTCTGCACCGTAAAAGGAGTCTGCGTAGTTTGATCGCCACTGCCATCTAAACCGACCACCAGACCATAACCCATCAACTGGTTTTGCCTTACGCCAGCAACACCAGCGATGTCTTTAATGCGCTCCGCGTGCGCCGAAACGAGCACCGAGAAACTCAACACGAACAGCCAAATGTATTTGGCCAAAAAACCGACTCTAAGAATGTTCAATTGCATGATGTTGCCTCTCAATCAAAACGGCAAGAAGCTCAAAAAAAATCGCGTCAACAATGAATTCGCTTCGGCCAAATCGACATGCGAAGTAGAACGATATTCGAATCGGGCATCCGCCACCGCGGTCGAAGTCACTGTGTTGGCTGCGCTAATATTTTGCGGACTGACTACACCGGAAAAACGGACAAACTCGGCACCTTTATTGAAGGCAATTTGTTTTTCGCCGCTCACCAATAAATTCCCGTTGGGCAGAACTTCCAGCACCGTGACAGCGATCGTTCCGGTAAAAGTATTGCTCGCAGTTTCTGCGCCCTTCTCATCAAATTTAGTCGAAGAAGTGGTGGCAATCGAAGCCTTAGCCGTCGTTGAAGAGGGAATACCGAGCAGCGTCGGTGCAGCAAAAGAAGCCGCGCCCGATTTATTGCCAGACGACGCAGCGGCCTTCGCCGCCGAGGTATTTTCAACGATACTAATGGTCAGCATATCGCCGACCAAGCGCGCTTTGTAGTCTTCAAACAAGGGACGATATGAACTCGCTTGATAGATCGCACCGTTCATCTGCGTTTGATTTTTAGCCGTCTGCGCACGTACACTACTGGGCTGTTGCACAATCGAAGCCGGAGTCACTGCACAACCGGAAAGTGCGCCCAATAGTAGAATCTCCAAGAGGCCAAACAAACTTACTCGCATTTTATTTTCCCTCATCAAAACGCCACGATCAAAGTTGCGACAAGCGTTGCAGCATTTGATCTGAAGTGGTGATCGCCTTACTATTGATTTCATAAGCGCGCTGAGTTTGTATCATGGTCACCAATTCCTCCGCGACATTGACATTCGACGTTTCCACAAAAGACTGCACCAACAAACCCGCACCATTAGTTCCCGGCGTATTGGTGCCAGGGTTTCCCGAAGAAGCCGTTTCCACATAAAGATTTTCACCCAACGCCATCAAGCCAGCCGGATTGATAAAAGTAGACAACTGAATTGAACCGACCTGCACGGGTGCAGGCGAACCCGGCTGTGTCACAGACACCGTACCATCACGACCAACGGTTATCGATTGCGCATTGGCAGGAATCGTAATGGCAGGCTGTATCACGAAACCGCTGGAAGTGACGAGCTGTCCTTGACTATCGACCTGAAACGACCCGTCGCGGGTGTAGCCTGTACTTCCATCAGGCATCAAGACCTGAAAAAAACCGCCACCATTAATCGCCAAATCTTTCGAATTACCAGTTTGCTGCAGATTTCCTTGTGTAAAAATTTTCTCTGTAGCGACAGGACGAACGCCCACGCCTAATTGCAAACCTGAAGGTAATTGCGTCTGTTGCGAACTTTGCGCACCGGGTTGACGCACGGTTTGATACAGCAAGTCTTCAAATACTGCACGCGAACGTTTAAAGCCTGTCGTACTGACATTGGCCAGATTATTCGTAATCACATCCATCTGCGTTTGCTGCGCGTCCAGACCCGTTTTAGCCACCCATAGAGACCGTATCATGCTGTACTCCTTTTCAAATGACTGAGACTAGTGAGAAGCCCCTTGACGGCCGACCTAAGCCCAGACCTAAGCCATCGTTAAAATCTGACTCGCCTTACTCGCGTTATTCTCAGCATTGGTCAGTAATTTCATTTGCATTTCAAACTGTCGCGCCAAATTGATCATCGTCACCATGGCCTCAACCACATTGACATTACTGGTTTCCAGCATTCCGCCCGCCACATTCACAGCTGCATCGGCATCAGGCACAATTGCATTTCGCGTTTTAAACAAACCATCATCATCTCGCACCAGATTACTTTCCTCGGGGTTGACCAATTTCAAGCGCCCTAAGACTTGTACCGCATTGGGCTTGGTTCCGGTTGGCACACTAGAGATCGTTCCGTCTTTTGCGATTGCGATACTCACTTCGGGAGGAATTGTAATTGGCCCTCCCTCGCCTAACACGCTTAAACCAGACTGGGTTTGTAAAACACCATTTTCATTGAGCTTAAAGCTGCCGTGTCGCGTCATTTTCTCGCTACCATCGGCTGCTTGTACGACGAACCAGCCTTTTCCTGAGACTGCCATATCCAGTTCGCGTCCCGTGTTTTGTAGTGCACCGCTGGAAAAATCGCTACCCACGGTGGCATCCACCACAAAAGCGCGTGTCGGCAAGCCTTCACTGATGACAGGTACGGCACGAAACGAATCGAGCTGTGCTTTAAAACCTGTCGTGGTCGCATTGGCTAAGTTATGGCTAGTGGTCGTTTGCTGTTCGAGAATATGCTTCGCGCCCGACATTGCCGTATAAATCAACCTATCCATTCCAGCCTCCTGTTATGGGTCTCAAAAAAGCCCATACAACACTAGCGCAAATTCACCAAGGTCTGCAAAATCTGATCCTGCGTTTTGATCGTTTGCGCATTGGCCTGATAGACCCGCTGCGCTGTAATCATATTGACGAGTTCGCCGGTGAGATCGCTATTTGAATCTTCAGTCGCGTTCGAGGTGAGCACGCCCAAGCTTCCCGATCCCGGGGTGCCGACTAAGGAAGAACCTGATGTCGCCGTTTCCGTCCACTGATTATCACCAAGTGATTGCAAGCCATTTGGATCGGTGAAATTAGCCATCGCGATTTGCCCCAGCACCGCAGTTTTTCCATTGGTATAGCTACCCACAATCGTGCCATCTTTCGCCGTATTGAATTTCGATAATTTGCCTGAAGTGTAGCCGTCCTGACGTAGCGAATTAACGCTAAACGGTGAGCCAAATTGCGTCATACCCGTCATATCATATTTAATGGTCGGCGTAGAAATCGGCGTGACCGCGCCGGTGGTCACAGGAATAGCAATCGCAAACGCATTCGGATCGGTGAGTGCAAAATTCGGTGTTGCTGCCGTCAATTTACCTTTATTACTAAATCCAACTTTGCCCACAGAATTCGCGGGCGAACCTGCACCACTACCTGGCCCCGCGATTAAAATGCCGTCGACTGCAGCAAACACATCCCACTCCGCAGTCGCGCCAACAGCGGGTACGCGAGCGACAGGATCAACACGCACAAAGAAAGTTTGCAACACATGGGAATTACCTAGGCTATCGAAGACCGCCACCGAAGTCGCATTATTGTAAGACAGTGGATCGGTAAGCGAAAACGCGATAGGAATAATAACCGGAGGCGCAGCGACAGGCACCTGGGTTCCCGGAACTAAGGAACGCGAATCAAGATTAAGTAAAGCATTGACGATATCGGTTTCTTTCGGTGCAATATCGGTGGTCGTGATCGTCAATGGCACCGCCGCGCCCGTCGATAAAACCCCATTTGAATCGGCGGAATATCCCGTCAACTGCGCGCCCTGCGCATTGACAATATTTCCAAGTTTATCGAGCGAAAACTGACCGTTACGGGTGTAGGTAATGGCACCGTTGGACGACATCCGGAAAAATCCTGCACCATTGATTGCGATGTCCAAAGGATTGTTAGTTGAACTGATATTTCCCTGCGTAAAAAGCTGTGCAACCGTTTGAACCCGCACACCGATTCCGGTACCAATACCACCGGCCCCATTCAAGGAATTGGCAAACACATCGGAGAACTGCGTTTGCGCCATTTTAAAACCCACCGTATTGGCGTTCGAAATATTATTACCGATCACATCCAATGATTTGGAAGCCGCATTGAGACCACTTAGCCCTTGTTGGAAACCCATGATACTCTCCCCTATTATCTAAAAAATTTGGCGCACTTCCGACATCGCGACCTCTCCGACATTACTCACACTGAGTTTGGAACCCTGAGCCCCAAAACTCACGCTTGAGACCAAACCAAAACTTAAACGCTCGACCGACAGCGCTTTATCTGCAGCGCTGGCACTGATTTCAAATTGATACACCCCATTGGCAAGGCTCACGCCTTTGTTATCTTTACCGTCCCAGGTCAGGGTATTAAATCCAGAGGGGGTATTCCCTGCATCGATATTTCGCACGATATTGCCTGCATTATCTTTGATCGCGATATGAATCGCGTCAGCCGCTTGCGGCAATTCAAATCCATAGACGGACTTATTATTTTTGAGTTCAACAACCGAGCCAGGTATCACTACACCATGACCTATCATGCTTGCCGCCTGCAAATTTTGCGCGCTCTGCAGATTATTATTCATCGCAGCGACCGATTCATTAAGCTTGTCAATTCCCGTCACCGTCGACAGTTGCGCCAATTGGCTAGTCACTTGGGCGTTATCCAGAGGATTTAATGGGTCCTGATTTTTCATCTGCGTCACCAGCAGTGTCATGAAGCGATCTTGCGCGTCCTGAGTAGTCGTGCGGGTGGTTTTCGCGGGATTCATCGTCGCCAATAAAGCGGGATCAAGTGTTTGGGTTTGGATGGAATTTGTGCTGCTCATAGGCGACCTCTTTTAAAAATTTACTGACCTAGCGTCAAGGTCTTTAACAACATCGACTTTGCCGCGTTCATGGTTTCAACATTGGTCTGATAGGAACGCGACGCTGAAATCATATTCACCATTTCTTCAACCACATTGACATTCGGCATCGCAACATAGCCTTTTTCATCGGCCAAAGGATGCTTGGGGTCATACACCAGTTTGGCAGGCGAATTATCCTCAATTACTTGTGTCACTTTCACCGCGGTCGAGCTGGCATCGGCACTGGGCACCGCGGAAAAAACCACTTGTTTAGCACGATAGGCCTGACCATTTGAGCTAGTTACGCTGTCGGCGTTGGCGAGATTACTCGCGACCACATTCAAGCGTTGCGCCTGTGCGCTCATCGCCGACCCTGAGACATCAAAAATTTTTAATAAGGACATAGCCGCTCCCTGAAACATCAACCCTGAATAACCGAAAGAATACTTTTAATTTGCATCCCCATCATGGTGAGACTCGCTTCATAGCGCAAAGCATTCTCGGCAAACGCATTACGTTCCACATCCATATCGACGGTATTACCATCAACACTGCCTTGTACGACGGGACGATAACTCGGTGCCGTTCCAAACACACTTCCTGTTGGACTCAAATGATGAGTGTGAGTCTTTTGCATTTGCGCGTAACTCGCATCCTGATTCATCGCTGCCGCCAAAGCCGTATTAAAATCAATGTCTCGCGCCTTATAATTGGGCGTATCGGCGTTGGCGATATTGGAAGCGAGAATTTGCTGACGTTGACCGCGGATAGACAAAGCCAATTCATGAAATCGCATCGCATCATCTAGCTTATTCATCGTTGCCCCTTCACTGCGCTGAAATTTAAGCTCCAAGCAAATCCCACATAAGACTTTGCCACTAACGAACATATTAGGCGTTCAAAAGCGAAGTGATACGGCAAACAAAGCGAAAAAGACCAGCTTATTCCAATGATCGTTAAGTTCTCAAAATCGTAAAATTTCAAAACATGAATGCGAAGGGGAAGTTGTGAAGTCACGCTCTATCTTCTTACTGATCTACGGTCTGCTCTACGGCCTGCTATGCGATGCCCAGATCAATGAGCTCGCGTTACAAGATCATGCTGTCATTAAATCAAAGGTAGAAGAATTTCTGCGTGCGCAAAACCTTAGCAATCGAGATAAAACTGAAATTATCGTCAGCAATATTGATACGCGACTTAAATTAAGTGCTTGCGAAAATCTCAGCGCTTTCTTACCGCCAGGCGCAAAAATATTGGGAAAAACCACGGTCGCAGTGCGTTGTACAGCACCACGAAATTGGTTGCTTTACCTAAGTGCGCAAGTTCATCAAATCGGCCGCTATCTTGTGAGTGCACGGGCACTGACGCAAGGTGAAATTTTAAGTGCTGGAGATTTAATTTTAATTCAAGGTGAGCTCAGCGCATTTAGCCAAGAAACCTTACAAGATTTTTCGCAAATTCAAGGCAAGAGCCTAAGAATTGCAGTGCCGGCAGGTCTTGCTCTCCATATGGATATGTTCAAAACACTTCCGGTGATACAACAAGGACAAGCTGTGAAAATCTTGAGCAAGGGTGTAGGATTTAATGTGACGAATGATGGCATTGCAATGCATAATGCAAACGAAGGACAGAGCATTAGTGCCCGTACTCAGAGTGGCCAACTGATACTCGGCTTGGCGCGCGCGGGTGGAATAGTCGAAATTCAGAATTAGATTCGAGCTTAGCCATAAGGCAAGAATAATATTTTCCAAAAGGGCTTAAAGTTTAAAATCATCGCGCCGTTAAACAGGATGTAGATACTTGTCAATCCAACTGAAGAGGTAAGGCCGTGAAGATTAATGACGCACTAAACACACAAGGACTTCCCAATAGTCCACCGACCGTCAGACCTGAACGCAATGATGACAGTGCCAAGGTCGCCACGCCACCATCGCATAATGTACAGATTTCACCACTCTCTGTGCAATTACAGGCTTTGCAAAATACCCAGGCCAGTGGCGCGGTATTTGAGACGAAAAAAGTCGAGGAAATTAAACTCGCCATCGCCGAAGGGCGTTTTCAAGTGGACTCTGAAAAAGTCGCCGATGGCCTATTAGAAACCGTCAAAGAATTACTTAATTCGAGAAGACAAACAACATGAATGCCATCGCGGCCATCTCTACTCAGTTCAACACATTGATCGAGAAAGAAATCGGTCTCATGCAAGCTTTGGCGCGCACTTTGGCCGAAGAACAAACGATATTAATCGACAATAATGTCGAGGCTCTACTCGTGCTCACGCAAGAAAAAAATGGTTTGCTGGGTCAAATCACACAAATCGAAAAAGATAGAAACACACTACTCGTACAACACGGCTTCGGTCCCGATCAGCAGGGCATGCTCGAACTCATTACCGCGAAATCGGAAGAGAGCGCCTATCTTCATTTGCAAGAATGCTGGGATAGCTTACTCAAAATTTCTGCCGATGCGCAAGAACTCAATCGTGTCAATGGTGGCTTGATCAATCGTCAAATCACGCGCAATCAAAGCACACTCAATGTTTTGCAGAGTGGCGGCCAAGCGGGCTCCATGTACGGTGCTGACGGTCAAACAAAAATATCCGGCAATGCCAGCCGTGGCATCATCGCTGGATAATTTCTTCTAGGGTTTGGCACTAGGGACAGTGCTGGGCACCGGAACATCAATCGCCGTTTCCGGCAACACCGCTAATATCGTCACCGTCACACGACGATTACGCGCCCGCCCTTCGGGAGTGTCATTTGAACCGACGGGTGATTTTGGTCCTTGACCGACCGCCGTCAAGCGCCCATCATCCACCCCGTTTTCCATGAACAAGCGCGCCACGGCGCTGGCGCGAACGGCCGAAAGTTCCCAATTCGAGGGGAAAAGCGAATTCTTAATTGGACTCGTGTCGGTAAAACCTTCTACCTGAATTGCATGATTATCGATTTGCAGAACAGAGGCAATTGCTTTAAGCGCTTGCACAGAATCCTTATTGAGCTTCGCCTCACCCGGCGCAAATAAAAGACTGGCATTGATTTCGATAGCGACACCTCGGCTCGTTTGCGTCACCCTGACTTTTCCTTCGCGCACCAAGGGTTCAAGCACGGTCAAAATATCCCGCGCCACGTTTTTCATTTTCTCGCGTTCTTTGCCTAAAACTTCGCTATTTTTTGCACGTGGATTGGGCAAGGGGATGAGGAAACTGCCCTCGGCTTGTTTCAAGTCCGGAATTTTTCCACCCGGTTGCAAAGAAGTGCCAAACGCCCCATTTAAGGAATTCGACAACACCCGATATTTGCCATCATTGACCGAAGAAATCGCGTACATCACCACAAAGAAAGCAAACAAGAGCGTCATGAAATCGGCATACGAAACGAGCCAGCGTTCATGATTTTCATGCTCTTCGCGATATTTTTTGCGCGCCATAATCCGCTGCTTCCCAGATTCAAAATGCGAAAAAATGCTAAAAAACTAGTGACGGAAATTCGCCACCCTTTCCTCCACCACGCGCGGGCTATCGCCTTGCGCAATGCTTAAAAAAATATCGGCCAGCATTTCGCGCCGGATAATTTCACGCGCGACTACATCTTTCATTTTTTGTGCGAAGGGTAAAAAAATGAGATTCGCTAACCCCACACCATAAATCGTCGAAACGAAGGCAACGGCGATACCGCCCCCCAATTTATTCGGATCGCTTAAATTTTCCATCACATGTATCAGGCCCAAAACCGCACCCAAAATGCCTATCGTGGGAGAATAACCGCCCGCTGCATCCCAAATTTTTATCGCCTGCCTTTGTTCTTGTTCATAAAATGCGATGTCCACATCCAGAATTTCTTTAAGGCGAATCGGATCAACGCCATCGATCACAAGCCGCAAGCCTTTTTCGATAAAACTATCCTTGGTCATCAAAAGAAAGCGCTCTAGACTCAAAAAGCCTTCGCGTCTTGCCACTAAACTCCAATTTAAAGCTTCAGTGACATTTTTTTTACTATTATCCTCCGGCATCCAAACAATCCATTTAAGGAGTTTAATACCGCGAATAAAAGTCGGCATACGGCTTTGCAATAGCACCGCTCCCAAGGTGCTGACCACCACAATGACAAAGGCCGCCGGCTGCAGCAGCGATGCCAAATGCCCACCCTCTAGCATCTGCCCAGCGGAGATGCCCAGTACCACCAGCAAAATGCCCGCTAAGCTAGCCCGGTCCATGCGCGCTCCCTTAAACTGACGCGCAAACGCGCTACAGCTTGACTATGCAATTGCGACACCCTTGATTCCGACACGCCCATAATCGCCCCAATTTCTTTGAGATTAAGCTCCTGTTCATAATACAAACCCATCAATAATTTTTCCCGATCCGGTAGCGCATTGATCGCATAAATCACAGCATCGCGAAAATCACCATGTAATAAATCTTGTAGCGGGTCGCCCGATCGTTCGTCGATACAGTAGTGATCAAGGAAGTGTTCTTTGGTATCGGAATCATGAAAATCTTCGTAATACAAAAGCTGATGTCCGCCACTTTCGCCTAGTAATTCCTGGTAATCGGCCAACGGCATCTTTAGCTGCTTTGCCACCTCAGTTTCCATCGGCGGCCGCCCCAGTTTTTGCTGTAGCTCGTGCATGGCAGTTTCTATCTTGCGCATATTTTGACGCACACCACGTGGCAACCAATCGCTGCTACGCAATTCATCCAACATCGCACCACGTATCCGCTGTATGGCATAAGTCTCGAATTGAGCACCATGATTTTCTTCATAGCGATTGACCGCATCAAGCAAACCTATCATGCCCGCTTGAATCAGATCATCGACTTCAACGCTGGGCGGCAAGCGTGCTTTCAACTGATAAGCGAGTCGCTTTACTAAGGGCGCATGCTCCGTCAGTATGGAATTTTTATCCGCTTTTCCGCTAGGCGTATACATGTGCGCTAGGTCCCCATAAAAACATCAGGGGCAGCGATCGCCCTATTCCTCAATGCCGCCACTGGCATTGCGTCCGTCTCCAAAAATTGACCCGCCAGGCGCACAAAAGCGCGTGCCGAACTCGACTCAGGAAATGCATCCAACACAGAACGTCCTGCCGCCGTCGCACGCTGTAGATAAACATCGTCAGGGATAGCGCCAGCAAAAACCAATTCAAGACCGAGGTAATGCTTCGCTGTGTGCGCTAGATTTGAAAAAACCGTTTGCGCCAAACGGGCGGGCGCAGAAGAAATGACGACCTTGTATGGGCGGCGACCAAGGCGCTGATGAATGCGTTTGATCATGAGGTAGGCGTTTTTGATGGCAAGCGGATCGGCCGACACATGTATCAACATTTCGCTATCATCAAATGAGGAAAGCGAAAACGAGTCGTCCACATCTAATTCACAGTCAACGAATACCATATCAGATTGGCTTGCCACTTGATCGAAGACATCAGAAAGCAATGCACTTTGTTGCAAATTTTTTCTCGCCAACTTGCCTGACACCAGCTTGGTAGCAGACAGCCTAGGCACCAACTCTTGCACTACAAAATCCATTGTACGCGTTTGTTGAGCGACATCCAATAAGCTTTGATCTGCACCTAAATTCAACCACGCCGCTAGGCTTGAACTGCTTGTTTTTGCGTCAACCATCAAAGTCTTTTGCCCTTGTTGTGCTAAAGAGGTCGAGAGATTAATCAGAACACTATTCCTTTCCATGATAGGCGACGATGACAGAAAACAAAATAGCCGCGTTTTGGGCAAGACCAACATACGCCGTAAGCCTTCGGCCTGATCAAAATTAAGCAAGATGCGCCTCCGTTGTGGCATTTTTATCGAACAAAGAATTGCGTCCAGGCGGAGACATGAGCAAAGCTAATTCTTCCGAATGAAAGCGATACGCTCCCGTTTCCCGTTTTAATTTGAATGCACGATCCACTAAATATTGTTTATTCGCGATGTGCAAATCTTCCGGAACCCGTTGTCCGCTCGCCACATAATAGATATTGAGTTTTTGCCGGATGGCGATGTCGAGTGCCCCCCCTATGGTTGCGGCCTCATCGAGCTTGGTCAAAATACAGCCTGCCAGAGAACTATGTTGATAAGCGCGCACCACTTCGCTCAGGGTTTCACCCGTCGAGGTGGCATTCAAACACAAAAGAGATTTCACCCCATTACCTGCTTGCGACAACATGGCAATTTGCTGCGCCACCATTTTGTCACGCTGACTCACACCGACAGTGTCGATCAATACCGTATGCTTATTTTTTAGTTCGTTCAAAGCGATTTTCAAATCGGTCTGATCTTTGACCGCATGGACCATCACGCCCAAAATTTTTCCATAGATGCGCAGCTGTTCGTAAGCACCGATGCGATAGGCATCAGTGGTAATCAAAGCTAATTTCGACGGCCCATGTCGCATTACGCAACGCGCCGCAAGTTTGGCCGTCGTCGTCGTTTTACCCACACCCGTTGGGCCGACCAAAGCAAAAATGCCGCCCTTTTCTAACAATTCATTTTCATCGTGTATGGCCGATAAATTGCGGGTCAACACCGCCTTAATCCAATCGAGACCCTGGGCTTCTCTAGCGTCTTCCGGTAATTTTTCGAGCACATACCGCGCCAAGCTCGCACTAAAACCAGTTGCTAACATTTCTTTCATGAGTTCTGCTTTGTGGGGTGCCTGCTGTTGCGTATGGTGCCAAGCCAGCTCCGACATTTTCCCTTCCAATAAGCCGCGCATAGAGCGAATTTCGCCCTTCAAGAGCGCCAACTCCTCTTGCTCATTGCGCGCAGAAAATTGTTCGAAAGGACGTTGCGTGAGTCCTGTAAAGCTGTGCTCTTCCCTTTCGTTTAAAGATGCAAAGTGCGCGGCGCGTTGCGGCACAAAGGAAATTTTTTCCTCGGCCAGCATGTCTTGTGGAGAGGCGATCGCTTCGCTGTCTTGCATCGCTAAAATCTCGACCTGTCCATCGACATTTTTATTCGACAAAATCACCGCATTGATCCCTAAACTCAGTCGCACTTTACGCAAAGCCTCACGTGAAGTCGCTGCTGAAAATTTTTGAACATTCATCATTAGCCCCCAACCAGACTGGTCACTCTAATTGTTTTATTTTCCGGCAATTCCGCTTGTGATAAAACCCTTACATTCGGCAAAGTGCGTCGCAAAAATCGCGCTAACAAAACCCTTAACGTCGCCGGCACTAGCAGCACCGGTGTGTGCCCTAAACTTTGTTGATGTTGCGCCGCAGTTTGCGTTTGCACGGTTAAAGTATCGGCCAAACCCGGCTCGAGTCCCGCGCCATCAAAGTTATTTCCGCTTTGCAGTGTCTGCATCAATACGCGTTCTAATTTATGATCGAGTGCCATCACTGAAAGCTCCTGCGCTTGGGGAAATAATTGCTGTACGATCGCCCGCCCCAAAGCGATTCTTACATGAGTCGTCAACTCATTAGCATCCTGGGTCTGTGCGGCATAATCGGCAAGCGTCTCGACGACGGTGCGCAAGTCACGAATATGCACACCTTCAATCAATAAATTTTGCAAAACTCTTTGTACCACCGACACGGTCAAGACGCGCGGTACCAATTCCTCTACCAGCTTAGGTGAATCCTTAGCCAAATGATCCAGCAAGTTTTGTACTTCATTGCGTCCCAAAAGTTCGGCCGCGTTGGAAGTAATTAAATGGTTGAGATGGGTAGCAATCACCGTTCCCGCATCAACCACCGTATACCCCATGGTTTGCGCCAATTCACGCACCGATGCGTCTATCCATACCGCAGGCAAACCAAAGGCGGGATCCGTCGTCACGACCCCTGGCAAGGTTCCCGATACCATGCCCGGATCGATGGCTAAGTATTGCCCCATATTCGCCTCACCGGCACCTATTTCAACACCCTTTAAACTAATACGGTAGGCAGCGGGTCTCAATTCCAGATTGTCTCGAATATGCACAGGCGGCGATAAAAACCCGATGTCTTGCGCAAATTTTTTACGGATACCTTTTATTCGACGGAGTAATTCACCGCCCTGGGTTTTATCAACTAAGGGTATCAGTCGATACCCCACTTCAAGACCCAAGGTATCGACCGGCAAAATATCTTGCCAAGTGGCCTCTTCAATCTCGGCTGCATTGCTCGTTGTGGGTTCGGGTAAGCGTGTCGCTTGTTCATTTTGCTGCGCCTTGTTTTTGAGCACCACGCCCGAAGCGGCCAATCCCAATGCCAGCAATAAAAAAGCAATGTGCGGCATGCCGGGAATGACGCCCATTCCACCAACGATACTCGCCGTGATAAACATCACTTGCGGTTTGGCAAATAATTGACTGATGAATTGATGACCAATGTCTTCGTCGCTAGCGACCCGCGAGACTACGATACCGGCCGCCGTCGAAATAATCAGGGACGGTATTTGCGCAACGAGACCATCACCTATCGCCAATAAGGTATAAATTTTTGAGGCATTCGAGAAATCCAAATCATGCTGCACCATCCCGACCACCAAGCCGCCAACGATATTAATAATCGTCACCATAATACCGGCCACCGCATCACCTTTGACGTACTTACTCGCACCATCCATCGCGCCATAAAATTCAGCCTCTTGCGCCACCTCGGTACGGCGACGGCGTGCCTCCTGCTCGGCGATTAAACCGGCGTTCAAATCAGCATCAATCGCCATTTGCTTACCGGGCATCGCATCTAAGGCAAAGCGTGCGCCGACTTCGGCAATGCGACCCGCACCTTTAGTCACAACGGTAAAATTGATAATCGTCAAAATCACGAACACGACGATACCCACGGTGTAATTGCCGCCAATTAGAAAATGCCCGAAAGCTTCGATCACCTTGCCAGCCGCGTCAGGGCCGGTATGTCCCTCAGTTAAGACAACCCGAGTAGAAGCGACATTGAGTGACAACCTCAGCATCGTACTGACCAAAAGGACAGTGGGAAACACCATAAAATCCAAGGGCTTCACGGTATATAAACTGGTCAATAAAACGATAATAGAAAGCGCGATATTAAAACTAAAGAACACATCCAACACAAACGCAGGCAAGGGCAAAATCATCATCGCCAACATCATGACGATCAAGATAGGCGCAGCCAAAGCCTTATTGCGCCCATTATTTAGCCATGCAGGTACATTGAGCGCATTCATCTAAATTCATCCTGTCTATCCGGTATAGCCGGCAGCGTATCGTAGCCTGCTGGCACGGCCACATCGCGCGGAATACGTGGAATTAGGCCACCAGCTTTTTGATAAGTCTTCAGTTGAAAGACATAGGCCAATACTTCGGCCACTGCTGCATACAAGGCCTCCGGTATTTCATCGCCCAATTCTGTATGACGAAACAAGGCGCGCGCTAAGGGAGGGGCTTCTAAAATCGGAACCCGATGCGCCTTCGCGATTTCCTTGATTTTCGCGGCCACGGCATCCGCGCCTTTTGCGACCACCCGTGGCGCACCGTTGCCACCATCGGCGTATTGCAAGGCAACGGAATAATGACTAGGGTTTGTGACGACCACATCGGCCTTGGGTACCGCCGACATCATGCGCCGACGCGCCATCTCGCGCTGTTGGGCGCGGATTTTTGCTTTAATTTGTGGATTGCCGTTCGCCTCTTTCGATTCCTGGACAATTTCCTGATGGGTCATTTTAAGCTTCTCAGCATAGGCCCACATTTGATACGGGGCATCAATGGCGGCAATCAATACCAAGCCGCCCACCACCGACAAAAAAACTATCGTCAACATATGTCCTAAATGACTTGTTGCAGCTTCCAGCGGTTCTTGCACTAGACCGAAAAGTGCGTCTTTTTGCAGGGAAATCACCATCGCCACGACCGATCCCACCAAAACCGTTTTCAACACTGCTTTGAGCAATTCAACACCGGAACGGGTGGAGATCAAATTGCGCACGCCCTCAAAAAAATTCAAGCGTGAAAATCGTGGCTGCAAAGCTTTTAGACTAAAAAGCCACCCCCCAATCAATAAGGGAGAAGTCAAAGCGGCAAACAAGAATAGCAGTGCCAAAGGTAAAAACGCCAACAGCACACTTCCTAACTGGCTACTTAATTGCGTCCATAAAAATGAAAAATCAAAAGCACTCGCGCGTTCAAAAGCGAGGCCTGACTTCAGCAATTTCTCAAGACTATGCTCGAGTTCAGGGCCAATAAAAATCAAGCCACCTGCGGCCGCCAACAAAATCGTACACGTGGAAAGTTCACGAGAGCGCGGCACATCGCCTTCTTCGCGCGCTTTTTCCAAGCGCTGCGGGGAAGCCGGTTCGGTACGTTCTAATCCACTGTCTTCTGCCATGTTTTTCTCAATGCATTAAACTCAGATTTACATTCCGTAAGACGCCCAAAATTAACTGTCGCTTACGTGAAGAAATACCTCGCTTGAGCAGCGCGATCAGGTCGAAGATCAATTAAAATTCAGGGTCCAAATTCCCGGACCATTGCGCTCAAAACAGCACTTCGCCCTGAGTGTCAATTATTCGCTATTGCAGAGAAAAAACATCGAAGGAATAGGCCGCGATTTACCCCCCATTTCCCTTGTCATCACTAAGAATAAAAGGCGAAATAGAAGTTCTCCAGCAAGGCTGGTGGAATACCGCATTAAGTGCAGATAAGAGGTAAAAAAACCTTAGGTGACAAGCTTAGATGACAGCTAGGCTTTTCGCCCAGACAAGTGCGGCACAATGCGCCTTATTGACATCGTCTGGCGCAATTTGCAATTTTTCCGCCAAGCTAGCGACAGAACTACTATTGAGCTCACAGGCTTCTGCGAGCGCTAAATACGGGCCAAATGGGCCGCTTCGTTTGAGTAGCGCAGCAACGATTGCTTCCGGTAATTGTATGCTTGCAAGTACGTCAGACATCGAGATACCCAAGAGTCGATCGAGCAAAGAAAACATGCCGGCCACGAAAATATTTTCCGCGTCTGTTTTAGACATAAAAGCTTGACCCAGCAATTCCGCAAATCGCCCCCGCGTGATGGCGGTCTCCAATAAAATCGGCGAAGAGCCGTTCGAAGTAGCAGTTGCTAACAGCAAGGTCAACCACCGGTAAAGTGGGCTAAAACCCAGCACCGTTACCGCGTGTTTGAGCGATTGGACTTCAGTGCGCAATCCAAATCCCGGCGAATTGATATAAAGCAGTAATTTGTAGGCCAAGCCCGGATCGCGTTTTAACACCGCCTCGAGCTTCGCCACTTCAGTATTTTTTCTGACCATTTCCATCAATTGCAAAATCGTCGTTTGTGAAGTATTGAGTCCTGCTTGCGCTTGATTTGCCCGCGGGCTTAGATGCAATTTACCTGCGAAACAAGAAAGACCCAACGCCGCGCAGGTATCGAAATCCTGCCAAGTCAACAGATTACAGGCAAGGACTTGAAGCTCAGCTTGCTTCAAACTCGTCAGCACTTTTACCTGCGCCGGAAAATTGGGCGCACCAAATTGCAATTCTAGATGAGTGACGAGTGGGTAGTAAGAACGATCTAAAGTACTCAAATCGACGTTACGCAGACAAATTCCAAAACCGCGCGAACGTAGCTGCTTCATCGCGTCAATTAAGTCGGTCTCAATACATACGGATTTCGAAAAAATTAAAACTGTTTTTGCAGGATTAAATCGATTCAGGCTTTCACACTGCAACGCCGATGGTGTCATCTCAAAAAAAACCAGACTCTCACCCAAACGATATTGCCCCTCTTCGCTATGCAATTGCTCAGAGAGTAGCTGCCTAAGCGTCGCTAAATGCTCGGCATTCGCCTCGCCTGTTCTTTCCTTACTCTGCAAAAAAAAATGGTAGCCCAAAACCTTTTGCGTCCGGTCTAACAATGCTTCTCTGGCCAAGTAGTTGCATGCACTCATGACGGCACCTAATCAAAAGCCTAAGCTATCTAAGAGATCATCGACCTGACCCTGATCCGCCACGATATCTGATTTTCCCTCAGGATTGATTTGCGGCCCATTGAGTAAGCCATCTTGAATGGGTGATTTTTTGATTTGCTCTGGAGAGTATTCGATCAGCAACTGGACTAATTGTTGCTCTAGATTTTGCGCTAACTCAGTCACTTTCTTGATCACTTGACCCGTCAAATCCTGAAAATCCTGCGCCATCATAATGTCGAGCAAATGTTGTTTGGTCAGCTTGCTATGCTGTGAACTCATTTCGAGATAAGCGATTACTGCCAGGGTTTTAGTCCGATACGCATCCAAATCAGCGTCGGTATTCTTAGTGTCAAGCAGAGCTTTCATTTCAGAAATCAACTGGTGAGCACCCTGATCTAGCGCTTCTTGCAAAGGAATTGCCTCGTCGGTGGCATTTAAAACCTTCTGCGCCGCGCGTTCAGACATCTTAGCAACGTAATCCAAACGATCGCGCGCATCAGGAATATCTTCGGCTGCCCGCTCCAGCAATTTATCGAGTCCCAAGCCACGCAAACTATCGTGTAACAAGCGTGTCATGTGACCCACACGCATCAGTAGCTCGTCGTTCTGACTTTGATCTTTCGATTGATCAGCCATAAATCCCCCTAGGAAGAACGGAAAGTCTAAGCAGGCTTACCGAGCTTCTCGAAAATTTTCTGTAACTTCTCATCGAGTGTCGCTGCCGTGAACGGTTTAACCACATAACCATTCGCGCCAGCTTGGGCGGCGGCGATAATATTCTCTTTTTTCGCCTCAGCTGTCACCATCAACACAGGCAATTTCGCCAGCGAAGGATCGGCACGAATATGCTGCAGCATGGTTAACCCGTCCATGTTAGGCATATTCCAATCAGAGATTACAAAATCAAAATCCCCGCTCTTGAGTTTTGCCAAACCCAGAGCACCATCTTCCGCCTCATCCACATTCGAATAGCCGAGTTCTTTCAATAAATTCCTAACGATACGCCGCATCGTTGAAAAATCATCGACGACTAAAAATTTTAAATTTTGATCAGCCATAAAATACTCCGTGATTTCAGAAAGGATGAAACATCATGTTACCAAACTACACCCTAGCTAAGCTAAATTCAACTCCAGTTTACACCCGCAAAGCACGTCCGCCTTGTTCCTCCAGATATTGCAATACCTTAGCAGGCATTTCATTGAGCGCAACGATATCATCGACCGCACCCGCCGCAATCGCCTCTCTAGGCATCCCAAAAACAACACAACTGGCTTCATCTTGCGCAAAGTTATAAGCGCCCGAATTTTTCATCTCTAACATACCTTCTGCGCCATCTTTGCCCATGCCCGTCAGAATGACACCGACCGCATTTTTACCTGCACATTTTGCTGCGGAACGAAATAAAACATCCACTGCAGGCCGATGACGATTGACCGGATCAGCATTGCTCAATTCGGTCACATAGTTAGCGCCGCTACGGGCCAAAAGTAGGTGTGAATGGCCTGGTGCAATGTACGCATATCCAGGCAAAATCCGCTCGCCTCCTTGCGCTTCTAATACTGATATTTTGCACAAACCATCAAGTCGCTTTGCAAAAGATTTCGTGAATCCTTCCGGCATGTGCTGGGTAATCAAAATCCCTGGACAATCGGCTGGCATTTGCATCAAAAAACTCTTAATCGCTTCCGTGCCGCCTGTCGAAGCGCCGATAATGATCAATTTTTCGCTACTAATGAGGGGATTACGCAAGGACGGCAAGGTGGTCGCCGTTTGTTTTGATGCCATCGCTGCGCTACTGACTCTTGCCTTCAATTTCGCTTTCGAGGCGGCGCGAATTTTTTCAGCAATCACCTGGGCGTACTCCAGCATTCCACTTTGAATGGAGAGTTTTGGCTTCGTGACAAAATCGACTGCCCCCAACTCCAGTGCACGCATCGTAATTTCGGAACCACGTTCGGTCAAAGAAGAAACCATGATGACCGGCATCGGGCGCAAGCGCATGAGCTTTTCGAGAAAATCTAAGCCATCCATTTTTGGCATTTCCACATCCAGCGTCAACACATCAGGATTGGTTTGCTTAATCAATTCCCTCGCCACCAAAGGATCTGGCGCGACTCCCACCACCTCCATATCGGCTTGGGTGCGCACGATCTCCGTCAAAATACTTCGGATTAGCGCGGAATCATCAATAATCAAAACTTTAATTTTCATGCGACCGCCCTAATCATTCCATCGCGTTTGCTAGAATTTCGAACCTCGTGCCAGCAGCACTAAAACAAATCGACATCGCCTCCCACCGGTACGCTTTTGAGTCGGCTGGCGTAGTCTTGCTCGCGTTTTTTTAATGTATCGTTGTGTTCCACTTTCAATTTTTTAACTAAGACCTTACCGGTGCGTGGGAAGAAATAGACTTTGCGCGGGTAGATGTCATTCAAATCTTCAGCAATCACCCGCATACGCTCTGTACGTAGGTAATCAAGGACAAATTTTGCGTTGCGTTCCCCTACATTGATCGCAGTAAATCCGCGCAACACATTGCCACCACCAAATACTTTGGCCTCCATATTTTCCCGCCTTGCACCTGCCTTCAGCAATTCATTAATCAAGACTTCCATCGCATAGGTGCCATAACGCATGGATGCGGAAACAGGATTATCGGAATTCTCACCCCCATCGGGCAACATAAAATGATTCATCCCCCCCACCCCGGACACCCGATCACGTATGCAAGCTGAGACACAGGATCCCAAGACAGTAACGATCAACATATCTTTACCTGTGTAATAAAATTCGCCAGGCAAAATCTTTGCAGCATCACAATCGAAAGTTCGATCGTAATAAATATTGGTGGCAAAATGTTCTTCGCTCAAACTCATAGTTCACCCTTCATTGACCCAAACGTTTTATGAGCCGTATGTTTTTCGCTCTTGTTCACCAGCACGTAAACAGTTTTCCCCTGCAACTTAAAATCATCTGAAACATAGACAAAGTTCTCCGAATGACCAGCAATTAATAGACCATCGGGTTTGAGTAAGGGAACGAATTTTCGCAAGATATTGGCTTGGGTCGGCTTGTCAAAATAAATCATCACATTGCGACAAAAAATAACGTCAAAGTCACCTTCTATCGCCCAGCGCGCATCGAGTAAATTGAGTTGCTCGAAACTAATCAGCTCACGCAATTCCGGCCTGACACGAGCGGTTCCTTCGTTGCTACCACGTCCGCGCAGGAAGAATTTCTTCACTTTTTCCGGTGCCATTTTCTCGATACGATCGAGGTTGTAAACGCCGCGTGCTGCGGTGGCAAGGACGTTGGTATCAATATCCGTGGCGATGATTTTCACATTCGGTTTCAGCGTTCCGAAAGCTTCGCACACCGTCATCGCAATCGAATAAGGCTCTTCACCTGTCGAACTGGCCGAACACCAAATTCTTACGGGTCCGCTCTTCTTTTTAACGTGCTCGGCTAACACGGGAAAATGATGTTCCTCGCGAAAAAAAGAAGTAAGATTTGTGGTCAAAGCATTGGTGAAGGATTCCCACTCTGGGCTGTTGATTTCGCGTTCGAGCATGTCGAGGTAGATCGAAAAGGACTGAATTCCAGTTGCCCGCAAGCGCCGCGCTAGGCGGCTGTAAACCATCTCTTGCTTACTGTCAGAAAGTGAAATTCCCGCTCTACGATAAATAATTTCGCGCACGCGCTCAAAATCGCGTAAATTAAAAACGAATTCTTTGCCACTATCGATTGCTTCGCCAGTTCTTGACATGAGTATTCCCGTAAAACGCAGTTTTTGCTCAGCTCGCTGTAAGCGTAAATTACGAACAAACTTAGCTTATTCTTCGTTATCAGTCAGCCCCATTTCTGGACTGGACATCATTTTCCCAATATCAACCAAGATCAACATACGCTCTTCCAAGGTTCCTAAACCAATCAGAAAATCATTATTGAACGTGGTATTCATTTCTGGCGCAGGTCGTATCTGTTCGGGTAGCAGAGTCATCACATCAGAAACGCTGTCAACCACCATCCCCACCACCCGACTTCCGATATTGAGAATAATCACGACGGTCAATTGATCGTAAGTGGGGGTGCCCAAATTAAACTTAATCCGCATATCAACGATGGGGACAATAATCCCGCGCAAATTGATCACGCCTTTTAAAAATTCGGGGGCATTTGCGATCCGAGTAACGGCTTCATAGCCACGAATTTCCTGCACCTTCAGGATATCGATACCATATTCTTCATTCCCCAAGGTAAATGCGAGAAACTCTTGCATCGATAATTCGGTAGCCTGTTCCGAGTGTGAACTGAGCTTTGAACCCTCTGAGCCTTTAATCATGATTGTTTCCTCACATCTGCAAATGGGTCTACACAATAATTTCGAAAATCAACGCACTGCACGTATTAAGGCCGCCACATCCAAAATCAAAGAAACACCGCCGTCGCCTAAAATAGTGGCGCCTGAGATACCTTGAATTTTCTTATAATTTGACTCGATGTTTTTCACCACCACCTGTTGTTGCGCAACGAGTTCATCAACAAAAAGCGCCGCTTTTTTTCCATCGACTTCGACGATCACCGTAATGCCCGCGGAAGGGTCTTTGTGGGTCGGCTCAATATTGAACGACTCATATAAACGTATCAGCGGCAAATACTCTTGGCGGATTTTGATGACACTGCCACGACCATTGATCTCACGAATATCTTCCAATTGCGGTTGTAAAGATTCGACGACAAAACCCAGCGGCAAGATATAAATTTCTTGCCCTACCTTCACAGACATGCCATCTAAAATCGCTAAAGTCAGCGGCAAGGAAATCGTAATGGTTGTGCCCAAGCCTCGCGTAGAACGAATATCAACCACACCGCCCATTTGCGCGATGTTACGTTTAACGACATCCATTCCAACGCCTCGTCCGGAGACATCGGTGACCACTTCTGCGGTTGAGAAACCCGGGGCAAAAATCAATTGCCAGACCTCCGAGTCGCTCATAGCATCCGATACAGGCAATCCATTTTGTCGCGCCTTGGAGAGTATTCTTTCGCGATGCAATCCACCGCCATCATCACTGACCTCAATTACAATATTGCCGCCCTGGTGTACGGAAGAGAGCGTTAGCCTACCGGTTTCACTCTTGCCCGAAGCACTTCTAGCCGCGGGCATTTCTATGCCATGGTCAATGCTATTTCTGACCAGATGGGTCAAAGGATCGACGATTCGTTCAATTAAACCCTTGTCTAGTTCGGTCGAAGCGCCATGGGTAATGAACTCAACTTTTTTGCCTAGTTTGTGGGCGAGATCGCGCACCATACGGGGAAACCTTGAGAACACATATTCCATCGGCATCATCCGTATCGACATCACCGCTTCTTGCAAGTCACGGGTATTGCGCGTGAGGTGGGCGACGCTACTGAGCAGACGTTCATTTGAAACGGGGTCCAGATCCTGTGTTCTTTGGTTGAGCATGGCCTGTGTAATCACCAACTCACCAATAAGGTTGATAATCTGATCGACTTTCTCGATGCCGACCCGGATCGTGCTAGATTCCTGAGAATTAGCGGCTTTATCATTATCTTTTTTCGGGCTTGCTTTTGCTTGTGCCGCCGCTGCGTCCGACTTTGCTGAACTCGAGCCGTGTTCGGAAACGTCCGCTGGAGCTGGCGTGAACATCGTGTCCATAGGCTCAAAAAAGCCATAGCCCAAATCTTCGTCCGAAGCGGCATCGGAAGCACTAGTTTGTTTAACTGCTTCGCTGGTAATACTCATTTTGTCGGCATCAACTACAAAGGAACAAACCGCGACAATATCGTCTTGACTGCCATTGGTACTGATTAGCAAACTGCGTTTGTCGCCATCGACGGTCGGCTCTTCTACTCGCCCTAGCATCGCCAATTCATCACTTAAAACGAGCCAATCGGCCTCTTTAATTTGATTGAAAACAATCCGAAACGCAGATTGATATTGCTCGCGTTTTTCGCTGGCCTCTTCTTGTTGAATCACCGCCGCCGCGACCTTATTTTCTGCTTTGATTTCACCCTTAACAAAGGACTGCAACAACATCCGAACATCACCCACGGCATCGAGATCGACTTTTGCACCATGTCTATGTCCATCAAGTTGCATTTTCAAGACATCTTTGGCGGCAAGGAAAGCATCAACATGATCCGAAGTGAGGGTCATTTCACCTTTACGAATTTGATCCAACAGTGATTCGAGTATGTGGGTCACTTCCGACATATCGTGTAAGCCAAAGGTTGACGCGCCGCCCTTTATTGAATGCGCGGTTCTAAAAATCGCATTCAAATCTTCCGGATCCGGAGACGCAATGTCCACACCCAATAATAACTTCTCTTTCTCAGCGAGGAGTTCCTCCGCCTCGTCAAAAAAAACCTGAAAGAACTGACCCATGTCAATCGTCATTATTGCACCCCGTAATTTGCGCGAAATGGCTTAACGCTAAACACATCACTCAACCAATCACTTTTTTCACGACCTCGGTCAATTTTTGCGGATCAAAGGGCTTCACCAGCCATCCGTTCGCGCCGGCTGCACGTCCCTTTACTTTCATATCGTCGCCCGATTCCGTCGTCAACATCAGGATAGGCACCTTTTGATATGACTCCAAAGCACGTAAAGACTTGATCAGCGTTAAGCCGTCCATACGTGGCATGTTTTGGTCAGTCAGAACGAGATCGACAACCTGCAATTTGGCTTTCTCCAAACCATCCTGACCATCGACTGCCTCAATTACTTGGTAGCCGGCCGCCTTCAAACTAAATGCGACCATTTGCCGTAAAGAGCCTGAGTCATCCACTGCTAATATTGTCTTGGCCATCACAACTCCAATTTAAAAAAGATTGAAACACCCACACCTCTGACAACTAAAATAATTCAATATCGCCGCTGTCCATATGCTGTTGGTTAACCGTTTTTCGTAGCAAACTTTTGAGTGCGATACTCTGCGCTTCCAGCTTGGACGTAATCTCAGTCAACATCGAGGAAATCTCATCGATTTCACCATCATTTGGGATAACGTGTCCTTCAATTTCTAAGGTACTCAAAAGCTCGCGTAATCCGGCGCTCCTTTGCACTGTACGGGCGATGAGTTGTCCAGTTAAATCCTGAAACTGAAGACTCGTTACCGCCTGATTGATGTGCAAAGAAATATCTGCCTGTATCTTAGATAAACGATCAACACTGTCTTGCGGCACCTGCCCCGCTTCGACTATGAGTTTTATCTGTGCTTCCTGTGAGGTCAATGAAGAATGCAAATCCAAAAAATTGGCCCCTAAGCGCTCAATTGCCTCGGCTAACAAAATCGTGGTTTGCACTAAATCTGTTTCCACTTCCAATAAGTGGTCGACCCCATGATCAGAGACTCCTGCGAGTAACTCTTTCACTTGTGATCCTAGGTTTTTTCGATCTGACATCTTCAGCGTCCCGTTCCGCAACATTACAGTTGCACTCAATTGAAAAATTATTGGACCACGTTTTGCTTTAACTCGACCCCAACTCCGTCCTGCTTTTCCAAGTCAACTTCACCACCATCTTGCGAGGCAGACAGTTCCGTTTTCTTATTCATGACGATGATACTGATACGACGATTAATAGGATTGAGCGGATCAGCTTTATCAAACAGCACCGATGAAGACAGTCCGACGACGCGCAAAACTTTGCTCTCATCCATGCCACCGTAGATTAATTCACGCCGCGAGGCATTGGCGCGATCCGCCGACAACTCCCAATTGCTATACCCTTTTTCACCGTTCAGATAAGGTGCGGCATCGGTATGTCCAGAGAGACTAATTTTGTTCGGAACTTCATTTAAAGCCAAACCAATTTCATGCAAAATTTCTCGGGTGTAGGGTTGTAACTCAGCTTTGGCTGACGCAAACATAGGACGATTCTTTTCATCGACCATTTGTATCCGCAAGCCTTCGGTCGTAATGTCGAGCAGTAGCTGTTTTTTAAATTGTTTCAGGGTTTGACTCGATTCGATGGCCGCTTCGATTTTTTCCTTCAGACCCTTTAAGCGCTCAGCATCGAGTTTTGCTAGCGCCGCTTCGGCTGCTTGTAAATTGTAGGTTTTTTTGGCCGCTTCAATATCACCTTTTTTTACTTGCCCATCACGCGCCGACAAATCCTTACCGCCCCCTTGTAGCACACTCGAACTATCGCCACTGCCATCCCCGCCCATCATGGCCACTTTCAAAGGCGTTTGAAAATATTCGGCTATCCCTTGCAAATTTCCTTTGGCAGTCGAGCCTAGCAACCACATCAAAAGAAAGAAGGCCATCATCGCCGTAACGAAATCGGCATACGCGATTTTCCAAGCGCCGCCATGATGGCCCCCGGCGACCTTTTTAATGCGCTTAACAATGATAGGACGGACTTCGTCAGCAGCCACAATCACACCCTGTTTTTGGTTAGGACTATTTCGATTTAGATTGTTTAATATGTTCTTCCAACTCGGAGAACGAAGGTCGCTCAGTTGAATACAAAACTTTACGGCCAAATTCCACTGACAAAGCCGGCGCATAGCCATTTAAACTCGCCAACAAAGTCACTTTGACGCACTGAAATGTTTTAGACGACTCGTCCAAATTTTGTTCCAGCAATCCAGATAAAGGTCCAACAAAACCATAAGCCAATAAAATCCCAAGGAAGGTACCGACCAAAGCATGGGCAATCAAAATCCCGAGTTCGGCTGGCGGTATCCCCACCGATTCCATCGTATGAACCACGCCCATCACTGCGGCAACAATCCCGAAGGCGGGCAAGCCATCACCCAACTTAGCGATAAAATGTGCAGGCACATGACCTTCAACATGATGAGTTTCAAGTTCGTTATCCATCAAGTTTTCGATCTGAAAAGCATCCATATTGCCCGACACCATCAGGCGCAAATAATCACTCAAAAATTCCATTAAGTGATGGTCTGAAACGACTAGGCCATATTTACTAAATAGCGGACTTTCTTCCGGTTTTTCAATATCGCCTTCGATCGACATCAAACCTTCTTTGCGGATTTTTGTGAGTACGTCAAACAGCATCGTCATCAACTCCATGTACATGGCCTTGTTGAATTTCGATCCTTTAAGTACTGAGGGTAATGCCTTGAGCGAGGCTTTGATTGTTTTACTGTTGTTGCCGACCAAGGATGCGCCCACAGCGGCACCACCAATCATCAGTAATTCGAGTGGTTGAAATAAGACAGCTAAGTGTCCGCCAGACATAACGAATCCACCAAACACGGATCCGCATACGACGATGTATCCCACGATTACAAACACGAGTTAGACTCCTTCAAAAGTTTAACTTCGAATTTAATCCTCTCGAGCAACAACTTAAGAATAACAGCGATCTCGTAATATGAGGCAACATTTTCGGGAAATATTGCTCAGAAAATATATTTCTGTTGTTTCATTATATGCGCCATCCAAATAAATATGGCGCATCTTCTTCAATTTTCACACAGAAGTCGTGTGGTTTTTCGGGGATAATAAATTCGTAACTCAGGAGAAGCGCGCCAGGCTTCATTTCTGCCCTTGCCTTTTCCCAGATACTCGGCATCGCCGCAGGAGACAAATAACAAAAAACAACATCGAACTGCTGCAAATCCTGTCTGTTGTAATTTCCCAAAACGAACTTCACTTTAGAACTCGAAAGTAAGGCGCGCAAGCGACTAATCAGCCAAGGTAGTGGCGCTATTTCCACACCGATGAATTGGCCCTCAGGATTAAGCTTTGCAAGTTGCATGAGTAAGCCCCCCATGCCACTGCCAAGATCAACAAATCGACTCCCCTGAACCGCTGGGAGTAAAGCCTGGATCGGCATCAGCAAGCTTTTCTTTGACGGGTAGTAAGGCACTTGGGTGCGAAACGTGGACCAATACAACAAAGCGAAGATGAGGAAGGCAAACAAATACCACTGACTAGGCAAAGGATGCAGTGCCGCGAGCACCAATAACAGGGGGAAAAGCACCTGAATCAAACTCCACCACCAGTCAAAACGAAACAGCATAGAAAAACTGAGCGCGACCGACACATGCAGGCTCAAAAAAACCGATGGGGGAATCAAGTAGCCCAAGAATTTTTGGACGATAACACTCAAGACACTTGTCAAAACCAAGGCCGCCAATTGCAATAACAAGGCTTTTAGACCGATCACCAATTGGGATTCTCCGCGCGTTTTGATTAGGATGATTATCCACTGCAAGCGACAGCGCAGCAAATCCGCTGTCGCAAAGGCGCGACTAATTAGCACGCTAATTGAGGGCTTTTTTCTTTTGCAGATTCTGTAGGTCTTTAAGTTTTTTTGTTTTGCCAGCACGTGAAGGGACGTGGCATAAGCCACAGGCAAAATGATCGTGAAGATCAAGGCTATGCGCGACGAACATGCCGCCACAGACCTCGCACTTGATCATAGACAGCATATTGCCATCAAAAAAACGAACCAAAGTCCAAGCACGGGTGAGCGATAAAACAGCCTCTTCACCCTCGTCATGCGGAATCTGTTCGAGATAGAGCTGGTAAGCCTTAACGACTGCGTGTATGCCCTTCACATCGGCATGTTCCTGCAAGTAGTGGTAAATATTCATAAAGAGCGAAGCATGAATATTCGGCTGCCATGTCACAAACCAATCAGTAGAAAAAGGCAGCATGCCCTTCGGTGGCGAAACACCTTTGAGCTCTTTATAGATTTTCAGCAAACGCTCTCGGGAAAGGGAAGTCTCAGATTCCAGTAATTGTAAACGGGCACCTAAATTGACGAGGTCAATAGCCAATTGAATTTCGTGCGCCTCATTGACGATACTTTTCATTACCATGATAGCCTCCCACTTCACTCAGCGAATGAAAAATGTTCGCTTACAAAATCTCTTCGACGTTTTGTCCGGCCATCAAAATCGCTGCATGAGACTGTGCCAAACTACGCTCTTTGTTGTAATGAGTAAGCATGCACAAAATCGCGCTGTCCTCGAAACGAAAACGTGCCAGCATCATGTTCGAACCAGCAAGTTTCAAAATTTGGGCATTGTTGAGCCCTTCAATGAGATCGGCAATTTCCTTGGCGATGCCCAATCGAAAAATCGCAGTCGCCTTATCTGCGCGTATCATCTGCTGAGCCAGCATTAAGTAACTTAAATTGGCATCACGAATCTCAGCCATCATGTCATTTGAAGTCATTTCACCACCTCTTTAAAAATTTCCACAACGAAATTTATTGCCCAGTGGAACCATTGTGTTACCAAGGATTGAGAGGGTGTATCAGCCAAACTGGGGAATTGAATACAGGAAACAGCGCGCGCCGACGTAGGAATTGCACCTACATCGAGCAAGAAGAATTTATTGTGAAAAAGTCACATAAATAAGAAGGAAAGACTATCTAGCTTGAAAAATATGATCTATAAAATTTTCCGTTAAAAATCAAATAGTTAAATATAGTTTTTCAGAACAATACGACACCACAAACACGTTTACGGCACTATTTTAAGGAACTTAAGTGTGGTGCGAAAATTTTTTTATGTGCTTAAAAATACAAGCTTAATTCTTGTCACGGCCGAATTCGATATAAACCGAAAAAATTGAATCTAACACGAAGGCAAAAAGCGTTGGAATTTTGCCTCAAAGTAACATAACACCAAGATCGAACACGGCAGACTTTCCACTTTCAAGCGCTTACGGCCTTCCAAATACTGGGGCTCTTATTCGCCTTCTCTAACTCTTCCAGATACTCACGATGCGCTTCGCCATCGGCCACACTAGCCGATAGCAGCCGAATCTCGGCATACTCTGCCTGCGTATGTTCATACTCGGTATTGCGATCGCTCAGTTCTTCTTCTAGCTCGATACCCAAACTGTTTTGACCGCGCGACATTGCGAGATAGACTTCAGCGAGTAACTCAGCATCGAGCAAAGCGCCATGCAGGGCACGATGCGCATTTGAGATTTCGTAACGGTCGCACAGCGCATCCAAAGAATTACGTTTTCCGGGGTGAAGTTCCTTCGCTTGCACTAAGGTATCGACGACACCATCGACCACGCTGACAAAGGAGGCTCGCTCTAGTCGCGCCAACTCAGCATCCAGAAAACCCAAATCGAAGGGGGCATTGTGGATCAGTATCTCTGCACCTTTCACGTAGTCCAAAAGGGTCTCGACGACTTCATGAAACTTCGGCTTATCTCGCAAAAATTCGCTGGTGATGCCATGTACCGCCAGCGCGCCTTCTTCAGACTCGCGTTCAGGATTAATATAAAAATGTAGATTTTGACCAGTTAATTTTCGATTGATCAGCTCGACGCAACCGATTTCAAGAATGCGATTTCCCAGTCGTGGATTTAAGCCGGTCGTCTCTGTATCGAGCACAATTTGACGTTTCATGCGATTCTTTCTCAATGCTTATTTATTTCTTCGTAGGATTGCCACTGAATCTGAATTTTTTCACCGTCGGTCTCATCAAGAAAATCAGCGTTCAATCCTAAACGGGCGACAAAAATTAAATCTTGGTCGGCATACACTAAAGGCAAACCGGCACGCTCCCAAAATGGAATACGCAGTGTTTGAAAATGGCTTTTTAAATCCCTAGAGGGGCGATTTTTCGCTAGACGTAAACGCTCCCCACCTTCTCGGGCGCGCACTTGCAGGCGAGATAGGCTTAAACTGGCTCGAGCAATTCCCTGGTCGCCCGAGATGAAATGTAATCGACCCTGCCATTGAGGCAAATCGATGCTGGGTTCACCTTGCCAGTGAAGCGTAATAGGCTCTTTTGTATCGTCATTTTCTTGATTCAGCGCCCCGCTTCGCGACTGGGCAATCACAGGCGCTTGCTTGACGAGAAAAACTTTATTCGCATAGCGATGCAAGTGAAAGTTTAGGTGCGACACGGATACACAAGCATCTTCACGGGCGCGCAGGACTTGCTTACGCATTTCCTGTAATTTTGAGGTACTCGGCGCTTGCATGTTTTTCGACAATATCCAATATCGCAGTAAATTATCCATGCGATCCTCACCCAAGCTTTGCCACATTGGGATATCTAGTGCCTCCGCTGTGCTTGTCTGCAAACATCGCTTGAGATCATCGGCAGCGATCTGATCGAGAATCCGGTTGGCGGCACGCGCATGCAGGGCAGTACGAAAAAAACGCTCTGCAAAATTCGGTGAAATTGACTCTAGCACGGGCATTAAACGATGTCGAACTGCATTCCGCGTAAACTGTAAATCCTGATTCGACTCGTCGCTAATGTGCGCAATACCACGCTCGCTTGCAAAGTTTTCTAAGCTCGAACGGGTTTGCATCAGCAAAGGTCGCACCAATTTTAGATGGGCTGAGCCTAACAAGTCCGGAGCGTGATTAATTTCATCCATCCCCCCCAAACCACGCAAACCAGTACCGCGCAACATTTGCATCAACACCGTCTCGGCCTGATCGTCCTGATGATGTGCGGTCAAGAGATAACTGATTTCACGCTCTTCACATAAACGACCTAATGCGCGATAACGTTCACGCCGCGCCGCCGATTCTATGCCATCACCTGCACTTTGAATCTGAACTTCGGTGCTTGCAAACGCCACACCAAGTGCGGCACATGTCGACGCGCAATGCGCACGCCAAGCGTCAGCATGAGCGCTTAAGCCATGATGAATATGAAATGCGAAAAATGGGAGTTGATAGCGATGCGCATAGTCGCGCAATAAAACCAAGAGCACTGAGGAATCGAGTCCGCCGCTATAGGCTAACGCGATTCCTTTACTGATATTTTCGGGAGCTTGTGAATCAAAAATTTGCTTTACTTGGCCGAACACACGACTTTCAAACTCGTCGGCAACGCATGCTTTCATTCTGAAACCCGGGTTTCCTTAAATTTTCCGTAGCTCATCAATTTTTCGTGGCGTGCGGCGAGCAAATCTTTGGTTTTCACACCCTGGAATTGACGCAAGGTATCGGCCAAAGCGCGCTTCACCAAGACTGCCATTTGCTTAGGATCGCGATGTGCGCCACCCAAAGGTTCATTGATAATTTTATCGATCAAGCCCATGGCTTTAAGGCGATTTGCGGTCAAACCTAAGGCTTCCGCAGCGTCACAAGCGCGCTCCGAAGTCTTCCACAAAATTGAGGCACAACCTTCTGGGGAAATAACCGAGTAAGTGGCATACTGCAGCATCAAGACCGAGTCGCCCACTGCCAGCGCCAAGGCACCGCCCGAGCCACCTTCGCCAATGATGGTCGCAATCAAAGGTACTTTCAGTTCGGCCATCACATACAGACTATGGCCAATCGCTTCGGATTGCCCGCGTTCTTCCGCGTCGATACCCGGCCAAGCACCTGTGGTGTCGATGAAAGTAAACACAGGAATTTCAAATTTCTCGGCCAATTTCATCAAGCGCATCGCCTTGCGATAGCCTTCTGGTTTAGGCATGCCAAAATTGCGCAATGCCCGCTCTTTCGTATCGCGCCCTTTTTGATGGCCGATCACCATACAGGCCTGACCATTAAAGCGCGCCAAACCACCGACAATTGCTAGGTCATCTGAGAACGAGCGATCGCCGTGCAATTCGTGAAAATCGGTAAAAATCTGAGAAATATAATCGAGCGTATAAGGACGCTGAGGGTGACGCGAGATTTGCGAAACTTGCCAAGGGCTGAGTTTCGAATAAATATCCTTGGTCAGCATTTGGCTTTTTTGGGAAAGCCGGTCAATTTCTTCGGAGATGTCAACTGCGGAATCATCCTGTACAAAACGAAGTTCTTCAATTTTAGTTTCAAGCTCAGCGATCGATTGCTCGAATCCTAGAAATGTCGTTTTAGTCATCGTGTCCCCTTCAAAAAAAACTCACACACGAGTTAGTCACTATAAAAATTTAACTTCAATTTAACTTCAATCAATCAGATTTTACATCCAAACTGCGCCACATATACCATGTTGCGACAGTACGCCAAGGTTCCCAATTCGCGGCGACTTCGCGTAAATCAATACGCGAAACGGGCTCCCCAGAAAAATAATTCTGGCTGATTCCCGCATTTAAGCCTGGATCATCCAAAGGTAAGATATTAGGGCGTAATAAATTAAAAATCAAAAACATCTCTGCGGTCCAACGACTAATTCCACGAATTTGGACCAAATCAGCAATCACCTGCTCGTCCGACATTTCAGCCCACTTACTCACATGGAGTTTGTCTTCCTTAAAATGCCGCGCCAGGTCTAAAATATATTCTGTTTTTCGTTTCGACAAACCGCAGCCCATCAAGGCTTCACGTCCCACATCCAATACTTCTGCGGGACTCGACTTCGGACACACCTGCAAGTAAGTTTCCCACAAACTATTGGCCGCTTGCGCCGAAATTTGCTGCGCAATGATGGATCGCGTCAAGGTCGTAAATGGATCATCGCGTCCCAACAAATACAAGTCACCAAACAAAGGAATCAGCTTACGTAAAATGCGATCACGCTTCATTAGTTCTTGTTTTGCCTGCTCCCAATAGGTAGGCACTTGCAATTCATTTTTTTTGGCTGGATTGGCGGTAGTCATCACTTATTCTATTTTTTATTTTCCGCGTTTTTTAAAACTAGGCTGTTGATACTTTATTTTTTTGACAGCACAAGCACAGCACCGAAAGATCGAAAGCCGCTGATTTTACATGATATTGCCTAAAAACGAGATTTTTTTACGTTAGGTTTGGAAAACAAATGAAGGAGCAGAGCGTATTTTGGTACTAAAAACACAGGTGCAAAAAATTTTTGAATAATTTCCCTCCAAACAAGAATACAATTACATCTTTTCCGAGCGCCCTAGACTAAGCATTTTCGGCAGAGTCATGAAAATCGCTATTCTTGGACGCAAAATTGCAAGAACATTCCTCTAGCTAGAACAAGGCGCTTCTACCACTATTATGCGAACCTCATTTCATTCAGCGATAGCCCTATCGACCCTCTTATTTTGCGCGACACCCCTCATTGCGAATGCCGATGATGCCAGCGACGCAAGCAAATTATACAAAGCGGGACAACTCAACGAAGCCCTCAAAAAAATAGATGCGTCCCTCGTGAGCAAACCCAAAGACGCGCAAATGCGTTTCTTAAAGGGTTTAATTTTGACCGAACAAAATAAATCAGCCGAAGCCATTACCGTTTTTACGAAACTCACGGACGATTATCCGGAACTGCCTGAGCCTTACAATAATTTGGCCGTGTTATATGCCGCCAACGGTCAATACGTTAAAGCCAGCGCAGCCTTAGAAATGGCCATTCGCACTAATCCAACCTATGGCACAGCCCATGAAAATTTGGGCGATGTCTATGCCAAATTAGCCAGCCAAGCCTATGACAAAGCCTTACAACTTGATTCGAATAATTCCACGGCCAAACTTAAATTAAATCTCGTCAAAAACTTGATTGGCAATACCACCGGCGGCACCAATCCCAAACTCAGCCCTGTTAATCCGGTCGCCGCCAACCCAGCCGCCCCGGCGACAACAGCCGCCCCAAACGCCGTTGTTACCAGCAAACCAGCCGATGTCAAAGCTTTAGTGAAAACGAATTCCACGCCACCTGTCAGCAATGACAAAGAGGTCGTCCTAACTGCCGTCGAATCTTGGGCCAAAGATTGGAGTAATCAGGAGGTCAACAAATACTTGGCCCACTACGCTAAAGATTTCCAAACGCCGAATGGTGAATCACGTTCAAATTGGGCTGATGATCGCCGTGCAAAAATCGAAAGCAAGGGCAAAATCAAAGTCAATATCGATGACCCAAAAATCGACATCGACGGCAATAGTGCGACTATTAAATTTCGCCAGCATTATGTTTCGGATCGCTTAAGTTCAAGTAGTCGCAAAATTTTGGTCCTCACCAAACAAGACGGCAAGTGGCTCATTAAGCAGGAACGTTCGGGTAGCTAATGGTCGATTTTTTTTGTCGTGCCGCGCGTCAGCGTAAGCTTTGCCTCAGGCTTGTCCTTGCATGTTATTTAAATGCTGGATTGTGGACAGCGGCCGGTGCTATTAACACCAAACCACCGGTCAGTCCTAATAGCGCAGGTAGCCCAGATAACCGCCCGAACCCGGATCAATTGCTCATTGAGGTCTATCAAAGCTTAGCGCACAATCAATTCACTCAAGCAAACAGCAAGGTCGATACCCTGCTAACTGCTTATCCGAATTTCCAATTGGGGCATTTAATTCGCGGCGATTTAATCGCCATGCGTACCCGCGCCATTGCGCCTTTTAATCCCAGCAATAATCCGTCCATGCCAGCCTTGACTAGTCTAGGCAATAATGGTGCCAGTGACCGACTGAAAGACTTGCGCGAAGAAGCCTTAGTACGAATCCGTGCCATTACAGAAAAGCCTGGACTCGATCTTGTCCCCGCCAATCTTTTAAGCTTGAGTGACGAGCAGACCTATGCTCTGGTCATGGATGCGAAGCGCGCGCGCCTCTTCGTCTATGAAAACAAAGCAGGGATACCGGTTCTGATTAATGACTACTACGTCAGTCAAGGTCGGTTTGGGGTCGAAAAATCCAAGGAAGGCGACCAACGTACGCCACTCGGAGTCTATTTCATCACCAACCGCTTACCCGGCGCGAAGCTACCTGATTTTTATGGTCCGGGTGCACTACCCTTAAATTACCCAAATGAATGGGATAAGTTAAATGGACGAGGCGGTTCTGGAATCTGGCTGCACGGAGTCCCCGCGAATAATTACAGCCGACCACCTCTGGCATCCGACGGCTGTGTCGTGTTGACCAATCCCGATTTTTTGAAGCTTTCAGAAAAAGTAGAAGTCGCCAAAACACCGGTCATCATTAGTGAGCAAGTTCAATTTATTACGCGCAGTGAATGGCAAAAAGAAAAACTAGCCGCACGCAAATTGCTTGACGATTGGCTCGCTGATTTTCGTTTAGGTCAGAGTGCGCAATTGAACCGCCATTACAGTGCGCAATTTCACAGTTCCAACAATGACTCCGCCGCCACATGGCTGCAAAAACTTCAGCAAAATTTCGGCCCTACCCAAAATATCAGTGTACGATTACGCGATGTCGCACAAATGCGTTATCCCGGCCACAACGAAATGATCGTCAACCACTTCACCCAAGAAATCAGCAGTAATCGCGGCAATGCGGCATACCGTTGGCATCAATATTGGGCAAAACAAGCCGGTCAGTGGCGTATCGTTTTTGAAGAACAAAATTTCATTGCAGGTAGCAAATTAGAGATTGAAGACGCGCACAAGGAAAGCAAACTAGAATCGAGCCGTAATAATGAATCGATTCGCGCCACACCCAAGCTACCGCAGCAGGCGCGCGCCAATGCAAGTGCACAGTCTGAATTACAGAAAACCGTTGAACATTGGCTGAATGCTTGGAGCAGTAAAAACACGAAAGCTTACTTCGCCCACTATGCGCGAGATTTCCAAACACCCGACGGCGAATCCCGTAAGGAATGGATGGAGGATCGCAGGTCGAGAATTGAAGGTAAGGGAAAAATCAGCATTAAATTAGAAGCACCCGACATCACGATCAACGGCGATCATGCGAATTTCAAATTCCGCCAGCACTATCAATCTGGCAGTCTCATCGCCAACAGTCGAAAGACCTTGGTCATGATCAAGCGAGACGGGATTTGGTTGATCAAACAGGAAAAAACGGGTAACTAGCCCAGCTAAATTTAGATCAAGAAAAAACATGAGGAGTACAAATTGAATCCGTGCAAATCCATCCGCCATTTAAGTCGCTACGCCTCGCGTTTTTGTCTAGGCCTCAGTGTGAGCTTGCTCGCAATCACTGTCTCGGCACAGACCACCACTCAGAGCGAAACGAGTCCAAATCCGACACCACAAGTGCAAACACCACCAGCACCCGCACAAAAAACCATTAAAGTGCAGATGAAAACCAGCATGGGCAATATTACGCTGGAACTCTACCCAGAGAGCGCTCCCAAGACGGTGGATAATTTTTTGCATTACGTCAAAAAAGGCCAATACAACAAAACGATATTTCATCGGGTCATCGACAATTTCATGATTCAAGGTGGCGGTATGGATGCCAAGATGAATGAAAAACCGACTGACAAACCGATTCCATCCGAGGCCGCATTGGCGCTCAAATGGGGATTGAAAAATGATCTCGGTACGATTGCAATGGCACGAATGAGCGACCCAAATTCAGCGCGTGCGCAGTTCTACATCAACGTCAACGTCAATGAATTCTTAGATCATCAAGAACTTCCCCCCGGCGACCCCGTTCAAATCAATAAAAATGGCGAGACCGTCACCTTGCCACGCATCCAAGCACTCAACGCCACGGCGGGCTATACGCCGTTTGGTCGTGTGATTGAAGGTTGGGACGTCGTTGAAAAAATCAAAGTGGTGCCCACCGATGTGATGAGCATACACAAAAATGTTCCGATAAAGCCGATTACCATTTTGACGATGAAAGTTATCAAATAATCGCAACCAATAGCAACTAATCGCAACTAATTACAGCGCAAAAGCTACCCATTTCTCACAGATATTTCTTGCAAATTAGCGATACAGACTTAGGCATCGCTTGATACAAGGCAGTTTCAATGAAAAATCTAGTTTGAAGTTATTTACGTTTTTTTAAAAGAGGATAAACATGGCCGTTTTACTTACCACCAATTTAGGTGCAATCAAAATCGAACTCAACGCAGAAAAAGCGCCGAAAACGGTGGCAAATTTTTTAGCTTACGTTGAAGCGGGTCACTACACTGGCACGATTTTTCATCGCGTCATTCGCGGCTTCATGATTCAAGGCGGTGGCTTCGAAGCCGGAATGAATCAAAAACCAACGAATGAACCCGTTGAAAACGAAGCGAAAAATGGTCTCAAAAATACGCCTTACACCCTAGCGATGGCGCGCACCAGCGACCCGCACTCCGCCTCTGCCCAATTTTTCATAAACACCGTCAACAATAATTTTCTCGACTATCCAGGACAAGATGGCTGGGGTTATTGCGTGTTTGGTGAAGTGGCGGAAGGTAAGGAAATTGTGGATCAAATTTCTGCTTGCAAAACAACCCGCTCTGGCATGTACTCCGATGTTCCAGTCGAAGCCATCGTGATTGAAAAAGCCGAAATCGTTTAAGGACAAAAGCCTAACATGTTGGCAGATCCGTTGGCAGACCCGATGCAAAACCCGAGAAGCGCAAGCCCCACATTCAAGGCGCTTGCGCTTTTCGTTTCTGATGTTCATTTATGCGAGTCGAGGCCGCGCACCGAGCGTGCGTTTCTGAAATTTCTCACCGAGCATGCGCCCCACAGCGAACGGCTTTATTTACTGGGCGATCTATTTGAATATTGGGCTGGCGACGATGACCTCGAACATCCTGGACATTGCGCTGTATTAAACGCACTGGCAGAGTTAAGTCATCGTGGCGTGCAGCTTTTTTGGATAGCCGGCAATCGTGATTTTTTAGTTGGCGAGACTTTTGCCAAAGCCATTGGTGCGCAGATTTTGCCCGACCCAGTTGAAGTTAAGCTCAAGACGATGCGATTAACGCTGGCGCACGGAGATGCCCTATGTACCGACGACATCAACTATATGCAATTTCGTACGATGGTCAGACAAGCGGCTTGGCAAAATGCGTTTTTAGCCAAACCACTGGACGAAAGAAAAGCCATCATCGAAAGCATGCGGATCGCCAGTATCGCCGACCAAAAAACCAAAACCATGAGTATCATGGATGTGAATCAAGATGCCGTGAATGCATTACTGCACGCCCATCCTTGCGAAATGCTGATCCACGGCCACACTCACCGCCCTGCCGTCCATCAAGAAAACGGCGCTCAGCGCTGGGTCCTGCCCGATTGGGATTATGAAGACCCAACAGCGCAGCGCGGTGGCTGGCTGTGCCTTAACGCCGAAGGGCAATGGCAAGCTTGCTCAATTTAGGCTCAACTCAAGTGCAACATAAGCTCAATCAACCAATTGCGTAATCGCCTCGGCTTCTAAACGTTTTTCTTCCGGCATAGGCTCGCAAAGGATGCCCGCCGCGGACATGGTTGAACATAATTTTTCGATCTGCGCTTGCTGCTGGCACACATGGTCGGCCAACTGACGAAAAGCCTTAGAAATAGGATCATCACCATTGGCCGTCACCCCATAAGCACTAAAGCAAGGCGCTTCAAGTGAAGGCTCTATGGTTTCAGCGTGTACCAGATGGGCTGGATTACCGACTGCCGTTGCACCCGCCGGTACTGGCTTTACCACGACGGAATTAGAACCAATTTTAGCGCCCGCACCGACTGTAAATGCCCCCAAGACTTTCGCGCCCGCCCCCACAATCACACCGGCTTCTAGCGTAGGATGACGTTTCGCGCCTTTTGCTAAGGATGTTCCCCCTAGCGTAACACCCTGATAAATCGTGCAATCATCCCCTACCACTGCGGTTTCACCGATCACCACACCAAAGCCATGATCAATAAAAACGCGCTGCCCGATACTTGCGCCAGGATGTATCTCAATGCCAGTAAAAAAGCGTGCCAATTGGCCTATAAAGCGCCCCAGCCACTTCAAACCATGCCGCCAACACCAACTAGCCCAACGGTGCATCACAATCGCTTGCAGCCCCGGATAACAAGTCAACACCTCCCAAGCATTGCGCGCCGCTGGGTCACGTTGGATGATGCTGGCAATATCTTCACGTAGATGCTTGAACATGGCTAGTCGAAAGAAAATGATAAAACGCTAGTGTAATAGCTTTCTTAGTTTTTTGCCGACGCCGCAATGCGCTGACGGCGTGCCTCGTAAAGACAAACACCGGAGGCGACCGAAACGTTTAAACTTTCAACCGAACCCATCATTGGAATTTGCACCAACATGTCGCATGTTTCACGCGTCAGGCGGCGCATGCCTTCTCCTTCGTTGCCCATCACAATCGCAATACCCCCTTTGAAATCGACATCGTAAATCGTTTTTTCAACGTCATCCGAGGTACCGATAAGCCAAATATCACGCTCTTGCAAATCACGTAGCGTGCGCGCCAAATTCGTCACGGTGATGTAAGGTACCGTTTCGGCGGCACCACTGGCCACTTTGGCGGCGGTGGCATTTAAGCCGACAGCGCGATCTTTAGGGGCGATCACAGCATGTGCGCCAACACCATCGGCGACCCGCAGACAAGCACCCAAATTGTGTGGGTCGGTAATGCCATCAAGCACCAATAACAAAGGTGGCCCTTCGATTGCATCGAGTAACTCGTCCAAATTGCGGGCTAAAGACAATTCACCCGCCTTCGCGACCACGCCTTGATGTCTGCGGGTACCGACGATATTGGAAAGGCGTTGATCGTCAGCGGGGATAATCCGTATGCCAGCCGACTTGGCGGCATGAATTAATTCCTGCATACGTCGATCCGAACGATCGCTATCAACGTAAATTTCCTCAACCGAGGAAGCCTCGTGACGGATACGGGAAGTAACGGCGTGAAAGCCGAAAATCATTTTATTTTTCATATTGAAACCTGTTTAATTCGAAATTTTCCATCAAGCCTAGAGACCCTAGTCCAAGGCGATTGCGTGAAGCCAGATCAAAGGAAGAAACCACTCAACACAGAGACACAAAGAAACCCATGAGAAAATCCTAAAGAATCAATGATGAACCAAAAAAATTTAGTCCGAAATCAAACCTCTTGATTTTCCTCTGTGTCTCTACGTCTCTGTGTTGAGTGGTTTTAGCTATCGCCCTGCCTCCTTGGCTCCTTACCAACCCTCAGCGTTTTTTTCGTGCCTTGCTGGTGGCTTTGCTGGGGGCTTTATTAACCGTACTTGGCGCAGCTCTTTGTGCCGGTTTAGCCGTTGATTTTTTTGCGCCTTGCACTGCTTTCTTTACCGCACCAGCGGCTTTATTACTCACAGGGCGGCCGGCCGATGAGCTTAGGCTGGCCTTAGACTTTTTACCCGCTACTTTCTTCTCTGCCCGACTACTCTCGACCAAAGCGACTTCGCGACTACGTTTTTCGGCGAAATCGAGTTCTGCATTTTTTGACTTTCCAAGCGCCGTATTAGTTTGAATCGCGCCGCGCTTTAAAGGCTGGGTACCGGCCACTTCGTCAAATTCACGTGACTTCGGCATACGCTGCGGCATTGATTGCGTCGCTAAACTCAAATCAATTTTGCGCGCATCTATATCAACCCGACTCACGATCACGTTGACCTTGTCTGTCAACTGATAACGCTTACCGGTGCGCTCACCACGCAACTCGTGACGAGCATCATCGAATTGAAAATAATCGGCACCCAATTCGGTAATGTGGATTAATCCTTCGACAAACATATCGTCCAATTGCACGAACAAACCAAATTGGGTCACACCGGAGATCGTACCGGTAAATTCCTCGCCCAATTTTCCTTTCATGTAGTAACACTTGAGCCAAGCTTCAACATCGCGTGAAGCTTCATCAGCGCGCCGCTCGTTGGCAGAACAATGGGTTCCCAAAGCATCCCAAATCGTCAAATCTTTTTGTGGACGCTGGTTTCCTTGTGCCTTATCTAAAGCCGCTTGCGCCGCCATTTGTTTGCGCGCCGCATTGGAAATGGCGGTATTGAGCACACTTAAATCGATACCCTTGGGTTCATATTTTTTGCCCACCAAAATGGCTTTAATCGCTCGGTGTGTCAACAAATCTGGGTAACGCCGAATTGGACTGGTGAAATGTGCATAAGCATCATAGGACAAGCCAAAATGACCCAGATTTTCTGGACTATAAACGGCCTGCTGCATCGAGCGTAATAACATGGTTTGCAACAGCGGGGCATCGGTGCGATCTTTGATTTTCCCCATCAATTGCGCATAATCTGAAGCGGCTGGTGTGTCGCCTCCCATCAAATTCAAACCGAGCTGTCGCAAAAAATTACGCACTTGCATGAGCTTCTCTTTGGTCGGACCAGCATGCACGCGGAACAGCCCCACCTGTTCATTCACAGTCAGGAAATCGGCTGCACAAACATTCGCCGCCAACATACATTCTTCAATGAGTTTGTGCGCATCGTTACGCGTGCGTGGCAAGATTTTTTCGATTTTGCCAGCCGCATTGGCGACGATATAGGTTTCTGTCGTTTCAAAATCAATCGCGCCACGGCGATGGCGTGCTTTAAGCAAAGCCTGGAAACAATCATACAGATTAAGCAGATGCGGCACCAAAGGCAGGCGCTTATGTGCTTCCGGCCCTTTGGTATTACCTAAAATTGCGGCCACTTCGGTATAGGTAAATCGCGCCGCAGAATGAATCACCGCAGGGAAAAATTGATACGCGGTGACTTCACCTTCAAGGCTGATCACCATATCGCACACTAGGCTCAAACGATCAACATTGGGATTGAGTGAACACAGGCCATTCGACAATTTTTCCGGCAGCATAGGAATCACGCGGCGCGGAAAATAAACCGAAGTACTGCGCATCAAGGCATCATCATCGAGCGCTTCATTGGGCTCGACATAGTGACTCACGTCGGCGATGGCGACCAATAAACGGAAGGCTTTTTTGCGGCCAATTTTGATCGTTTCGCAGTAAACCGCGTCATCAAAATCCCGCGCATCTTCGCCATCGATCGTCACCAAAGGTACATCGCGCAAATCAACCCGATTTTTAAGCTCGGCATCGCTCACATCAAAGGGCAGCAAACTAGCCGCTTTCTTGGCGGCTTCGGAAAATTCATGTGGCACACCAAACTTGCGCACCGCGATTTCAATTTCAATACCAGGGTCATCAATCTCGCCCAGAATTTCGACGATCTTACCTTGCGCTTGCGTGTATTTAGTCGGTTGTTCGATCAATTCAACGCTGACAACCTGTCCTGCTTTCGCCTTGCCGGGTGAGCCCGCCAAAAGAATATCCTGACTAATGCGATTGTCTTCTGGAGCAATCAGCCAAACACCGTTTTCACGCACAAGACGACCAATAATATGGGTATTTGCGCGCTCCAAAATTTCAAGTATGCTGCCTTCTAGACGGCCTTTGCGATCCGTGCCGACGACACGTGCGCTAACACGATCACCATTTAAAACACGCTGCATTTCGCGTTCGGGAATAAATAAGTCTTCGCCATATCCATCCGGTGTTAAGAAACCGTAGCCTTCGCGATGGCTGGTGATTTTTCCAGTGATGGTATTTTCTTGCGCTAATGCGGTGACATTCCCGAGCTGATCTTGTTTGATCTGGCCGTCACGCTCCATTGCTTTAAGTCTTCTCGCCATACCGTCGATCTCCAGAGGTTTAACGCCCAGTTTTTTTGCAATCGATGTGATTTTAACTGCCGATTTTGAAGCACGTAGTACGCCGAGTATATCCTCTCGGCTAGGAATGGGATAAAAATGTTTGTTCAAAACTTGTATTCTTTTCGTTTGATTTATTTTGATAAAAGTAAATTGTTTATATTTGAGTGCAGTCCAAAACCGCAAAATTTTCCGCCCTAAAAACAGATGCGCATGCCCAGAGATTGACTTTGCAGAAGAAAGCGATATAATCTCGCTTCTTTCGTTGCCCACGTGGCGGAATTGGTAGACGCGCATGGTTCAGGTCCATGTGCCTTCGGGTGTGGGGGTTCGAGTCCCTCCGTGGGCACCAGCAGTTCCTTAAGCCGTTGTTATGATCACTCATAACAACGGCTTTTTTCATGCTGATTGTACTTGGCATGTCGCTCCCTTAAGTCCGCACTGAGTTTGAGCCTGAGCGCAAATCTTCTATCGAAATTGCGTCGTAGGCTTCAAAAGGTTGCTGTATCCAAGTCGCGCTATCGACCGTCTCCAAAAAATAATCCGGCTGAAATTGTGACGAAGGTTTATACCAAATCACCGCGGTTCTTATTTCCTGCAAAGTGTCAAAACGCGAGCGCAACCACGCCTCTACTTCGGTAAAGGTTAATCCGGTATCGACCAAATCATCCACGACCAATAATTTGCCGCTAATCGACTCGGACAACTGTGTCAAATGGATACCAATTGAAAGCTGCCCTTGCACCGTTCCTGCCTCTTCCCGATACGAGCTAGTCGACAATATCGCGAGAGGTACCTGAAACACCCGCGAAAAAACATCGCCAATACGCAGGCCACCGCGCGCCAAACAAAGTATTTGATCGAAACGCCAACCTGAGTCGTGAATTTTGAGCGCCAACAACTCGATAGAGCGATGATATTCGTCCCAAGAAACACGCAATTGAGACGCTGTCATAGTGGCGCGCAATCTAGCTTTTTAAAGGAAAGGATGACGCAATACGATGGTTTCTTCACGATCAGGTCCTGTCGACACCATATCAATCGGCACGCCCACCAATGCTTCAATACGTTGGATATAGTTACGCGCATTTTGCGGTAATTCTTCCATCGTTTTTGCACCCACCGTGGACTCGCTCCAACCCGGCATTTCTTCATAGACCGCAACACAACGCGCCGCCTCTTCTGCGCCAACCGGGAATATATCGACCGCTTTGCCATCGATCGTATAACCGGTACACAGTTTAAGTGAGGTCAAACCATCCAAGACATCAAGTTTGGTTAAACACATGCCTGAAACACCGTTGATCTGAACCGAGCGTTTTAACAAGGCCGCATCAAACCAACCACAACGACGTGCGCGTCCAGTCACGGTGCCAAACTCATGACCAACACTGGCCAAATGTTGACCCACACCCTGATCGGTCGGCAACTCGGATGGGAAAGGACCCGAGCCTACACGCGTCGTATAGGCCTTGGTAATTCCCAAAATGTAGTGCAACATATTCGGTCCCACACCCGCACCGGCCGAAGCATTGCCCGCGACACAGTTGCTGGAAGTAACGAAGGGGTAAGTACCATGATCAACGTCGAGCAAACTGCCTTGAGCACCTTCAAACAAGAGACTTGCACCTTGATTGTAAGCCGCGTACAAAGCACTCGAAACGTCGGCCACCATAGGACGAATACGCGCAACCTGTGCCATCGCATTATCATAGGTTTGCTGGAAATCGACCGCGGGTGCTTGCAGATATTGGGTCAACACAAAATTGTGATACGCCAAATTCTCTTTCAATTTTTCTGCAAAGCGCTCAGCATTCAAAAGATCGGCGACACGAATCGCACGACGCGCCACTTTATCCTCGTAAGCAGGGCCTATCCCTTTGCCCGTCGTACCGATTTTTGCGGCACCACGTGCGACTTCACGCGCAGCATCGAGCGCAGTGTGATACGGCAAAATAACAGGACAAGCTTCGGAAATTTTTAAGCGAGAACACACCTCGACACCATTGGCTTCGAGCTTATCGATTTCGCGCAATAAATCAGGAACCGACAACACCACACCATTACCGATGTAGCAGGCTGTTCCAGCTCGCATAATGCCAGAAGGGATTAATTGCAAAGCCGTTTTCTGACCGCCAATGACCAAGGTATGACCTGCATTGTGCCCGCCTTGGAAGCGCACTACGCCCTGTGCGTGATCGGTGAGCCAATCCACGATCTTGCCCTTGCCTTCGTCACCCCATTGGGTACCAATAACGACTACGTTTTTTGCTTTCTTCATTTGTGACATCGCTCAACCTACTGTATTTAAAATCCATTGACCATCTTTGAACGCGAGACTGCGATTGCATTCAAACTCATCTTGTTCATTTTCGTGTCCAGGTAAATTCTGAATTACCACCTCACCTGCCGCACGCAACTGAATAATTTTTTGTCGCAATGCAGGATCCGAACTCCAGGGTGCCAAAATCGCCCCGGTTCGTTCCGCACTTGGCATCAAGCGCGCCAACTCGCGCAAATCTAAAGAAAAACCGGTTGCGGGACGTTTACGCCCAAAGGCTTCGCCCACATGATCATAGCGCCCGCCACGCGCAACAGGGTTAGCCAAACCGGGGACGAAGGCATTAAACATCACGCCGCTGTGGTAATGATAACCACGCAAATCTGCCAAATCGACTGTGATCAATGCATCACCCGCCAAATCGATCAAATAACTCAACTCGTCTAATGCTATCGCAATCCCCTTCAATTGGGGCAGAATTTGACGGGCACGCGCGATAATGCTACGGTCGCCGTACAAATCTGGCAAATCAAGCAAGGCCTGACGAATTTCTGGAAGAAAGTCGCGTGTCAATTCTTTCAAGCTCGGCAGGTCTTTGGACTCAAGCAAACGGAACAATTCCGCCTCGCAGCGTTTAGCCGCAGGATCAACCTCAAGCAAAGCACGCAACACGCCCACATGACACAAGTCCAAACGCACTGCGGAAATATTGGCCAAGGCGAGTGAGGCCAAAACCAATTCTTGAATTTCCGCATCGGCTTCTAAACCGGCATGCCCGTAGATTTCACCACCGATTTGCAAAGGCTCTCGCTGCGCATAAAGCCCTGAGGGACGGGTGTGCAACACACTGCCGGAATAACACAAACGCGTCACCGACTTACGATTCAGCAAATGCGCATCAATCCGCGCCACCTGTGTCGTCATATCGGCGCGCACCCCCATGGTTCGGCCTGAGATTTGGTCAACCAATTTAAAGGTACGCAAATCCATGTCCTGCCCTGCACCAGTGAGCAAGGACTCAATGTACTCCAGCAGCGGCGGCATGACCATTTCATAGCCGTAACAGCGAAAATTATCAAGCAAGAGTCGACGCAACTCCTCAATTTTCCTTGCTTCTGACGGCAAAATGTCAGCGATATGTTCTGGTAAAAGCCAATTTGGCATGATTTCTGTCTTTACGAGAAAGAGGCAACACAAAAACTGCACAGGCTCAAACACTTAAGGTTTGAGCCTGTTCATGCAGTGATGTAAAAATTAAAAATCTAGATTATTTTTTAGTGGGTACTGTGGCGCCACTGGATGAACCCGGCGCTTTAAAATATTTAAAAAACTCTGAATTAGGATCGACTAATAAAAAGTCATTTTTTGATTTGAAACTGGCTCGATAAGCCTCGAGACTTCGATAAAACCGATAAAACTCCGGATTTTGCGAAAACGCCTGAGCATATATTTTAGCAGCTTCTGCATCACCTGCGCCACGGATTGTTTGCGCTTCTTTTTCCGCTTTGGCCATCACCTCGGTTCTTGTACGATCCGCTTCTGCGCGTATTTTTTCATTTTCCGCCCCGCCTGTTGCACGCAGCTTCTTAGCGGCACTGAAACGTTCTGCCTTCATACGCTCATAAACTGACGCAACACTTTCCTGAACATAATCAACTCTTTCTAGCCGCACATCGACAATCCCAACCCCGATCGAGATCGCTTCGTCAGTCACCTTTTTTCGAATCGCCTGCATAACCGTATCGCGCTGACCGGAAATAACATCCCGCACTGTCCGCTTGGTAACTTCTTCGTTCAGCGCTTCTTTCACAATTTGCGATAAGCGATTACGCGCTCTTGCTTCATCATTACCGAAACTCACGAAATACAACTCGGGTTTCGCGATGCGCCATTTCACATAGGTGTCCACCAAAATATTTTTCTTTTCCGCCGTAATAAAACGCTCTGCTTCAGGCGATTCTATCGTCAGAATACGGTTTTCTAGAAAGATGACATTCTGCAAGGGCGCAGGCAATTTAAAGTGTAAGCCTGGTTCACTCACAACGGACTTCACTTCACCAAAAGCAAAGACAATCGCGTAGGAGCGCTGATCGACAATAAAAACCGTCGAGTACAATAAAATGGACGCGGCAAAAAAAGCCACTAAAGTCGAAATTAATTTATTCATTATCGCGACTCCCTTTCGCGCACATCATGATTGCGACTGTCTCGACTTCCCCGCACCTCAATGCTGGGCACCGACTCACCTGTCCCTGTCGTCGGTTTTGCTTGCCCGCCCTCGGACTGTGGCAGCATTTTGTCTATCGGCAGATAAATCATATTGCCGCTGCTTTTACTATCTATCATCATCTTGGTCGTACTGGAAAAAATCTGCTGCATCGTTTCCAAGTACATGCGGTCACGGGTCACTGCTGGCGCTTTTTGGTATTCATTTACAACTTGCTTGAAGCGTGACGCGTTACCTTCGGCATTGGCAACGACGCGAGAACGATAGGCTTCAGCATCTTGTAACACACGCGACACTTCACCCTCGGCCTTAGGAATAACATCATTGGCGTAAGCTTGTCCTTCGTTTCTTAGGCGCTCTTTATCTTGCTCCGCTTTAACCGCGTCATCAAAGGCTTCCTGTACTTGCTCAGGCGGCTGTACCGCTTGCAAGGTGACATTGGCAATTTGCACACCGGCGTCATAGCGATCTAAGACTTGCTGCATCAGCACTTTCACGTCCGCACCAATACTTGCGCGTCCTTCTTTCAAGACGAAATCCATCTTGCTACGCCCGACGATTTCCCGAATCGAGGTTTCAGCGACTTGACTAATCATCGCCTCTTGATCTTTGTTTTTGTAGAGCCAATTAACCGCATCTTTTAAGGTGTACTGCACTGCAAACTGAATGTCGATGATGTTTTCATCATCAGTCAACATCAAAGACTCCTTAAGCTGCTTATTTTTGATCCCGCCACGATACCCGACTTCGACCGTCCGCACTTGTTGCATATTGACGACTTCATGCGCCTGAATCGGATAAGGCCAACGCCAATTAAAGCCGGGCAGAGTTTTGTAGGAATATTTTCCGAAGGTAGTGACAACCGCGGTTTGCCCTTGCACCACGCTAAAAAATCCACTGCTCAACCATAGCAAAACGAGCAGTCCGGCAATCAAACCCACGCCGATAAAAACGGTACCCGACTCATTCGGCGAACCACCACCTTGACGCTGGGAATCCTTACCCAAAAGCCGCGCCAATGCCTGATTAAAATCACGCCACAATTGGTCGAGTTCAGGCGGCCCGTTTTCGGAGGGCTTATTGTCAGGCTTATTGTCTTTCCTATCGTCTTGCTTATCGTCCTGCTTACCATCATTTGAACCTTGACCCCATTTGGGATCGTTCAAATTCAATAGCGGCTTACGCCGCCCTATAAAAGGAATACGCATCGGTCTTAATCCAAAGAGGGTGAATCTTATTTTGCTAATTTTTTTCTTTCAGTCAGCAAATCTAGCTCTGCCAATTTTCGCCACTTCCGTGATCGCAATATTTCCCAAAGCCAAAGCGATTTCTTTTAAGTGCGCGAGCATGGGGTGCAACTTACTGTGCAAATTACGGTGCAACTTCACGGTGAAACTTAGTCTTCCATAGTGCCGTCTAAAACTACTGCACGCGAGGCGATAACATCTGGCGTTTGCAGATCGCGCATATACTCCACAATCGCTTCGCGCAGATTATCTAGTCCAAGGCCGTTTTTCGCACTTACGAAAACCCTATCGATTTTACCATATTGCCCACGCTCAACCGAGGGCTCCAAACCAACTTGATCAATCTTATTCCAGACCAAGAGTTGCGGGATGTCTTGCGCGCCAATTTCCTTTAAAACGTAATTGACTTGCTCAATCTGATCGTTTTTTACAACACTTGCGCCGTCCACCACATGCAATAGCAGATCAGCATGTATGGTTTCTTCCAAGGTTGCTTTAAACGAGGCGACCAATTGATGCGGCAAATCGCGAATAAACCCAACTGTATCAGAGATCACAATATTCCCCACTTCGGCCAGGTAGAGCCGACGCGAAGTGGTATCTAGTGTTGCGAACAGTTGATTGGCGGCGTAAGTTCCCGCCTTGGTTAAGCTATTAAACAGCGTCGATTTTCCGGCGTTAGTATATCCAACCAAAGAGACTGAAAAGGTTTTACTACGGCCCCGCGAACGTCTTTGCGTTTCCCTTTGCTTGTGTAGCCTAGCCATTTTCGCTTTGAGCATTTTGACGCGTTCACCAAGTAAGCGTCGATCCGTTTCGAGCTGAGTCTCACCCGGCCCGCGCAAACCGATCCCACCCTTTTGCCGTTCAAGATGGGTCCATCCGCGCACGAGTCGAGTCGCCAAATGCTGCAATTGCGCCAGTTCGACTTGCACTTTCCCTTCATGACTCTTTGCACGTTGCGCAAAAATATCAAGGATTAAACTGGTACGATCAACGACACTTGTTTTTAGATGACGTTCTAAGTTGCGCTGCTGCGCGGGAGATAAGGCGTGATTGAAAATAACGAGATCAAGTTGATGATCGGTGACGATGTGCGCAAGCTCATTGGCTTTACCTGAACCAATGAACAAGGCCGCATCTGGACTGGCGCGCTTGCAGCTAATGCTTGTAATGACTTCCGCACCTGCCGACAAAGCCAGTTGCGAAAGTTCATCAAAACTAGCGGCAAAATCGTCTTTGCCAAAATCTACGCCGACTAAAGCAGCGCGCATATCAAGCTACCAGCCGAACTACTGGGGTTTTGGTTCAACAAATTACTCAGCGTCAGACTCCGAATTAAGGCTCACGGCACGCGCTGGTACCACAGTAGAGATCGCGTGCTTATAAACCATCTGGGTTACCGTATTACGCAGGAGAACTACGTATTGGTCGAAGGACTCCACATGACCTTGGAGCTTAATGCCATTCACCAAATAAATTGAGACAGGAATATGCTCTTTTCTCAAAGCATTCAAAAATGGGTCTTGTAACAGTTGCCCTTTATTACTCATAACAGCTCCAGTTGTTGTTGTGATTAGGAGTTGGGGGCATCTTGAAATAATTCAAGCTGCCCGAAAGTTAATTACAATAGCACGAGAAGAGGCTTTTTTAAATACTTCTCGTTAATTTTTTCTGCAATGTGCTTGAGATTCCCGCGAACTGGGTCGCTCAAACACACAACACAGCCCGCAACTACTTGGCTTCTTTGTCAAAAGGATTTTTACCTGAACGCAATTCGATGCGCAAAGGAGTTCCCGTCAGAGAAAAAGTTTCGCGGAAATGTTTTTCCAAATACCGCTTATAACCATCGCCAATCGCATCTAAGGCATTGCCATGAATAACGATGACGGGTGGGTTTTGCCCACCTTGGTGCGCGTAACGCATTTTGGGGCGGATAGAGCCTTTGCGTTTCGGTTGTTGGTGTTCAACTGCCTCAATCAAGGCACGTGTTAATTTTGGAGTCGATAAGTTCGCCATCGCCGCTGCGTATGCAGCATCGATGGATTTCATCAATTGACTGATGCCTGTTGATTTTAAGGCCGAAATAAAATGGAATTTAGCGAAAGTGAGGAAGTTAAGCTTACGTTCAATATCGAGCTTAATTTCATCGCGTCTATCACTCTGCAAACCATCCCATTTGTTGACGCCGACCACTAAGGCACGACCAGATTCCAAAATAAATCCTGCAATATGCGCATCTTGCTCGGAAATATCTTGTTGTGCGTCGAGCAAAAGCAAAACCACATTCGCCTCGGAAATCGACTGTAAAGTTTTAACCACCGAAAATTTTTCTATGGCCTCAAACACTTTACCGCGACGACGGATCCCAGCGGTATCAATCAAGGTGTATTGCTGACCATCGCGCTCAAATGGAATTTCTATCGAATCGCGTGTAGTACCAGGCATATCGAAGGCAATCACGCGCTCCTCGCCCAGTAGCGTATTGACCAGAGTTGATTTACCTACATTCGGGCGACCCACGATTGCAATTTTAATGCCTTTATCCTGCTGAAGATTTTCCTCAAATTCTTCTGGACGGGAGGCCATCGCAAGATCAAGCGCTTCGTCAACCAAATCTGAAACGCCATCGCCATGTGCTGAGGAAATCACGTAAGGGTCACCCAAACCGAGCTCGTAAAAATCTGCAGCGACTGCGGTGTAACGCATACCTTCTGCTTTATTCACCACCAGCATCACCGAGCGACCCGACTTACGCAGGAAGTCAGTAATGGTTTTATCGTGCGGGGTTAATCCTTGGCGTCCATCGACCAAAAAAATGACGACATCGGCTTCGGCCACCGCTTGCTTGGTTTGCTTCGCCATTTCATGCATGATGCCTTCTTTGGCGACGGGCTCAAAACCGCCGGTATCGATCACCAAAAATGGACGTTCGCCAACCCGTCCCTCGCCATAATGACGATCACGGGTTAGACCCGGCAAATCTGCCACCAATGCATCACGCGAACGCGTTAAACGATTGAATAAGGTTGATTTGCCGACATTTGGACGACCGATAAGTGCTATAACTGGTTTCATTCAATTTATTCCGTCGCGATTGCGACAACTGCGCCCGTCTTAGTTTGCACGATCAAATCGTTACCAAGGACTAGGGGGGCGGACATTATTTTCCCGCCATCGGTGGCAAGCCGCGCTAAAAATGCCCCATCTTCACGCGACACAAAGTGCACGTAACCAAAACCATCTCCAAGCACGACCGCACGCCCAAACGATGTCGGGGTCGATAATTGGCGGAAACTCAACTGATCATTTTTCCACGCACTTGCACCACCACTCATCGCGTAGGCAAACAAGCCACCTTGATTATCCGCCGCAAAAACAAAACGCTCGTCGGCGGCAACGCCCACTTCACTTGAAATATTTTTAGCCCAACGAGTACTACCCGTCTCCAAATCAAAGCAAGCAACTCGTCCTTGATAAGTCACTGCACAGGCATTGTTACCAACGATCGCTGGTGCTCCCGCCATATCGACAATGCGTTCCAACTCAGTCGAACCTTTAGGATCGGCAGCGCTCGCTTCCCAACGCATCCCACCATTTTGTAAAGCCAATGCAAATAACTTACCGCCGGGCGACGAGATAACCGCCAATTGATCTTTCAAACTAATACCTGTGACGATACGCAAAGTCAAAACAGGTAATGGACGTTCGACCGTCCATTGACGTTCGCCGTTGCTGAGCTTATAGGCGGTAATGCGGTTGTCTATGCTGTGTACCAAAACGAGTTCATCGGATACTGCAGGAGTCGATAAAATTTCGCTCGACGCTTGCACCTCCCAACTCAAACGACCTTGCGTGTCATACACAAAAATTTTACCTTTTTGTCCTGCCACTACCACCGCTTTTGCATTCGCGCCGACCCCAGCGGTCAATGGCAAACTCGCTTTGATACGCCATTGAACTTGACCGGTTTGCGCCGCCAATTTCAACACCGAACCATCTTGCGACGCGACATAAATATCTTGTCCTACTACTGCTGGCACAAACACATATTCGCCAGCGCTACCAATATTTTGCATCCACTTTTGTTTGACATGCATACTGGCCGTAAAATCTTGCAACACGGCAGGCATGTTTTTCGTATCCGGCTTAGAAAACGGATTGAGCGAAGACAAAGTAGAGCAAGCCGACAGCGCGCTTAACATCAGCAAGCTTGGAACGAGGTGAAGCAAACGCAGATTCAAATTCATCTTATTTCTTTTCTCCATGAGTACTCGCTTGGTCAACACTAGGCTTCTCTTCCACCGCGCCCCCTAAGGCATCGAGCTTAATTTGCACGATAGCGCGACCAGGCATTTTTTCGCCCATTTTCTTCAGGGCCGATTGATAGGCTAGACGGGCTTCAACAGGCAGATTTTTCGCTAAAAGAATATCGCCTTTATGGTCCAGCACTTCAGCCTCGAATTGTGCAGGAAATTCGGCCGCAAGAAGTTTCAGGCCAAGCTCGTAATCCTTTTCGTCCAATGCGATAACACTTAGACGTAATTTAGCCAAAGCGACTAATTCTTTTTCACTGGCATGCTCTACGACCCAATTCAATTGCGTCTTCGCGAGCTTCATATCACCCGCATCAAAAGCGCTTTTGGCCGAAGCTAAAACGGCTAAGGAAGCGTAAGTGGTGCGGCTGTATTTTTCAACCAATGCAGTGGTTGCGCCCTGCACCTTTGCATTTTCTTTTTGGGTCAAGGCCTTCTGCACCTCTTCGTACATATCAGAAGCACCTGCTGCTTGATTGCGCTGATAAATAGTCCAAGACTTCCACGCGGCAAAACTAGAGACACCCGCAATCGCCAGCCAGATGACTAAACTACCGTATTGTTTCCACCACGCCTTAAGCGTTTCTAATTGCTCTTGCTCTTCGAGATCGTATGCCATTTTATTTTCTAATGATGGTTGTGAATATGATTGGGGTTATCGCAATGCGCGTGATCATCATGATGACCTGCAATCGCATCGAGTATGAAATCAACCGCTTCCAAAAATGGAAGCGTGGTTTGATTGTTTTCCGCCTCTTCGCGCATGGCTTTGATACTGACTAGATCCTTGCTCGCTTCGTCTTCGCCGATAATCACGGCGTAGCTCGCGCCACTCGCATCAGCCTTCTTCATTTGTGATTTAAAACTACCAATACCTGCTGCAGATGCGCAATGTAACACAACATCCATACCCGCATCACGCAAACGTTCAGCCAATACAAATGCCTGCATTTGCGCCTGCTCACCTTGATGCACCATATAAACGTCGCACTGATTGGTCGCACCTGTATCGCCATTGAGCTTCATCAATTCGATCAAGCGTTCCACGCCCATTGCAAAACCACAAGCAGGTGTGGGCTTACCACCGAATATCGTAAATAAACTGTCGTAGCGACCACCACCGCAAACCGTACCCTGCGCACCCAACTCGTCAGTCACCCACTCAAACACCGTGCGATTGTAGTAATCGAGTCCACGCACCAAACGGGGATTGATCGTAAAGGGAATGCTATTGTGCCGCAATATCGCTTGCAATCCTTCAAAATGTGCGCGCGATTCTTCCCCTAAAAAATCCAAGAGCTTGGGCGCTTGATTGACAATCTCTTGCATCGCAGGTGTTTTCGTATCCAAAATACGCAAGGGATTGGAGTATAAACGACGCTGCGCCTCGGCATCGAGAACATCTTTGTGCTGCTCTAAATACGCAATCAATTCGGCTCGATGTTGCTGACGTTCGTGCGCATCACCGATAGAATTAAGTTCCAAGCGTATGTTCTTAAGCCCCAAATCATCCCACAAGCGCTGACACATCACAATCAATTCGGCATCACTATCGGGACCTGCAAAACCCAAAGCTTCCGCACCGACTTGATGAAACTGACGATAACGCCCACGCTGTGGACGCTCATGCCGAAACATAGGACCTTGATACCAGACCCGTTTTGGCCCTTCGTAGGTGATATTGTGTTCGATCGCAGCTCTCACGATGCCCGCTGTATTCTCAGGGCGCAAAGTAAGCTTATCGCCGTTCATACTATCTTCAAAAGAGTACATCTCTTTTTCAACGATATCCGTCACCGCGCCGATGCCGCGCGCAAACAAATGGGTTGACTCGACAATCGGCGTGCGCATCTGCGCAAAACCATAGCTCTTGAGCACGGATTGCACGGTGTTTTCAAATAGCTCCCAAATCGCCGACTGCTCGGGAAGAATGTCATTCATCCCCTTGATGCCGGTAATTTTTTCAATTTTTTTTGATTCAGACATCCCAGTTATCCAATTTTATTTCACTTCATTTTGTGAATTTACACCTTGGGCAACGCTGCTTGCCCATACCGTGTTTGCACATAATCCAAAACAATTTTTTGAAACTCTTGCGCGATATTTTCGCCGCGCAAAGTCATCGCTTTTACACCGTCGATAAATACCGGAGCCGCTGGCGACTCACCGGTACCCGGCAAACTAATGCCGATATGGGCATGCTTGGATTCACCAGGACCATTCACAATACAGCCCATCACCGCCACATTCATCGCCTCTACGCCCGGAAAACTTAATTTCCACTGCGGCATTTGCTCACGCAGGAAACTTTGAATATCGTCGGCTAATTCTTGAAACACGGTTGAAGTCGTTCGACCGCAGCCCGGGCAAGCAATGACCATAGGCATAAATTTTCGCAATCCCATGGTTTGCAAAATTTCCTGTCCCACATACACTTCCTTGCAACGATCGCCACCCGGTTCTGGTGTCAGCGAAATGCGGATCGTATCACCAATCCCCTCCTGCAGCAAAACCGATAAAGCAGCCGTCGAAGCAACGATACCCTTACTGCCCAAGCCGGCTTCGGTCAAACCCAAATGCAAAGGATAATCGCAGGATTTGGCTAATTGCCGATACACCGCGATCAAATCCTGCACGCCTGACACCTTGCAAGACAAAATAATTCTATCGCGCCCTAGGCCCAGAGATTCAGCCTGATGCGCACTTTCAATGGCGGAGGTAATCAATGCGCTATACATCACCGTTTGCGCACTCAAGGGCACACTGCGTTGCGCATTTTCATCCATGATGCGTGCTAACAAGGCTTGATCTAAGCTACCCCAATTCACACCGATACGCACAGGCTTATCGTAACGGCAGGCCATCTCTATCATTTGCGCAAATTGGGTATCCCGTTTCGCGCCCTGCCCTACATTGCCTGGATTAATACGATACTTGGACAAAGCCTCAGCACAAGCCGGAAAATCCGTCAGCAAACGGTGACCGTTGTAATGAAAATCACCCACCAGAGGAACCTGCACACCCATCTTGTCAAGTTGCGCGCGGATTTCCGGCACAGACGCAGCAGCCGCTTCATTATTGACCGTGATACGCACTAACTCGGAACCGGCTCGTGCTAATTCTTTCACCTGGATCGCCGTTGCAATCACATCAGCTGTATCCGTGTTGGTCATCGACTGCACCACAACTGGCGCATCGCCCCCCACCTGAACCACCTGATCTTGATACCTAATTGTGACGCTACGCGCCAATCTGCGCGTCAAAGAACCGGAAGAAATTTCGTTTAAATCAATCAGCATTTTATTTCACAACGAGATTAGCGACATTGCTACCATGTTCCGCGACCAGCGCAAAATTTTCACCGCGCTTAAACGCCTCAACCCCCGCAACATTGCCGATTTTGACGTACAAAGTTTGCTTCATCGGGAAACTTTCTTGGGTGCCTGCCTTAGCCAGATGGGAAGTTAAAACTTGGCCTGCTTGCGTCTTCACATAGACCCAAGAATCATGCTTAAACTTCAGCACAAATTCATCTTTCGATGGATTGCCAGCGCTAGAGGTCGGCGCAGGTTGATCAAGGACGGGACTTGCAAGCGCCGAGGGAGCACTCGGCTTCGCCTCAGTGACAATTGGATCCACGGAATTCGCCGCAACCGCAGCACTTGGACTGGCTACCGTCAATGAGGCAACTTCATGAGTGGCCACACTTGGCGATTCACTTGGCGGCATGGGTGGTTTTGCCAAAGCATCAGGCGCAACAACGCTACTATCCGTATTTTCAACTTGAAGTGTGGGCAAATTAGCGCCCATATTGTCACCAGCTTCAGTCGTCTTAGCGTCCGATTTCGTCCAAGAACTCCACAAACCCTGACCAAATTCGCTACGCTGAAAAAACACAAACACCGCCGCTAACAACAGCACCAAGACCACCCCAATCACATAGCGCCGATTGGTATCTGCCTGACCATTGATCGAATTACGCGACTCAACAAATGGAGTCGACAACTGAGGCCGCAAGGAAGTTTCCAACTGTACAGGCGCAGGGCCGACAGGCAGCAAACCGACTAACACATCGCCCTCTAAGCGCAATAATTTAGCGTAAGCACGAACAAAACCACGCACAATCACAAGCTGCGGCAAGGCATTAAATTCGTTTTTTTCTAGGGATGTGATTTGTTTAGGCGAAAGCTTCAATTGTTCCGCCACATATTGCACTGTCCAATTTTTCTGCTGACGAGCCGCTGCCAATTGACCACCCAAACTAAGATCGGATTGTGTCTGCACATCTTGTGAAGCTTGCTGCAACAGCACCTCTGGTGAATCTTCACTCATTAAATGCTCCTTTTTGGAACAGGGCATATTCTTTCGAATTTGGGTAGCGACGACGTAATTGAGTCGACAAACTGGTAACCGCTTCTCGGTCACCCAGTCGCGTTTCTATCTTGATCGCCAACCACAAAACGTCGGCAGCAAAAATTTCTTCTTTGAGCACCCTTTGAATATAAAAATGCGCCTTTTCAAACTGCCCCAAATCAAAATAGACCTGCGCGAGATTCGCGTTCAACAATGGGTTGTTGGGCTGCACCTGAAAGCCCGCCATAAAATAGCGCTCAGCTTTAGCAAATTCTTTTAACTTCAAACTACAGACACCCGCATTCATCATCGCCTTCACTGGGGTCGCATAAGTGCGATCTGTGAGGATGCGATCAAACATGGGCAAGGCTTGTTTCTCGCGCCCGATTTGACATAAAAATCGAGCATAATTATTCATGATTTCAGAATTCAAAGGATCGATCTTCATCGCGTGAAGAAAATTCTCTTCAGCGTGCTGCGTATCGTCCATATCCGTTTGTATCAAGGCGCGCAGATTATAGGCATTCGATAAATTCGGAGAAATAAGCAAAACCTGGCGAATTTCATCAAGTGCGAGCTTTAACTTCCCCTGCTCATAATATTCCACCGCCAATTGCAATCGTATCGAAGCGCGCCTTTGAATATCAGGATTCTCATTACTATGTTGCGCATCACGCTCATCAACGAAGCGCGAAGTGCTACACCCCATTAAAAAAAGCAGACAGAAACACATGCCGAACCCCAAGTTTCGCGCATATTTCAAGCCCAAAAAGTTCATTTTTTTATCTCCACGATTTTTCCAAAATTTGGTCCAAATTTTGTTTGATACTCGGACATCTGCTGCATCCGTTCCTGTACTCGCGTCCTATCTTTAACTTCTCCAGCTAATTGCCCACACGCCGCATCAATATCGTCGCCGCGGGTTTTCCTTACCGTCGTCACAATACCAGCATCAAGCAAAATCTGTGCGAACATTTTTATGCGCATGTTTCCCGACCGCGTCAAACCCGATTCGGGAAACGGGTTAAATGGGATCAAATTAAATTTACATGGCACATTTTTGACCAGCGCAATCAATTCGCGGGCATGCTGATCACTATCATTGACCCCATCTAACATGCAATACTCGAAGGTCACGAAATCACGTGGCGCAAATTCGAGATAGCGCTGACAAGCGCCCATCAATTCATGCAAGGGATATTTTTTATTGAGTGGCACCAAACCATCACGCAAAGTGTCGTTTGAAGCATGCAATGATACTGCCAAAGCCACCGCACACTCCTGCGAGAGCTTATCCATCATGGGCACCACACCACTGGTGGACAAGGTCACGCGGCGACGCGAAAGACCATAGGCATTATCGTCAAGCATTAGCTTCAGCGCCGTCACCGTAGGCTCAAAATTAAGCAAGGGCTCACCCATGCCCATCATCACCACATTGGTAATTTGACGCTCACCTTTGGGGCCGGCTTCAATGCCTTTACTTTTACGAAGTTCAAACTCCGCCATCCACAACTGACCAATGATCTCTGCCACCGTCAGATTGCGATTAAATCCTTGTTTTCCGGTTGAACAAAACCGACAGTTAACCGCACATCCTGCTTGCGTAGAAATGCACAAAGTACCCCGATTTTCTTCGGGAATAAAAACCGTCTCAACCGCATTGCCCTGCCCGACATCAACCAGCCATTTGCGGGTACCATCCGTTGAGGTGTGGTCACTAATCACGGCTGGTGCGAGGATATGCGCACGGGTTTTCAACTTCTCCCGCAAAGACTTTGCAAGGTCCGTCATCTCATCAAAATTACTAGCGCCAAATTGATGTATCCAGCGCTGTAATTGTTTCGCTCTAAACGGCTTCTCACCTAACTCTCCACAATAAGCGGTGAGCTGCTGAGGATCGAAATCCAGTAAGTTGGTGAGAGCCGTCATTTCATTCTTCTTTCTAGTCTCGTACAAATAAAACACTTCACACAAGACGCAAACACATTACAAATTCAGGTGCCGATTAACGTGAATATACGTTTAAAGCTGGGAAGAAATAAGCAATTTCAACTGCTGCTGTTTCTGCCGCATCAGAACCGTGTACTGCGTTTGCATCGATAGAATCAGCGAAATCAGCGCGAATCGTGCCTTTTTCTGCCTTCTTAGGATCTGTTGCGCCCATCAAGTCACGATTTGTCAAAATCGCGCCTTCGCCTTCCAAGGCTTGCACCATCACTGGACCGGAAATCATGAAATCGACCAAATCTTTAAAGAATGGGCGAGCTGCGTGAACAGCGTAAAAACCTTCGGCTTCAGCACGAGACAAATGCATCATGCGAGCAGCGATCACTTTCAAACCTGCGCCTTCAAAGCGGCTGTAAATTTGGCCAATCACATTTTTTGCAACTGCGTCCGGCTTAATAATAGATAATGTACGTTCAATAGCCATCTAAAAACTCCAATAAAAAGAAAGGGTTAAGACAAAAAAACTAGAATTCATCCAACCTTAGATTTTAACATGAAACCCCTTACTCTAGGGAACATGTTCATAAAATCAAGGCAAAGTTTAATCGAATCAAGCCTATGGAGTTTTGAGATGAAGACGAAGCATCTAGGGAAGGCAACTGCGCGAAATCTGCGGATTGCTTTTCAATAAATCAAGACGAATACAGGGTGTCAGCAAACAGCTTCAGATCGTGACCATCAACAAATTGCTCAGAAATCGTCAATATCGAAAATAGATTTCGCTTTAAATCATCCTTAGAAAGCGCCCCCTCTCTTAGCGCCGTTTGCAACAAATGCAGTGCCATATCGGCCAAGAGAATTCTCTGCTTTTCAGGCCAATCTACGTCGCCAGATTTCGAAGGGTCTGCTTGATAAGACCGCTCAGTCAAATCATGCGCGACCCGGCTCATTGAGAAAATCTCCCTTCTAACTACCTCGTCCATCACGCATTCCTCACAAAAAA
>JAHFQV010000066.1 GCA_023259175.1 Oxalobacteraceae bacterium | reverse complement strand
AATCTTTATTCGCCATCCTGTGTTCAACACTGCCTGGCTGATCTGAATTAAATTGATAAATACAGCTCAGCGTGTCACTCATATTGGCAGCGCTGTCCAGCTCTTCCATCAATGCCGACGCGCACAAGGCGAATCGAATCTGTGCTTTCTCAACGATGACGTTTAATTCTTTCGCACGCAATAAAGGCATCGTGGGTACCGCAATCGCACCGACCTTCCATACCGCAAAAATACACGCGGCCATCATCGGCGTATTTGAACCGCGCAACAAAACCCGATTGCCCGGCACCACCCCCATATCTTCAGACAAGACCCGTGCCAACTGATTCACTTTGCCGCACAATTGCGCATAGGTCCAATTCGTGTGCGCACTACGAATGGCGAGCTTATCACCCAGCCCACGCGCGACAATGGTCTCTAAAAACGCATCTGCACAATTTAAACGCGCGGGATATTCCAACTCCGGCTGGGTAAAAATCAGCTCTGGCCACAAGTGAAGCGCAGGCAAATGATCTGCCGCAAAGCTATCGACATGCGCCGTGGGTGTTTTAGGATGCATCATTCTGTCTCCAAATTCCGTATCTCTATCTCTCCGTAGGATGCGCTTTAGAACTGCGCCATTTTTCATTACTTTAAACCTAAACTATTTAAACGTAAAGTAAATTTGAGCTAAATTTGCGCGCAGCATTGATCATGAATTCGATTAGATTGACTAACACCCAAACAGGTGATACGCGTACCCCTAGACTTCCATTAAAATAGACATTCCAAATTCGCAAAGGATTGCTCAATGAAAGTTCTCGTTGTTGATGATCACTCGCTCTTTCGTGCTGGCTTGCGACTATTAATTCAGACCATACGTCCCAACACCACCGTACTTGAGGCGCATAGTATTGATGATGCCTTATCCGTGAGTCGTGAACACCCCGATCTTCGCTTATGCTTACTCGACATCCATCTCTCGCAAGAAAACGGACTTGACGCACTGAGCCGTATCAAATCAAGCGCTCCCGAAATCGCCGTGGTGGTGGTTTCAGCCGAAGATAGCTTGCAAGCGGTTGCGAAATCCATCGATAGTGGCGCAATGGGATTCATTCCAAAACGCTCGAATCCACAAGAGCTCGCCTTGGCACTCACTCGCGTCCTAAATGGCGACCTCTACGTCCCCATTGGTCTCAGCGCAAGTCTTCCTAGCGAAATTCAGGACGCGCCAGGATTAAGTAAGCGCCAATGGGATGTGTTTCATTGCCTGATGCGTGGCTTGCCCAACAAACTCATTTGTCGCGAGCTCGACCTTTCCGAGAACACAGTCAAAACCCATCTCGCTGCCATTTTTCGTGCTTTTGATGTTCATACCCGCACACAGCTTTTAATCGTCGCTAGCAAAATCCGCGATCTGCCTCGAGGCTCAGATGGCGGCGACTAAAGATACACCGCGCCCAAATTTACTAAACTCCTCGTCGATGGATAACGACCAGGAGTTTTTAGAATTGCGCCTTCGTTTGTTGGCGCAAGCGGCGGTACGTGTACCCATCGTGCTTCTGGCGATTTGCGTCATCGTCAGTTGGGTCTTAAAAAGCCATGTCGCAAGCGATCGCCTCATTTTGTGGATTGTGCTCTTTCAAAGTGCTGCAATACCTCGAGGTTTTTTTGCATATTGGATTTTAAAGTGGCGCAAGTCTGAGGGCAAAGCGCAGCGCGACTACTTTATTTTTATTTTTTTAGCCGCGCTTACCGGCGCAGCGGCGGGCAGTTCAGCCCTGCTTTTCTTTGGCTCCCTACTACCCCATCAGCAAGCTTTTCTCGCCGTTATTCTCACGGGCTTAGTCGCGGGTGGTGTCGCCACCTCAGGCAGCTCACCTTTAGTCTTAGCTGCCTACGCATTAGCGGCGCTCTTACCACTCGGTTTTGCCTGGTCCAAATACGGCAATGATCAATCACATTCCATTATTTGGTTGACGATTATTTTTAGCCTCATCATGATCAGTTATGCCCGTGAGGGAAAGCGCGTGCTCTATGAGTCATTTTTGATACGGCGGCAGCGCGATTTAGCCTATGCGCTCTTGAAAGAAAAAAACGAAGAAATTCAAGATGCAAATCTAAAAGTAGAGGAAGCAGCGCAAATCAAAACGCGGGTGTTGGCGGCCGCCAGTCACGACCTGCGCCAGCCACTGCACGCACTTTCCATTTACAGCGCCGTACTCGAAGCCCATCCACCGCCCGAAACACTGAAAGAAATCGGCCAAAATATCGATCAATTAGTCCGCTCTCTAGGTGCCTTACTCGATGCCATGCTCGATGTCTCAAGACTCGACAGCCAATCTTTTCCGGTGCAGGAATGTCCTTGTAATTTAGCTGAGATCGCGCAAAGAGTCAGCCATGAATTTCGTCATGCTTTGCAAGAAAAGGGCTTACAACTTATCTGCGATTTTCAAGCAAGCCATGTCAACAGCGACCCATTAATCATCGAAAGAATCTTTCGCAATTTGCTTGACAATGCAGTGAAATATACCGACCACGGCCAACTCCACATGAGTACCTGCGTGACCGATCATCAAGCACAATTCCTGCTCAGCGATACGGGCAAAGGCATTGCAAGAGACCAGATAGAAAGAGTTTTCGAAGAATTTTATCAGGTGAATAATCCGGGTCGTGATCGTGCCCAGGGAATCGGCTTAGGCCTTTCTATTGTCAAAAGGATGTTGAAACTGCTAGGCGCGGAAATGCAATTTGAATCGACACTCGGCGAAGGAACCCGCATCTCTGTTCGCATGAATGCATCCCAGCCTGACCATGAGAGCTTACAAAAACCTGCGATCAATACCCAATCGCTGCAGGGTCAAACCGTCTTGCTGATCGATGATGAACAAGCGATTATCGACAGCATGCGCGCGCTACTTAAAAACTGGGGATGCATCGTCCTATGCGCCCACAATCGCAGCTCAGCCGAACTTTGGGTGCAAGAAGCGGCGCTCGACCTTGTGATTGCCGACTTACGCCTAGAAAACGGCGAAAATGGAGTTGATATTATTCGCGACTTACAGCTGCAATTTCCACAACTACCCGCCATCGTCATCACGGGAGAAACCTCATCGACCCGGCTGGCGGACGCCAATTCTTTGGATATCACCGTCTTACAAAAACCAGTTTCAGCCCATCATCTACAGACTGTTATTCATCAAAAACTACACCTATAAAATCTCCCGAGGCCACCATGCATGATCCTAAACAAAAAGGTTTAAGCAGTGCTGTTGAAGTATTGATAGAAAATGGCATGGCATGGCAAGAAGGCGCGGCAGACATGAGTGCGCATTACTTCGATACACTCATTATCGGAAGTGGTTATGGCGCAGCAGTCGCGGCAGCACGCCTCGCGGAGGCGAACGACTCCCCCGACCAGCGGCGCATCGCGGTGCTAGAACGTGGTAGAGAATTCCCCAGTCAAGGATTTCCTGATTCTCTTTCCAGTCTAGTCGGAGAAACCCGCATCCACCCACACGATACAGACAAAATAGTTGGCAAACCACAAGCCTTGTTTGATGTGAGACTCGGCAAAACAATCAATGTTTTACTCGCCAATGGTTTAGGTGGCGGCTCATTAATTAATGCAGCCGTAGTTGAACCAGCGCACCCGGATGTTTGGCTGGACCCGCGTTGGCCTAGCGCACTCAAAAACGCGCATACCGCCATGCAGCCGTTTTACACACAGGCAAAAACTGCGCTCGGTGCGCGGCCTATGGATCAATGGAATCAAGGGAATCAAGCGCAACCGATCAAACTCAAGAATATGAAAAGCTTGGCGGCGCAGTTTAAAAACACGCCCTACCGCACCGTCGATATTGCCATCGATGGCGAACGCTGCACCCAATGTGGTGATTGTTTTACGGGCTGTAATTTCGACGCAAAAAACAGCTTGCCACAGAATTATCTACACCACGCCAAGACAAATGGTGTGGAAATGTACACGGGCGCAACGGTGAGTCACATCGAAAAACACCTCGATGCCAATCAAGAAACGCAGTGGTGGGTTTATTTTATTTTGAGCGATGCACAGTCACATCCAAGTCGACAACAAAAATGGATTTTGTCTTGCAAACGTTTAATCGTAGCGGCGGGAACTCTCGGCAGCACCGAGATTTTACAACGCAGCGCAGCCTTGCAGAGCACACTCAAATTTTCGCCAGCACTGGGCAAAAATTTCTCCTGCAATGGCGATATGATTTGGATGGGCTACAATCAAACGGAGCTAATCAATTCTATCGCCGATCCTGAACAAGTAGCCGACCAAAGACGGGTGGGACCCACGATCGCGAGCATGATAGACCTACGCGATCAGGATCCAAATCAAGGGCAAGCGCATGTCATTCAAGATGCCAGCATTCCAGGTGCACTCAAGCGGCTCTTTGAGGAGCTTTCCACGAGTTTAGCCGTCGGCTATCGCATGGCAGAGCGCGACACAGAAATTCGCAGCAACAATCAAGATGTCGATGCAATCGATCCCGAAAAACAAAAACGCAGCGCCGTTTATTTGACGATGGGTCGCGACGAAGCGCTAGGCGAAATCCGCTTCCATCCCCACCCCAAGAAAAAAAAGACAGAACCCAATACCGGACTTTCCGGGCGTAGCCATGCCCACTGGGGAGCCGAGGATGAAAAAGCGGAACGTGAAAATCCTTCGTCAAACAATATCAATCAACAAAAAATTTTCGCTGCGACCGAAAACAGTATGCAAGCAGTCAGCAAACTCGGTGGCACTTTAATCGCATCACCTTTTTTTCGTGCCGGGCCTCAATCACTGGTCAATCATCTGAGCGGTCCTAAGCGTTTAGGCTCCACTTTAACGGTGCATCCCTTGGGTGGTTGTCCTATGGGCGATGGCGCTGCTACAGGCGTCGTCAATCACTTTGGTGCAGTCTTTGATGCAGCCGGCACTGAGGAAACTGCTCTGCATCAAAATTTATATGTCATCGATGGTGCTATCATTCCTTGTGCCTTAGGTATCAATCCCTTACTTACCATCACCGCTTTAGCTGAACGCGCGATACCGCTCATCCTCCAACACGAAAATCATGCTGCCGCCGCGCCAAACTCAGACAGCCCCAACACAAATTCGCCGATCACTAAGCGAGTAAGCGAAAAAGTTCAAGCACGAACACCCCATATCTGCGAAAAAACACAATTCCAGTTTCGCGAAATCATGGAATGGGAAAGAGACAGTGCGCCCGCCTCGGCTTTCACACAATTTGCCGACAGCCAGGCTTGGAAAAAGATCGCACTGGTCGTGCAATTTCAGTTAGGGGAAACCAAACTGACAGACTTCTTACGCGACCCACAACGCCGTGTAGAAATTTCTGATGCTGAATTGATTTTCTATACCCAGCAGGCGGCACAGGAGGGTTTGCAAGTAGCACAAAAAATAAAGCTGATCGGCCATGTCGATTGGTTACACGAAACCCAACAGGAAGCTCAAGACAAGGAAGTTGACAGCTTCACCCGCTACCTGCGTTCCCGCGCAATAGCAGACTTAGATAGTCGAAAGGATCTGAGCTGGTTGACACGCACGATTGCAAGCAAGGCCGTGGCCCTATTCAACTTCTTCAACTTACGTCTAAGCCATTTGACCAATCGCCTATTGAGTTTACTCAACCAAGAAATTCGTGATTTGCAGGCCTTGGCCACCCATACTGGCGGACATCGCATCTTAGGCTATCGTTTGTCCAACTCCGACAATGCCTATCGTCTCCTAGGTGGCAAAAACGTGAACTATAGTGACGGCTCCAACCTCTGGCGTAGCTTAGGCGAAATGCCGGTGCAACTAAGCTTACCCGATGGTTCCCAACACAATTTAGAACTCAAGCTAAATTGGCGGAAAATTTTCGAAGATTCTAGTTTTCAAATCGAAACGAACGCACAAGGCTTACCCAATAATCCCGATGTTTGGATGGATCTAATGTCGGTCGGCGCATTTTGGGCGCGAGCCTTAGCCCGCATCCATTTCTGGAGTTTTCGCTTGCCCGAAATTCAAAGCGAAAAGCGTAGTCCGCAGCGGCCTGTCCAAGAAGGCAGTGTTTGGTATCCGCAAACCCTAATGGATCACAAAAACCAAGCCGTCGAAATTGGTGTCACGCACTTTCCTCGCAAGGTCAAAGATCAAGGCTTGCCACCGCTCTTATTAATTCATGGCTTTGGCGCGTCTGGGCTGCAATTTCATGCCCCAGGTGAACAGAAATCCCTACTCGATTTTCTTCAAGAACAAGGGCGCGATGTTTGGATTGCCGAACTTAGAACCAGCATCGCCATGAACCAAGCAATACCCGAGGAAGACGCACAATGGTCCTTAGACGAAGTAGCGATGAACGATATACCAGCCATCGTCCGATTTATTGGTAAACACACGCAAGTACAACAAATCGATGTACTCGCCCATTGCATAGGCTCTGCGATGTTTAACATCGCTGTGTTGAGCGGCAAATTACAAAATTCGAACAATCTATCCCTAATTCGTAGCGCAGCCCTACTCCAAGTCGGACCGATATTCACGGTATCGAAAGATAATAAAACCCGCGCCTATACCGCGCACTCTTTGATGGGTGGTTTCGATGTAGATTTTGTCGATAGCAGCACCGATGTCAGCAGTGAGGACTGGGAACGATCAATGATAGATCGTCTGCTCAATAGCTACCCGATACCGACCTCAGAACTACATTCCGCCGATGAAAGAAAATCAGTCACACCGGTGTACCCGGGCAATCAATGGTTAGCGAATTATTTCCGCTCCACGGGCGTATTCGGGCGGTTGTTTCAAATCAAAAATATGTCGTATGACATGCTCAATCAATTGGGGGCATTACTCGGGCGCACCAACTTTAAAACCTTTGAGCAAATTATTGATTGCATCATGCGTAACCGTTTGGTGGATGAATATGGACGTAATATTTACGTGTCGGCGCAAAATTTAAAACAATATTACAGCTTCCCTGTGAAATTTTTTTATGGCGAAGAAAACGATGTTTTTCACCGTTGGGGAGTCATTAATTCCGTCGCCCAATTACGCGCCGCGCATGGCTTCCCAGAGGACATCACCAGCCCCCAAAATAATTCCCCATTTCAATGGGAAATATTTCCTGACTATGGGCATCTAGACCCTCTAGTCGGCGAAAATTCGGCACGTGATTGCTATCCACAATTTGCCGCTTTTTTTAAATCGATCATCTCCTTTAAGACGGCACCCTCCATCCCACGCAGTGCTTGCCTACGTGCGCCCGACTATGGCCCTATCGTCGGATGGACACGCAAAAATGCGCAAAACGAGTGGGTGTCGCGCATCTGGGTTTTGGCGCGTGAAACCGCAGGACTCGCCAGCCATGTTGTCGTCTATCGCATGCAAAACAATCAGCTGGCAGACGCTTCATTACAAGTCATCGCGCTCCAAGGTCCAAACCAATATCGTTATGCCTGCGTTGATGTCGTCGATTGCACCAACTCTGAGGAAATACGCTTTTCCGTTCTGCATATGTACAGCCAAGCCGGTAGTGGCGGCAAACACATCAGTTTAGGTAACTTACCCGAGGATTTTCCAGCGAACGCAGCAATTCCAACGTCGACCATCAATCCGGAACCCAGTGAAGTACTAAACGAAGTCGCGAGCTATCATCAGCGCGACCAGCTTAATCATGAGAAAAAAATTGAAGAACAAATCAACGCACTTGAATCAAAACATCAGGATTTTTTTCGTAGCGTGAATCCGATAATCCCGACCGAAAAAACCCGTCGCTTCGCACTTGGTTCTTGTCGCTATTCGGGCATGATGGTGGAACAACTGCGCAACAATACCGCCTATAGTCAGCTTAAAGCGATTTTAGATGACCCTGCACACCGACCCGAATTTGCGCTTTTAATGGGTGATCAAATTTATGCGGACGCGACTGGCGGTACGGCCGACACCAATCAAATTCAAGCCTATCATTCCTTTTATCATCGTAGTCTTGCCCGCAAATTCAACGACACTTCTTTGGCTGCAGCCGAGGTGTTTTGTCGACTACCGGTACTGATGATGTTGGACGATCATGAAGTGCGCGACAATTGGATAGGGGATGATGATGACAGCGCTAAAAAGAAAAATTGGAGCCGCGCTGCGCTCTCTACATTTACCGCCTTCCAATGGTCGCATGGCCCGCGAAATACTGCTTGGACTCCGGGCAATATCCCAGCAGAGAATATTCCACAGCGCACGCCATTCTGGACTCAATTTCAACACGAAGAAATCGCTATTTTCATGCTCGATACGCGCACTGAAAGAAACTCACCAACGCCGGCAGCACAAGCCCATATCATCAACGAAAACCAGTGGGCAGCCTTGACCACATTTCTTGCCGAGACCAACCAACAACAAGGTATACGCCTCATCATTTCACCCAGTCAAATCCATCAACTCGACGGCGATCATCCGCAACGTAGCGATGCTTGGTCGGCCTATCCGAATGATTTAAAACGCCTATGCCAATTACTTTCCGGCGCAAAAAAACTAGCGCTGGTCTGCGGCGACCATCATGCGCATGGGGTGTACAGCCTAAATTACTATCAAGGACAAAAAAAGGAGCAAGAAATTCCCATCATCGTGGCCTCCCCTTTATATGCGCCCTATCCTTTTACAAATCCATCCCTAGATCAAGATTGGGAGAAAACCTGCAAGCTAGTACAACTCGATGAGAGTCGCCATGTTCAATTTCAGGAGCATCAAATTTGCCAAGACTACCAAGGATTCGTGCAATGCCACCTGCATCCACAAGATACCGAAAACGTGCTGGAATTATTCAAAGCCGATGGGGTGACACCGCTTTTTCCAGAGCATACGGGTATCCTACTTAATTAAAACTAGAAACGGCAGTTAATCGCTAAAGCCGTTTCTAACTTGAATGGAGTCTAGGCACGCAAATAGTCACGCAATTCGTAATACCAATACGAGCATTGCGCCGCGAGCATGCCTAAAGGTCCGAAGGTTCGCGGCAATCCATAGTGTGAAAAGCCTTGCGGTAAAGCGCGTCCATTCGCAATCGCTTGCGCCAAGACTTCACCGGCCAGGGTTGTTGGTGCTACCCCATGTCCGCCAAAACCCAGGGCATACCATAGGCCATTTTCTAACTGTCCGATTTGCGGCATTTTATGGCGGCCATAACTCATTAAGCCACTCCATGCGAATTCGGCTTTCACGTCGCGTAATTGCGGATAAACTTTCAACATATCGGCTTGCAATAAAGCCTGCACTTGTTCGGGTGTTTTATCGAAAATTGAAATGCGTCCGCCCCACAATATCCGCGTATCGGCCATAGGACGATAGTAATCAAAAGCAAAGCGCGTGTCATAAACTGCCGCTGTCGTTTGCATCACGCTGGCTAAACGGTCGCCTAAGGCTTCGGTCGCCATCACGTAAGTTGCAATCGGCAGCACTGCTCGCGCCAACTGAGATGCTAACTCTGGCGCTAATTTCTCGATATATCCACCACAGGCAATCACCACATGTTGCGCGTTCACTTGACCGTTTGCCGTGCGCAAGCAAGTTTTCGCAGCTTGCTTTTCTATACTAAGGACACGACTGTGTTCAAAAATCTGCACCCCCGCTGCCCGCAATTTTTGCGCACAGCCATTGGCATATTTGAGTGGATGAAAGTGAAAGGCTTGTGCTTCATGTAGCGCACCAAAATAGCGATCCGTATTTAAGGCTGCGCGTGTTTTTTCTCGATTCCAATGCGTCCACTCCACATCGAATTCCGCACGCATAAAATCACGCGCCTTCAAGAGAGATTTTTCGTCATCAAACCAATTGGCCAACAGTACGCCACTCTCATCAAGTTCACAGTCGATCTGATATTGGTCGATACGTTTGCGTATGAGTTCAACCGCATCCAAAGTCAATTGGTATAACTGCCTTGCCTTGGTTTTTCCAATTTGTCGTATTAATTGCGCTTGATCCAAACTAAAGCCGCCAAACACAAATCCACCATTGCGCCCAGAAGCGCCATAACCCACATGTTCCGCCTCAAGAATGACCACATTTTTTATGCCACGTTCGAGCAAACCTAATGCAGTCGCCAAGCCGGCAAAACCCGCACCGATCACACACACTTGTGTTTCTAAAGTCTCAATCAGTTCGGGTAAATTTAAGGATGGCGTGGTGGCTTGGTAGTAATTCGACTTCATCTTTTTCCTCGTTAAACTTTGTCTGCGTCGGCATCCACAGACACAATAAATTCCTGCCATTTTCATTTTACAATGAAGCCGCATGCTATCCCAATTCTACAGCGGCGAACAAGTGGGCTTAATCGATAAAAATCCCCATTCTTCGCAATTATTTTTCGGCGCACTAGCAACTCACTTGCAACTCGATACGCTTTCACATATGATGAATCTGTCGACGTAACAACGACCCAAGTACAGGGAGATACACATGGAACAACACCATCGATGTCATGAGCCCGACTGGAATAAACTAGCGCGCTGTCATCACACGCATACAGACGCTCCGTCTGGTATTTTATCTACGAAAATTTTCGCAGATTTCAAGCAAAAATGCAGCGACGACAGTGTCTTTGTCGCCACCGGCGAAGGCGAAGAGAGCCTCGTTTTCTTATCTGAACAAGATGATGATGAGTCAATTAGAGGGAGCGCAGCTCCCTGGAAAATTCTGATTGCTGATGACGACACCACCGTCCACGACACAACCGTGTTGGCGCTGAGTGGCGTTAAAATCTTGGGTCGCCCTCTGGAATTTTTGCATGCTTTTTCTGCCAAAGAAGCCAAAGAAGTGGCACTCAATCACCCTGATACCGCTTTAATTTTGCTCGATGTAGTAATGGAGACGGTTGATGCGGGCTTGCGATTAGTACAGGTCTTACGCGAAGAGCTGGCACGTAATAATCTACGTATCGTTTTACGCACGGGACAACCGGGTTACGCGGGCGACAATATGATGACGAGCTATGCAATCGATGGCTATGCGACCAAGTCCAAATTGACCCGGTCGATTTTAATCATGATGCTCAATGAAGTGCTTGGTAGTGATAAACCGCCTGCACAACAAGCCAACTAAGCCGGTTGCAAATTACGGCAACAGTTCAACTCAGTTGCCGTCCACAAATTAATCCCCTTATTCGGCATCGGCCTGCATGGCGGGTGCCGCTTGCTTGAACGCCTCTAGCGCGAGGCAATTTTGATTAATCTCCAGCAAATTCGGCATAGCCGATAAATCGCAATTAAATCTTTGCGCATTAAATATTTGGGGGATCAAGCAGCAATCAGCCATCGTGACTTGATCGCCAAAACAAAATTGACCGCGCCGCCCATCATTGAGCAATCGCTTTTCCAAGGCGCTCAAACCTAGCGTACACCAATGACGATACCAGGTATTTTTTTGCTCCTCGCTAGCCCCTAATTCCGCGCTCAAGTATTTCAAGACTCGCAAATTATTAATCGGGTGAATATCACAAGCGATTGCCAAGGCAATTGCGCGTACATAAGCACGGTCTGCGAAGGTTTTTGGCAGCAGCGCAGCAGTCTCGGGATAGGCCTCTTCCAAGTACTCCAGAATCGCCAAGGATTGACTAATCCAATGAGTCTGCCCCTTGACCGTATCCCCCAACAAGGGGACGAGCTGTTCTGGATTAAGTGCTTGGTAATCACTGGAAAATTGCGCACCGCCCTCTTTCAGCAAATGCACGCCCACTTGTTGATAATCCAAAGCCTTCAAATTGAGCGCGATACGCACACGATACGAGGCTGAGCTACGAAAATAATTGTAAAGTTGCATGTGGATTGATCCTCAATTCGATTCTTATATTGATCTCGCAAGTATGGCCGCCAAACGTTGTCTACGTAGCGCATTGAATGCTTGTGGCATGGCCAATAATTTTGCGGTTTCTTCCTGTGTCAGATTTTTTCCGTGCCGATTCTTAAACGCGTCTTTGAGCACTTCTATTTGCATTTGCAAGCGTTCCTTGGCCAACACGGCTGGACTATCAATCCCAAGCAATATCTCCAAATGCAATAGAATTTGATCGAATTCGTCTGCATTTTTGCTGTCCTTGCTGGCTGCGTGCACTGGCAAATCGGTCTTGCGCTTGGCGGCCAAAATTTGGTTAAATCCAGACTTTAGGGCAGGAATACGTTTTAAGACCTCGCTCCCCAAGGCCTCCCACTGCTGCACTATTTCATCCAGTTCGCGACTGTTCGGCTGCATCTGGTTTAGTGCCTCGTACAACTGCAATGCACGTTCCAGTTTTGCGTAATGAGCCTGTTTTTCGGCGACCTCCGCCGCGCGCATTTTAGCTTCGAGTCCGCGTTGCGCTTGTGCGAAACGGCGCTCCAACTCCTTCTCTACCGCGCGTGGTACGAAGGCGATACGCTCCCATTCTTGCCTAGCCTGATCGAGCTGGAGTTTGAGTTCAGAAAAGCGCTGTGCCTCACACGATTCTAAGCCTGCACAGAGCGCACTTTTTAATTCAAAATTGTGCTGACGTTCTGCGTCCGCCGCGTCCAATGCTTGCTTACGTCCCGCAAAGATCGCGTCACAAGCCTGCCTAAATTTTTCCCACAAGGCTTGTTCGATGTGTCTAGGCAAAGGTAGTAGCGCGGCTTGACGTTGCCATTGTTCTTGCAAGCGCCTAAGCTGATCGACAGTCGACTTTTCTTTGCTCGACAAAGCATTTACTTGCGCAATCAGACTTTCTCTTTGTTCAATTTCAGTATTTTGTCTTTCCCTTAAAGGTAATTGCAGACTCTGCTCGACAGCCTCGTATTGCGCCTCAATTTTACTTTTATCTTTACGATCGATCGCACCCAACTTACGCCATTGATTTTGCATTTGGCTGAGCGCTTGATGAATTGCGCGCCAATCACGTTCATTGGCGAAGAGTTGATCGCGTTTGATTTGAAAATCATGGAGCCAAGTTTGCGCCTGTTGCAGATTGCTTTTGCGGAGCTCGGCTTGCTGCTGAAAATGCAGTGCTGCGGGCGCATAAGCGGTACTGCAAGCTTGATCAAATCGTGTCCAGAGTTCCTTGGCAACGCCACCTGAAATCGCCTCCATTTGCTTCCATTGATCACGCAAAGCACCGACAGTTTCGACGATCTCTTTGGGGCCCAAACGCAAAGAGGCGAGATTCTCTGCGGTACTGACCAATTCCTCACGTGAAACCGCGCTTCCCCATTTCGCCCAAGAGATCAAACGTCCCAATTGCGCACGGGTGTTGGCCAAACGTTCGACATAGTCTTTTTGTTGTGCGCTATCGGCAAACAGTTGACGCACATGACTTTCTTTCAGGTCGACCTCAAGTCGTCGCGCTTCACTGACATTGCCCGCATCGACAGCCGCTTCAAGCGCCAACAAGTTTTGTTCAAACTGTTCAGCGCTCAATTTGCTCTTGTTGTGTTCAAGTTTTTTTGCATTATTTTTTATGCCGGCAGCGCTCTTTTTTTCTTCCGTTAGATCGGTTCGATAAGCCTCGCTGGAACGCGCTTTAAGCTGCGCCGTCGCCGTTTCAAACACGGATAATCGCTGCTGCAATTTGATTTCGATTTGCTGTTTAAGATGACGGGGAATGGACGCTGCCAAGGTATGCGCCAGACTTTGCTTGAGTCTGAGGTCATAAGTCGCTAACTTAGTTTTTTCAAGTTCAAACTCGGACGCTAATTCGGTCTCCACTTCCAGCGCAGGCGCGTGGTCGATTTCACGCATTAATTCCAGCAATTCGTGTTGTAAGGCGGTTTGTAATTCAACCCGTGCTGACAATTGCTGACGCTTACTTTGATAGGCCGCTTCCATTTCAACCGGAAAAGGAAAAATATTTCGATGCTGCTTGTCGAGTTCAACCAACTGATTAGTGAGCAACACATCCTGAGTCAATAGTTGATCGGCATACGCTATACATAATTGCGCAGCGTGCTGCAGTCGATCACTCACCTCAAATTCGTCTAAGCGTGCTTGTATCCATTTGGCGACGCGCTTATCTTGCTTACGCATCAGCGGTAGCAGTTCTTGTAAATGATGCTGGCGCTTGATTTTTTGTACTGCCAAAAAGCGTCCGTCCGCAAAATCACAAGAAAGTACCAAAGCGAGATTCAATTGCTCGTCGTCGCCAGCCGCTTCCAGGGACAGTGAAAAACGCTGTCGATCCGCCTCTATTTGCGTTTGTTTTTGCTGCGCTTGCTCTTCCTGCACCGCAAGTACGGCCTGCATACGGATAGAGTCAATATTGCTTTGGGGTGTACGTCGTTGAACGATTTTTGAAAAGAAATCAAACATAAGTGTCAAAAAAAAGGTAATTCAAAAAAATGGGGTTTCGCGCTTATCGAATAGATCCGCGCTTCCCTAGCATTCTCGCGAAGATAGCACAAAACCAAGAGCGCGATTTTCTAAATTCATCGAAGAATATTTTTTGACCATCGTCACAAGTCCATTCAAAGAAAAAAATCGCTTAAAACCGTGCAATAAGCGGGTAAATCCCCTTCAATTTCATTTTCAATTTCGTTTTAAGTTCAGGTATGATACCGACGAGTTTGTTTCATATTGACGACGTTCCACTTGCCACAAGATACACCTATAAAAAGTCATCCGCCCCTGATAAGAGAAGACAAATGAAAACAATTGCAAATTTTAAGGACAGCCCATTTAGCCTCAAACAAATTGCCCTATTTTGCGATTTGCCCGAGGAAAACCAGACACAAATTCGCGCCGCGCTCGCGCATTGCATGATCGTAGAATTTAAAGCTGGCGAGATCGTACTCGACAGCCACAGCAAACAAAGCCATTTATATGTCATCCTAAGTGGCACCCTGGCTCAAACTGCACAAACCTCGCGCAGGCAACTTGAGCAAGCCCATGTGCAGTATTTCCCTGGGGAATGTGTGGGCGAATTGGCCGTGCTAGATGACCAAGCCCATAGCGCCAGTATTGCAGCGGTCGTCGTTAGTCAGTTATTGGTGATAGACTCGGACAGCTTATGGCAATTAATCGACCAATCCAATGGGGTCGCTCGCAATTTATTGCAACTACTTTCCTTTCGCTTGCGCGCAGCCAATGCGCAACTTCGCAATCGCCAAAAAATCGGCGAATTTTATCGCCAGCTTTCCATGGTTGACGGCTTAACCGCACTCCACAATCGTTCTTGGCTCAATGCTCAACTACCGGGCTTGATCGATAATGCGCACGCGACCGAGACTGAATTAAGCGTCATCATGGCTGACCTTGATCACTTCAAAGAATTTAATGACCGTTTCGGCCATGTCAAAGGAGATGAGGCACTACAAACCGCCGCAAGAATTATCAGTACCGGCTTGCGTCCCAATGATTTTGCTGCACGTTATGGTGGTGAAGAAATGCTGGTCATACTTCCCAATACCAGCAAAGAAAGCGCATTAGTCGTTGCAGAGCGTCTGTGTGACCGCATCCGTCAAGCCACTATTTTTGATGCCGATAACAATGCCCTACCGCCGATCACGGTGTCTTTGGGTCTAGCCTCACTCGCGCAGGGACAAGATGGTCTGGCGCTGATCGCCAATGCGGATGCGGCGCTGTATCGCGCCAAGGAAAGAGGTCGAAACCAAGTTGCAGTTTGAACCAAGCCTGATCTAGAATCGTCCCAGCATTGCGCTGGGACGGTCCTCGAAAAACCTAATCAGCCCTGATTAAAAACGATGGCGCATACCTAATTGAAATGCGCGACCGGTTTGACCAGGCATTTCAGTAAAGCCACCTGGAGCACTGGCTGCACCCGGCGCATATTGACCGTCATTTTGGTTCTTAATCATACCGAACACCGTATAAATATCAGTACGCTTAGACAGGTTGTAATCATAGCCAATCGCGTACTGTGTTGCATCGCTATTCGAACGTGTTCTATCATCTTGACGTGAAACCGAGGCCATCACGCGACCACCGCCCAATTTGTAATGCATACCCAAGCTATAACTCACTGCGTCGAGCTTAAAGTTCTTCACCATATTGGCGCGGAAAATACTGGTCCAGGCTGCGAGCACGGGCGCTGGCACACCACCGGCTTTTAAACCTGCTGCGATTTCCGTGTCCCAAGCATCAAAAAATGGCGGAAGCAAAATCGAATTTTCATTCTTCATGCTTTGATAGCCAGCAAAAAGTTTCATGTCACCTGTGGTGCTCATGTCACCGATCATATAAGAGCCACCTGCTGTGGTGGTGATCAAGCCGGTCGAACCATCTTCGTTGGTACCACGGTTATAACCGATACCAACATCAAAACCATTTTTCTTATACTTGACATTACCCGCGACAAAATTCTTGTCCAGACCCACATAGCCAGAATTTTTGAAGCCATACATTAAAGCTGCGCCGATGCCGTTTGGCAGCTCGATACGGTATTGCGCCGATTTATTGGAACGAATTGCGATGCCAGAGGTGAGTAAGCCACCGGTGCCGCCAGTAATACTACCCCAGCTACCGGCAGTACCACTTTCAAAAGTATCCGCGGCTGCGAAAATTTCATACGCAGGTGTGTACATACGACCCGCCAAGACTGCCCCGACTGGCGTGATCAGGCCGACCATCGCGGTACGGTCAAACATGCCACCATCCGGGCCACCGCCGCGTTTTAAAATGATGTCAGGTGTAGCATTAACATTGTATTTTGGTTGCAAAGCACTGCGTACCGCAGCTAAAGTTTGCGCCGCCGCACCGCGCAGCGCTGGGCTACCGAAATCGGGAAAATCCATGCCCTTAGTCAAGGCATAGCCTTGATAATCGCTCAGATTGCCGGCTTTATTACTACCGGTATCGAGTTCAACACGCGCTTCCAAATTGAAAATCGCCTTATAACCGCCGCCCAAATCTTCGGTGCCTTTAAAGCCTAACCGTGAGCCGTCCGCAATACCGCTAACCAATTTTTTCTGCGTAGTGCTACCATTTTTACTCACCTGCAGACCCGCATCCATAATGCCGTACACCGTCACATTGGTTTGCGCAAACACTGGCGCTGCGAAACAGGTTCCGATAACGGCTGCCAAGATTTTTTGTTTCATTTTTACTGTCCCCTGATAAGTTGCTCTTAATCTGTTTAGGAATGATGTAAAACAGCCCTGCAGCGTCTTTACTATCTCGCCAAGAACCTTACACATTCGTCCTAATTTGAAATCCAATTGAAAAATTGACACCAACAATTTGACGTGTGCAAAATATGACATTGATCGCGAGTCTTGTATAGGAGCAGTCGAAGCTATCGCCAAATTGTCGTAAAAAAGATACGTGGAATACTGCGCATTTTCACATCGCATTCTGTTACTGTTAAATTGTCGGTCGCCTCTATGAAATCGCGATCATTTTTAATTTAAAAGTCGAATAAATTAAGATCACAAAATATTAAGCGGGAAACAATAATTTTGGAAGAACTCTTCTAATTTTCGGTGTCGTTTAATTGCACGGATTAGCACATCAAGCTGGATTATTGACATATAGTGAGCACACTAAATAGCACATGCGTTCGTTTAGCAAAAATCAACAATTGACCAGGAGATAAAATGCGTCATCTTAAACTTTCATTGACACTTCTAAGCGCTGCGGTTTTAGCTGCTTGTGGCGGTAGCAGCCCTAGTGCGACTGACCCGGCACCAAAAATCAAATTTACATCACAGGTCACGTTCGGCGATAGTTTGAGCGATGTCGGCACCTATGCAGTGGGCACAGTCGCGGCCTTGGGCGGTGGCAAATACACGGTTAACAGCCCAACCGCACAAAACTGGACTGAAATCATCGCGGGCAATTTGGGCTTTCCAGCACCTTGCGCAGCACAAACCGGTCTCGACGGCATGGCTGTCAAAGGTTTTAGCGTACCCGTTAAAAATAATGCAGGTTGCACTGGCTACGCACAAGGCGGCGCTCGGGTCACGAACCCTGTTGGCCCTGGCAATAAACTGCTCGGCGGTGCCAACGCGGTCCTCGGCCAATTAACCGTGCCGGTCGTAAAACAAATTCAAAATCATTTGGATGCCAATGGCGGTAAATTTAGCGGCACGGAAGTCGTGTTTATCAGTGGCGGTGCCAATGACGGCTTTATTCAAGCAGGCTCGCTTTCTGCTGCAGCTACGGCAGCAGCCACAGCCGCAGTCACGGCCGCAGTTCCCGGCCAAATTCAGAAAGACATCGCAAGCGGCGCATGCAAACCGACGGACGCACAAGCAAGTAATTGTGTCGCCGGCGCGGTTGCCGCTCTATCCGTCAGCGTTGGTGCGCCAGCCGGTGCTGCGTATGCAAAAGCAAATGCGCAAACTTACGTTGATGCCATGGGTACAGCAGGCACAGAGTTAGCCTCTTACGTCAACAATATGATATTGGCGAAAGGTGCTAAATATGTTGTTGTCGTCAACATGCCCGACTTAAGCAAGACTCCAAGCGCCTTAAGCCAAAGCGCAGATACGCAAGCTTTGCTCAACGGTATGACCGTCACCTTCAATGCGCGCTTATTAGCCGGTTTGGCGGGAAATGAAAACGTTCTGTTCGTCGATCTCTACACACGTTTCCGTGATCAAGCTGCCAATCCAGCGAACTATGGCATTTCCAATGTAACGACACCGGCTTGCGATTTATCGCCTGCAAAAAATCCTTTGGGTTCATCCTTGGTCTGCAACGCCGCCAACTTAATTCCAGGTGATACCAGCAAATACTATTTTGCCGATACGGTTCATCCAACCCCCTTCGGTCAATCTTTATTTGCTAGTTTTGTGTTTGGTGAAATTGGCAAACGCGGCTGGAAATAATTCTTTCCCCCAATAGAAAAAGGACGACACCTGTAAAGGTCTCGTCCTTTTTTTAAGCCAAATTAATTATCTGCGCAGGCTCACCATCCTCTGCGTTAAAAAATGATCCAAACTAGCACGGCCAACACCATTCACCGTCAGTATCACGAGTATCAAACCCCAATAGAGATGGTCCGTTATGGCTGCAGGACAATCGAACATCCAGAGCGCGGGATAGGAAACCACGGCCATTAGATTCACGAAAAAAAGTGCTAGTGCTGCGGGACGCGAAAATAAGCCGACGAACAAAAAAATGGGTAAAGCCAATTCGCCTGCCGTTCCCAAATAAGCGGCCAAGTCAGGCGACAACAAAGGCACATGATATTCGTCACGAAACAGCTCTAAAGTCCCCTCCCAGTTCGCCAGCTTTAGCAAACCTGAGTGAAGAAATTGCCATCCCACAAATACGCGCAATAACAAACCCAATAGAGCCCACCCCTGCCGACTTATCGCGGCGTCAAAGCGGGTAAGGATGCGATGCAACTTCAAAAACAATTGAAACACTTTTTTCTCCCTGGGATTAACTTGTAAGTCCTAAAGTACTCATACGTCATTAGTCGCAAACGCCTGCACTTCCTTACAAGCAGTCGCTAATTA
>JAHFQV010000065.1 GCA_023259175.1 Oxalobacteraceae bacterium | reverse complement strand
ACCACATCAAGTTTGATAATCCTGATTCATCACCACCTCACCAATTTTCACGTTTTTCAAATGTAAGCCCTGCACGTTGTACAGATACAGTGGCTGATTTTGATTTGCGGGAGTGCCGAAATCACAGTCTTCTATGTAGACCTGGCTTACCGGAAGTATTCTCGGCGCAGGTGAGCGACCGTTATAGTCCGATGCCACTGGCCCCAAAATCACAATCGCTTGATAACAGGAGTGCCGACCTGTTTTCGATTTCACGTTGCCCACAGTGACGTTGGCGATATGAACATTGCTCACTTCAGGTGGGCGTGTGCGAACATTGTCCGCCACAGGCGCATAATCGCAATCGAAGGTAACCACGGCACCTGCCGCTGATGCCACCGTGCGCGAAGCGATGGGCGAACCGGGCAGCGAAGCGTAAAACGAAGGACTAGTTTGCACGCCATTTGGTATGTGTATATTGCGCACATAAAAATTGCGCAAAAATCCGCCGCGATTCAAATTTGTCTTGAGTCGTATCGCCGTATTGAGTGGATTCGTCGCCCAATTTTTATTTTCGAACAGCAGATTTTGTGCGTACACATTTTGTATGCCCCCCGCCATTTCACTGCCCAAGGTAACGGCACCGTGTCCGCTCTGCATGGTGCAATTTTGTATCACGATATTTTGTGAGGGACCGTATTGCGTATCCTTATTTTTACCCGCTTTAATGGCAATGCAATCGTCGCCTGTATCGAAAGTACATGACTCCACCAAAACATGATCGCAGGCTTCCGGATCAAAACCATCGCTGTTCGGACCGTGACTTTTCGCGAGGACTTTGCGAATTTGAAGATCCCGGCAATTCACCGGATGATGCTGCCAGAACGGCGTATTATTGACTTGGTAGCCTTGCAGTAAAACCTTGTCGCAAGCGATCAGTTGTAGCATAGGCGGACGTAAAAAATGGCCTTTGCCAAACACCCGTTTCGCTAACGGTACACCCGCTTCCGACAATGCTGGCAAGTAGGCGCCATCGGCACGCCAGCGTTCCCCCTCACCTTGAATTAATGCTGCATCGTCCGCACTGATTGCCAACAAATCTGCTAAGGCATTGGCGTTCAAAACATTCAACGTGTTTTCTGACATCTTCCCTGCTTGATAATTCGGGGTACTGCCCTGGCCCACAGAATTGATCGTGCGTTGCTTGCCTTTCCAGGTCCACCAGCAATCGCCGGCATCGTTAAATGGCACCCCCGCTTGTCCATCTAAAATGCTGGTCCAGTCTTCGCCCGTCAAAGCGATATTGCTTTGGCCAAATGCATAGATCATCGGTGAATAATTAAGGCAGTCATTACTTTGCCAACGTGAAATCACTAAGCGCCCTTGTTGGCCACAATCGACACTGCCGTATTTCGCGTAGTCCTCGGGTTGATGGCTGAAAAAAAGATGCGCACCTGCTTGCAAATGCACGTGTACGTTAGATAGCAGCACCATCGGCCCAGCACAATACCAATTACCTTTTTCGATCACAACCCGCCCACCGCCCGCCTTATGACAAGCGGTAATCGCGGCTTGAATAGCGGCATAACAATCGAAAGAGGCTGACTTAGGCGTCAATAGATTTGCCTGCTCTTCAAAAGAAATCCAAGCACGGACGGGCGTCAGTTCACAAGGCTTAGCGCCAAATGCACGGATGGGAAAATCTTCCTCGCGAAAATGTAATGGCGTTGCACAGCGATCCACAATCGCTTGCGCGGCCAGCCACGGATCTAGCGCAGGGGTAGCGGCGCCAACGTCCTGCGCCAAAGCCGATGGCAAGACCGAGGCATGACCCATCGCGAGACTGCCGACTGCGGCATTTTTCAAAAAAAGCCGACGAGCTTGAAGTGCTGCCAGGGTATGGTTTAGTTTTTTTGTCGACATCGATATCTCCGATTTATCTTTTCCAGGCTTACTGCTGCACGTTATTGAATTCGCCCAGAAAAATGTCTGCACTAGTCGTCACCGACTCCTCCTTCGCGTCATACCCCAGATGCAAAACAGGATCAACACCAGCGTCACGCAAATTGCGCCAGTAATCACTCACCGTAAACTGCGCAGGCCGATACGCCAGACTGCCCTTTTTATTCCAGTCCGCCCAAGGATGTTGTCGCTGAATATGACGACCGATTGTCGAATTGAGGATGACGGCTTTCCCTACTGTCTCTAAGACGCTTTTTGAGATACTGCCACGCGGTGCTTGATAACTATCGGTGCCAGCCAGCGTGCAACTGTAGTCGGCTTGATTGATGCCCGCATAAGGGGTGCATTTTTGGGTATGAAACCATTGTCTACCTAAATAAAATTGTCCCGCCAAAGCATTTGCACTACCGTCATTGGTGAAGTCGCATTCGTTGAAGACAAAGCCATAGGCAGTTTTTACGTTGGTGTTGGGCGCCAGCACATAAGATGTCGCACGATCCCCCAGCGATTTGATTTCGGAGCGGTAGAAGTAAGCCGTCGTATCCCCAAAAATAAAATCGACATTCCCTTCTATGTAAGAACGATAGAAAAAACTGCGCGCCGTTTTCGCGACCGCACTGGAACGCAAATATAAGGTGTCTTGAAATCCATGGAGACGGATATTTTCAAACTGCACCTTATCGGCCCCCTCCACCATCATCGCCACCGCCTGATGATGCACCACCACAACGGGCGCCGTGCCTGCCGTCGCGCCACAGCGACTATTCGGACATTCGGTTTTAATATCGACGGCATCTTTGTTGTAACTGTTTTCGATGGTGATATTTTTGATCTGAAAACCATCTGCGCGTATCCAGGCAATTGCCGTACCGTTGGTGCCCACTACATTTCGCTCTTTTGCCGCCTGATACATGTCTTGAATACTGCGATCAACGCCAACAAATTGCGCGGCGTATTTTTCACTAAACGATTTGCCCAATAGAGCAGCATGAACACTGGCATAAATCTTAGTCTGACGTGCATCACTTTCCGTAGAATACAGCGTAATCGGCAGTGCACTTGCTGGCACATAGATTAGCTCGTGATAAAACCCGGGAAGGACCTGAATATACAATCGTGATTTCTTCGATTTTTCTGCGGAAAGCTGGCGTGCATCGAGCACTGCCTGATTGATTGCGGCCTGTATCCGTGTAAATTGCGTTTTACTATTCGCGAGTTCCTTGGCATTGCCATCAACGAGGTAGTCTGGCTTCACAGGGGTCGCAATCTCTTGCGTCACCGGATCCCAAGGATCAACAACTTCTTTTCCAGCCACACCGGTGGTTCGCAGCACTTGGCTCATCGCATACTGCTTAGCTTGATCTGGTCTTAATTGCGGGCGAAAATTTCTTTCTTCCGGCGCGGGAAAATCCAAAAATTTTGTCTGGCAATCGGCGGCTACAGGTGTTTGAAAATTCAGCGCGTCGGCCAGTGTATTTTGCTCAGCGATCTTAATGTCACGCTGTTCCAATTGAATCTCGGCGTATTGGACTAACTGGGGAGAATTGGCGGCGATGGCAACTTGTTTGAATTGAATTCCCAAAGGATGTTGGGCATCGTAGCCACGTAGAATAATTCGCCCCGGCGTCAAACTGCTGACATGATCCAATTGAATCTCGCGATACTGGGGGATAGCATTCCCTTGTGCTTTCGGATTGTAATGGGTATCAATATCAATCGGCGCCTTCACATTGCGCAAACAAATGTCTTCATAGCGCACTTGCTCCACCATGCCCCCACGCGACACATCACTCTTAATTCGCAAACCCGAAGTGCTGCCATCCATAGTCAAATCTTGCACCAAGATCTTACGCACACCACCGTTGGTTTCACTGCCTATCGACATACCGTGACCGCTATAAAAATGATTATGCAGAATCGAGACGTTTTCCACCAGACCGCTTTTTCCACCTTTAATGGCGATGTTGTCGTCACCAGTTCGTATAAAGCTATGCGCGATCGTGATATTGCGTGAAGAGATAGGGTCGATTCCGTCAGTATTTCTCGCATTAGCGGGGGTGTCGATCTTGATACCCCAGGCAGTAAAGCCATCCACCTGATTTAAGGTGACATGAAAATTTGCTGCATTACGCAGAGTCACTTGATAGAGCGTAATGTCTTGCGAACGATTTATTTCTATCAGGCGCGGCACATTGTGTTCATTGTTCTCTTGCTGGGCCCGACGCGCCATTTGCCACCAGCTTTCCTGCTTGCCTTGCACTAGTTTGCCGCCTTGCCCATCAATCACACCACTGCCATAAATCCCACTGCCACGTGCGTCTTCTATGGTAATAAAGGGCCGACAATTGCGCCCCTTCTCGCCATTCACTCCGCAGCTCTGGGTTCCTTTGTGAAATAACGCAGCATCGGTGCTGGCATACAAAGTCACCTCAGGATCAATCATCAAACTTATCCCGCCTGGCAAACGCAACGGCCCTGCCTGAAAGCGATTTTTTTCATTATTTGCCGCCAATTCGACCGCCTGCCCTTGCGTGCATTGATCTAAGGCCGTTTGTATGCGCGCAGTGTCTAAGGCCGCACTCCCATCATGGTCCGCTTGATTGGCAGTCAAAATAGTGCAAACCCTGGGCATGACGGGTTGCTTCACAATCCGGCTGTCTTGCGCTTGCACTGCCTCACAGCACAGACCGAGTAAGACTAAGCTAGCCAATATAGCGCGGCTCATTGTGCCACTCCTTCCATGGCTTTGAATGCATCACGCAAAGCTGGCACTTGCGAGGTCAATTCTTGCTCTACCATTTTCGCAAAAACCGCTGCACCTTTAACGCCGACATGGGTGCGATCGAAAGCAGATCTGGCTGCACCCTGCCGCTCGAGTCTGGCGAGATCTTGTTTCGTTGTCTCCACCACCGTTGGCGGTGGCGGTGCCACGGCCAAGGTATCTGCCTCAGCTTCCCCCATGGTTTGAACCGCAGCATAACTGTCGGCGTTCAAAGGCAATAGCACGGTTTGCGATTCCTTCGCCACCGTCTCTATCGACTGCGCCCAAGGCAGCAAATTATTTTCCAATACACCGTCATGAAAACTACGCCGTGTTAGAGGCGTAACTAACACGGGCACACCACCCAGCGCTTTCACTTCTGCTACATAGCGCGCCATATTCACAGGAAATTCGGTGACTAAATCAGTCGATCTGCCAGGCTTACCTGGTTGATCATTATGACCAAATTGAATCAGAACATAGGTGTTTTTCACGTCCCTCTGACGAAGTAATGCTGGTACTTTGTCCCACAAACCTTCAGCCCGAAAACTACCCGAACTGCGGCCACCACGTGCCAAATTGACGCAATCAACAGTCACTTGAAAGCGTGCGCACAAAGCATCGCCATAGCCACTTTTGCTCGCCATGGTGGAATCACCCACCAGTATCACGCGAGTACTAAACTGTGCTGATTGTGCGTGAACATGTGGCACCCACATTAGCATCAAGCCAAATACCGCGCTCAGAAAAAGGCCTGCACGGCGCATGATCGCCACATTGAAAAATCGATTCATAATTAAGAATATAAGTAATGTAGACAGCGCTCAAGACGACATGGTTTGATTAAAGGTTTTGCCACCGATCTTCACATTTTTCAAAGTCAAAGCTTTGACGTTGTAAAGATAAATCGGCTGCGCCGCATTGACTGGGTTACCTAAATCACAGTCGGTAATCGTAATGTTCGAGACTGGCAGCACGACAGGGGTGCCTTTGCCGTTATAGTCAGAAACCACAGGACCCAAGATCACGATCGCCTGATAGCTAGAGAACTGCCCATTCGCGGTAGGAACATTGCCCACTGTGACGTTGGAAATATGCACATCGCTCACCACCGGCGGACGGTTTCGCACATTATCATTGGCAGGATCGTAGCCACAATCGATCGTAATCACGCCACCTGCAGAAGTTGCCACCGATTTATTTGGGATCACAGAACCGGCGATACTAGAAAAAAATGCAGGCGTTGTTCGAATGCCGTTTGGTATGCTCACGTTACGGATATGCAGATTACGCAGAAAGCCACCACGGCTCATGTTGGTCTTGAGGCGAATTGCAATATTCAGCGGGTCCGTTTTCCAGTGGCTATTTTCGAACACGAGATTTTGCGCATACACATTTTGTATACCGCCCGACATTATGCTGCCAAACGTCATCGCACCATGACCACTGTGCATCTTGCAATTTTGGATCACGATATTTTGTGAAGGACCAAATTGAATATCGGGACCTTTGCCTGAATCGACGGCAATACAATCATCGCCCGTGTTGAAAGTACAGTCATCAATCAATACGTAATCGCAAGACTCCGGATCGAAGCCATCACTATTGGGTCCCATACTATTGGCATAGATATGTTTGACATGCATGTTCCTACAATTAACTGGATTGTGCTGCCAAAATGGGGTATTGGTACTTTGATAGTTTTCAAATAAAACCTTGGTGCAACTGATAAATTGCACCATATGTGGCCGCAGATAATGACCATGTCCGAACACGCGTTTTTCGAGTGGCACTTTGGCCTCGGCCAAGGCACGCAAGTAAGCAGAATCACGCCGCCAGCGGTCGCCCTCGCCTTGTATCATGGCACGCTCTTCGGCACTTAAGTGTGGTGCCACCTGTTCTAAAGAAGTCGGGTTCATCGGATTCACCGCTTCTTCGGTGCGACCGACTACATGGGGAATATACGCACCCGATTTTCCCGCCGCAATATCGCCTGCCGAGTTTGGCTTCTCTCTGCCCTTCCACGACCACCAGCACTCAGCCTGATCATTCCAATCAACACCGGCCTGACCATCTAAAATGCTGCTCCAATCTTCACCGGTGAGCGCGATATTGTTTTGTCCGTAGGCATACACCAAGGAAGAAAAATTCAAGCAATCATTGCCTTCCCAACGGGTGATCGACAACTTCCCATTGGCACCGCAATCGTAGGCACCGTACTTGGCATAATCATTGGGGTTGTTGCTGAAGTAGACATGTGCACCGGCCTGCAAATGCACATGTACATCGGAGAGCAACACGATTGGGCCGGCACAATACCAATTTCCCTTGGGGATCACCACCCGACCACCACCTGCTTGATGGCAGGCTTGAATCGCATTGCTGATCGCCAGATAACAATCCGTCGCATCCTTAACCGGCGTTTGCATCGCCGCTTTTTCCACGAAAGAAATCCAGGCAGTTATGGCCGTCGTTTCGCAGGCTTTGGCGCCAAACGCCGTAATGAGGAAGTCTTCCTGACGGAAATGACGTGGCTTAGCAACCCGATGGATGATCGCATCTGCTTCTTTCCACGGATCGGCTATTTTTGGCGCCGCGATGGCCGATAGCGGACTCAAACTTGCCAATCCTGTCCAGGTTAAGCCTTGCAAGAATTGGCGGCGTTTAGGTGATGTAACGATGGGTGCAAGCGCTGGTGAAAGATAGTCAGCAATCACATCCGAAGCGGGCGAATTTTTCGCAGGAAATTTGTGGTTCATAGTATTCAACCTAGAAACGGCAGTTGACCGCTCAAGATCGCCTTTAAGTTTTTGATTTGTCGACATATTGTTCGCTTTATGGTGATCACCATTTCGGTGAGTGCGCTACAGGCTTGATTGCACACTTTTTCGCCCATCTGGACTTTTGTGTTACTTCAGTGAAGTAACCTCCTCCTATCAACGTGGAGGTTGCGTCGTCGTCGCGCCTTGCCAGATGGGCGGAAAAATGCACACTCAAACCCGTCCAACCGCCGTTTCTAGGTTCAAAGAAGGTAGTCATTCCAAACACAAAAAACCTCGCATTGGGCGCTGCGAGGCTTTTCTCAGGCTTAGTAGAAACTATAAGTAATGCGCGTATTAAACGCCCGGCCAATTGGACTTGCCGCACTACTCAAGTAACCGTTATATCCATTGTGGTTGGTAACCGGTGGATTGACATCAAACAAATTGGTGACACCAGCGACGATTTTGAAATGATTAAAGCCTTTGTATGCGAGGGTAAAATTCACCACGGAATAAGGTTTGATATCGCGGAAGTATTGCGCCGCGACCAGGTTCTGATCATGGTAACCGGTGTTGTAATTTTCGGTGAGCTGCGCATTCCAATCCCCCTTAGTCCAGTTCAAGGCCAGGGTATGCTTCCAGCGGAAGGTAATTATCGGCAAACTGCTGGTCGTGCCGTTACTTGCCAAACCAAAGCGGCCAATATTGGACGTATAATCACCGCCCTTTTCCAGTTGATTGTCAAACTGGGTGAGGTAAGTGCCATTCAAATTAATTTTGAAACTACCATAGCTATTGCTTGGAAATGCGTAGTTTGCTGCCAGGTCGATACCTGCTGCTTTTTGGCCGCCCAGATTCATGGTGACGTTTTTAATGTACAACAACTTACCCGTCGCATCACGCACAAACAAATCGGCATACTTGCTTGGATTTAAGAAGTAAGCTTGCTCTGGCAAATTTGCCAGCATGTCTTTCATCGTGATTTTCCAATAGTCCAAGGACATGGTCAGATTTTTCATTGGCTCCAACACCATACCGAGTGTGGCACCGACCGAAGTTTCTGGCACCAGCTCCGCATTACTGCCGGTTTGTTTTGGTAACTTCACATTGCAGACGGTGGCGGCAACCAGTCCAGGCAAAGCTTTACCAGTTCCTGCTATGGCCGGGGTAGGGCCAGGACATTGCACAGGATCATCCCAGGTCGCGCCTGTGGTGGTGGTGGCGCCTGGCAGGCGATACCCATAACGATCAAATAGGGTAGGCGCACGAAAGCCAGAATTGGCAGAGCCACGGAACATCACCATGCTCGATGGTTGATAGCGGAAACTGGCTTTCGGATTGATGGTGTTTCCGAAGTCACTAAAATGATCGTCGCGTACCGCCAGATTCACATTCAATTCTTTAGTAACAGGAATTTCCAATTCGGTATAAAGAGCGGCGACGCTTCTATTACCTTGGCCATGCGAGGGCACGGAAGCGGCGTAGGTGGCGATCTTGCCCAAATCGGTTTTTGTATCTTCTGTCGTATCACGATGCAAATCGAGACCCACCGCCATGCCCAAAGAACCAGCGGGCAATTGCATGATGGCTTTATTCATCGTCAATTCAAGGCCCGTGTAGGTACTTTTCGAAACGCGTAACTGTTGTCCGTTCAAACCGATACTGTCGAGATAGGCTTTGCCTGTTGCATCTTGCAAGCCAAAAGGATTCAAAGTACCGTTCGCGATACCAGTCAATAACTTGATGCCGTCGACCGCGCCAGAATCAAGATAGCCAACCCGATCACTCACACCCATAATGAGTCCAGCTTTGTAATCCCACCCGCCAATCACGCCTTCATCCGTCAGGTTTAAACGCTGATTTATCTGCTCGTCTTTGCTTGTGTAAGCACCTAAATCGGCCACACTCCAAGTGACCAGCAACGGCGCACCAGTCACACCAGTGACCGCAGGGACGCCTCCGGAACCGCCTGGATACCATTTACTCGTTGCTGGCAACAAGGCGGTGACACCATTTGCAGCCAAGCTGGTTGTTGGAATCTTAGTGCCAAAAATATGTTCTTCGCCGCGGTTGTATTCGATGGAGATCTGATGATCATCGCTAATTTTCTTGGTGGCCTTCGTGAAGAAAGTCACTTGATCGTTAGCATATAGCGCGGTGCTATAAGTAAGGTTATTAATGACACAGGTGTTCTTGCCGCCCTGAATCGAATAAGGTGCCGCGCAGCCTGTAGCATAGTAAGGATTGGCGGCAAGGAAGGCCTTATTGCTTGGAATGGTGAAGTTTGCTGGCATCGCAAAACCGCCACTCGCCAACGATGGTGCGCGACCGATGCTAGTCAATAATTCCGGTGAGCTCAAATCATAACGATCTGAACCCAATAAACGGCTGCGTTTATGCGCATCCATCGTGGCATAAATATTCCAACCATCCTTTTGCAAATCCCCTGCACCAAGGATGAAACTCAAACGCTTTTCCTCACCGCCACCTTCGCGCTGCGGCTGCACCGCTTGCGCAGTGATCGAGGCGCCCCGGTATTCACGTTTGGTAATGAAGTTAACCACACCACCAATGGCATCTGAGCCGTAGATAGACGATGCACCATCATTCAAAATCTCAACGCGTGCAATTGCGCTCATAGGAATGACATCAAGATTGGCATAACCATCCGCAATCGCTTCATTCGCCAAGCGACGCCCATTCAATAGCACCAAGGTACGATTAACACCCAAGCCGCGCAAATTAACATTGGTTCCGGAACCGGCATTAGATGGCGCTAGTGAATTTGATTGTGGCAACGCCATCATCAAATCTGCCAAAGTAGTCATACCGCGCTTCTCCAGCTCCTCGCCAGATACTGCGGTGATCGGCAAAGACGCTTCACTCGCCAAGCGCTTTATTGAGGAACCGGTCACCTCAATACGCATTGGATCTTGCGCCTGTGCTTGCTGCATCACACATAAGACAGCAACGGTAATGGCGGATAAAGTGAGTTTTTGAAGTTGAAGTTGAAGTTGATGATGCTGATGATTGTTCTTGCTGGTTTTCATTGAATTGTCTCCTACTAATTGTAATTGAAGCCCATACTCGTTTTGAGCATGAAACCCTAGTCGGAGCACCTCGCGTACTCTTTGCCGTATCAACGAAGAAACAGATCGCACTGTTTCGAGGTCTAGCCAGTCAGTTGGGAAAACGATTACTGCATTACTAAAACTTACGCATTAAATTTCTTTACAAATGAACCCTTTTTTTTAAACCAAATGTCGAAGAACTTTTTTACGCGAACCAGCGATGCTTAGCCACGTGAAAAAGTGCGCGTAACGCGTTCCAAATGTGCCCGCATTGCTTTTCTGGCCTCCGCTGGATCGTGTGCAGCAATCGCCTCCAAAATATTACGATGGTCAGTCAGCGTTAATTGACGCAACTCTTCAGTCTGAAAATGCTCTTTTAAGCGATGCCACAAACGTCCGCGCTGATTCCATAGATATTCAACGGTTCCCACCAAAGCGCTATTCCCGGTTGCCCGTGCTATCGATAAGTGAAACTCGCGATCGGCTTGCTCGTTACTGGATTGATCTTCATGATGCTTTTCCATTTCCAGTACCGCTTTGAGAATGGCATCAATCGCGCCATCAGTTGCGACCCGTGCCGCAATCGCTGCCACCTCAGACTCAATGAGACGGCGTGCTGATAAGACTTCGAACGGACCAGGGCCAACCTCTGGCATGTCTGACTCTTCTGCCATTTGTTCGCAGACATACACCCCAGAACCACCACGCACCTCCACTACACCACCCAATTCGAGGGCCAGGATTGCCTCTCTCAAGGAAGCGCGACTAACCGCCAGCTTTGCGGCCAAATCACGTTCAGAGGGCAATCGCTCGCCCGCTTTAATTTCTTCATCCTGAATCAGCGACAGAATTCGATCTGCCACCACGCGATATAAACGCGGTTCTTGCGCTGTGTGTTCGTTCACATTGGAAATTTTCTTAATCATGTCTCTGCACTTTTTAATTTCTTCACTTCTAAATTTCTACGCTTCCAAACTTCTACTCTTTTGAATTTTTATACTTCTCAATTTCACCGCATTTTATTTTCCGTACTTGATTCCAGCACCTAATTTGAAATTCAAGAACCATTTTATCACATTTGGTCAGGCCATTCTAATGTGGTTCGACCAATTTAACAATCTGGACTAGCCAAATATTTTTTTTAGTGGCATACTCGCCACAACAAGTGCTAAAAACAAGATCAAGTTCAAGCAAAAACGCGGAAGATACCGCTATTTTTATTAGAAATTTGCCAATTCTCCCCAAGAAAAACCTGTAGTCTTAGATAAAATATTTTGTGGTCAGACCAAATTTACAAAGCGGGTTAAACCCTTCCTATGTAGCGATACGCTCAAAAAATGAGCAAGGACCGAGCAAAGAACGAGAGAGAGAATATGGCAACCGAAACCCAATCACCGCTGTATATCAAGATGCACGTCAACGACAATGTCGCCATAGTGGTCAATGATGGCGGCCTGCCTGCAGGCACCCAGTTCCCCTGTGGACTACGCTTGATCGAGGCCATTCCACAAGGACACAAACTCGCCTTAGTGAGCCTACTTGCCCATGAAAAAATCGTGCGCTACAACGTCACCATAGGCTACGCCACCGAAACCATCGCCCAAGGTCGCTGGATACAGGAAGCCCTGGTGCAACTGCCAGCAGCGCGCGATTTGCATAATTTACCGATTGCCGATCGGCCTGCCCCCGCAACCAGTCCTTTAGAAGGCTATACTTTCCAGGGCTTTCGCAACCGCGATGGCAGCGTTGGCACGCGCAATATTTTAGCCATCACCACCACGGTGCAGTGCGTTGCTGGTGTGGTTGAATGTGCGGTAAAGCGCATCAAAGAAGAACTCCTACCAAAATTCCCCCACGTGGATGACGTCATAGGGCTCGATCATACCTATGGTTGCGGGGTGGCGATTGATGCGCCGGATGCGCAAATTCCGATACGCACGGTGCGCAATATTAGTCTTAATCCCAATTTTGGTGGTCAGGCGATGGTGGTCAGTTTGGGCTGTGAAAAACTGCAACCCACTCGTTTATTTCCGAAAGCAGCGATCCCCATACAAAACACCAGCGAACCGCTTATTGTCTGCCTCCAGGACAGCCAACACGTGGGCTTTATGGCGATGATAGACGCTATTATGAGCACTGCGGAACAACAACTCACCGCGCTCAATCAACGCCGCCGTGAGACTTGCCCCGCTTCCGATTTAGTCATAGGCGTGCAGTGTGGCGGCAGCGATGCGTTCTCTGGTGTTACCGCCAACCCCGCAGTCGGCTTTGCCACTGATCTCTTGGTGCGGGCTGGCGCTACCGTGATGTTTTCGGAAGTCACCGAAGTGCGCGATGGCATCGATCAACTTACTGCGCGTGCAGCCACACCAGCCATTGCCGACGCGATGATTCGGGAAATGGCGTGGTACGACCAGTATCTAAAGCGGGGCGGCGTTGATCGTAGCGCCAATACCACGCCTGGCAATAAAAAAGGCGGACTCTCTAATATCGTCGAGAAAGCCATGGGTTCCATTGTGAAATCGGGTAGCAGCGCAATTACCGGTGTCTTGGCGCCAGGCGAAAAACTCAGTAGCACCAGTAAAGGTTTGATTTACGCCGTCACGCCCGCCAGCGATTTCATCTGTGGCACTTTGCAATTGGCTGCAGGTATGAATATGCATGTCTTTACCACCGGACGCGGCACGCCCTATGGCCTAGCCGCAGTGCCAGTGGTAAAAGTGGCGACGCGCAATGAGCTTGCCAAGCGCTGGTACGATTTAATGGATATCAACGCCGGCAAAATCGCCAGCGGTGAGAGCAGTATTAGCGATGTCGGCTGGGAACTCTTTCATTTCATGTTGGAGGTCGCCAGTGGCAAAAAAACCTGGGCAGAACATTGGAAATTACAAAATTCTCTGGTGCTATTTAACCCGGCACCCATTACTTAAGCTGCGCTGACACAGTGCCGAATAATTTCAACCGAGATTTTCCATTAGGGTTTGAGATGATGACGGATGAGTTTGCGAGGCAGTTTTGCGTGATTTTATTTTCCCATAGCTCGCTATGGGAAAATAAAATCATACGAAAATGACCGCAAAATCGCCGTCAACGCTCAAAAAGCACCAAAGGTGCGCCTAATGGAAAATCTCGGTTCAAGCAGCTCAGCGGCCACATGAAATCAATGAACAAAAACAGAACACACAATTTACGAGGTAAGCATGAAACCAGTCGCATCCAATAAACCATTCAAACGCATCTTATTGACCGGCGCGGCCGGTGGTCTTGGCCGTGTTTTGCGCGAGCGCATCAAACCTTGGGCGGATATTGTACGTTTGAGCGATATCGTCGACATGGGCGAAGCCCAAGAAGGTGAAGAAATTATGCCATGCGACCTGTCGGACAAAGCTGCGGTGCACACCCTGATGCAAGAGGTCGACGTGGTGCTACACTTCGGTGGCATTTCCACCGAAAATAATTTCGAAGCCATCATGCAGGCGAATATTCTCGGTACCTACCATATTTATGAAGCGGTCCATCAAGCACAAGTCAAACGCGTGATTTTTGCCAGTTCAAATCATACGGTTGGCTATTACAAAACCACCGACTATATCGACGCCCATATGCCAATGCGGGCCGACGGCATGTACGGCGTTAGCAAATGTTTTGGCGAAACCCTGTCACGTTATTATTTTGATCGCTTTGGCATAGAAACGGTTTGTGTACGCATCGGCTCATCGTTCCCAGAACCGGTTAACCCCCGTATGATGGTGACCTATTTTAGCTATGATGACTTGCTTGAATTACTGCGTTGTGCGCTATTCACGCCACGCGTCGGCCACACCATTAGCTTTGGCGTTTCCAACAATCCTGCCAGCTGGTGGGATAACCGCTACGCCAGTCACTTGGGCTACCAAGCCAAAGACAGTTCAGCCGCTTTTGCGCATAAGTTTCCAAACTCGGGCGCTTACCCGGTTGCGGACGATATTACGACCCTCTATCAGGGTGGTGCATTCTTACTGACTGGGCCGCAATATAAATAGCAATTGATCATAAAAGGTATTTGCATGAACCTACTTAAAGTGGCCAACAAAATTTTTATTGACCACAGTGCGAAGCGAGTAAAAAACGTTTTAGTATGGCTAAATTTCTAGGTGCTGCAAGGGTTTTAATGAAATGTTGAAAATCGTTTTCTGCGTTTAAGTCTGCTTTATCGGAAATAATTCTTAGTACCCCAAAAGCACATTTCGCTTCGAAGCAGACTTGAGCGATTGCTGCACCTTCCATTTCAACAGCTAACAAATCAGGTAAATCTTTTTTTAGCTTTTTGATGATATAGGGGTCGTTAATAAATTGATCGCCACTTGCGATTTGCCCTTGAAATACTTTATTGGACTTTTCCTCTGGTTTAAGTTGGCTTAATACGAATTCGCTTGCTTGCATTAAGCGTGAATTTAGGATTGGGTCAGTTTCAAAGGTGATTTTGCCGGTCAAGGGAATTTCATATTGTTGAAATAAGGGTCTGGCATCCATATCGTGCTGTAGTAGGTTTTCAGCGATCACGATATCCCCTATGCAGAGTCGAGGGTCTACAGCGCCAGCAACCCCGCTTAAAACAAGGCAGCTAGGCGAAAAATGTTGAAGTAGGTAAGCGCAAGTGCTGGCAGCAGCGACTTTACCGATTCCTGACAAAACGGTGACGACTTCATTTCCCCATAAATGACCTTGAACAAATTTCTTGTTGCCGATGATCGTCGTTTTCGGATTTAGCATTTCCTTTTCTAAGCCCGCTTGTTCTTCACGCATTGCGAAGATCAATCCTATGGGATTGTCAGAATTTAAGTTGGGGCACTTGCTTTTTGGGTTTGAATTCTTCAAAGGTCTCCTTTTTTAAAACAAGATGTTTATATATACATAGTAGTAGTAATTAAGCGCCTGTTTTTTTGTGGATAAGTCGGTTTACCGGACAAAAATCAAGTGCTTAGCCTAAGGATAAAGTGACGTATAAATTTTGTATAGGCTAAGAATAGTTTTTGCGTAAGTTTTAGGGTGGGGACAAAAGTCTTAGTTTTGCACAATCCTTACGGGGAATATGCAGAAGTTTATCCACAGGCTAAATCAGCTTATCGACTAACTTCGATTGTCATCTTGTTTAGCTTGCGCCATACTGCGTTTTTGTGAAAGTCTATGTTTGATTTTAGAGAATTCAAACCAGATTTTTACGATGATTTCTTTGGTTTTATAAAAATAAGCAGAAAGGCGGTCTGGAGATGGACTTTAGTAATCCAACGAGTATTACCTTCACCATTTATATTTTGGCGATGTTAGGAATAGGATTTGCCGCATGGCGGTTTACCAATAATTTATCGGATTATATTTTGGGCGGACGAAGCTTAGGTGCTTTTGTAACCGCGATGAGTGCCGGTGCATCTGATATGAGCGGTTGGCTTTTAATGGGCTTACCGGGCGCTTTATATGCTTCGGGTTTATCCGAAGCTTGGATCGCAATTGGACTGATTATTGGGGCTTGGTTTAATTGGAATTTAGTGGCAGGTCGTTTGCGGGTCTATACCGAAATTAGTAATAATGCCTTGACCTTACCCGATTATTTTACCCATCGCTTTGAAGATCATAGTCGTTTTTTGCGGGTGATTTCAGCCTTGGTGATACTAATATTTTTTACGATTTATTGTGCGTCGGGGATGGTGGCGGGTGCGCGACTTTTTCAGCAGACTTTTGGTTTTAGTTACGTCGTTTCTTTGTGGGCGGGTGCGGCTGCGACGATCATCTATGTTTTTATTGGCGGTTTTTTAGCGGTGAGTTGGACCGATACTGTGCAAGCGACGCTTATGATTTTCGCTCTGTTGTTAGCGCCTGCGATGGTGATTGTTAAAGTTGGTGGATTAAATGAAGCGATGACGGTTATTCAAGCACTTAATCCACGTTACACCGATATGTTAAGTGGTACGACATTTGTTGGTATTATTTCTTTGTTGGGTTGGGGTTTGGGTTACATGGGTCAGCCGCATATTTTGGCGCGCTTTATGGCCGCGGAAAATTTTTCGACGATTAAAAATGCGCGTCGTATTGGGATGACTTGGATGATCTTGTGTTTATTGGGTGCGATGGCGGTCGGTTTTTTTGGTATCGCGTATTTTGCGGGACATCCAGATCAAGCAGCTGCGGTGAGCGCGAATAAGGAAACCGTATTTATTTCGCTGTCGCAGATTTTATTTAATCCTTGGATTGCAGGTATTTTATTGTCCGCTATTTTAGCGGCGGTGATGAGTACTTTATCTTGCCAACTCTTGGTTTGTTCGTCGGCGTTGACTGAAGATTTTTATAAATCTTTTTTGAGACCGCAAGCGAGTCAAAAGGAATTAGTGTGGTTTGGCCGTATGATGGTCTTGGTTGTAGCTGTTATCGCGATCATGATTGCAGCCAATCCTAAGAGTAGTGTTTTAGGTTTGGTGAGTAATGCTTGGGCCGGATTTGGTGCGGCGTTCGGCCCCGTGGTTTTGCTGTCTTTAATTTGGCCAAATATGAATCGTAATGGCGCTTTGTTGGGTATGTTTGTGGGTGCTTTGACGGTCTTGGTTTGGGGTGAGATGAAGTGGCTAGGTCTCTATGAATTGGTACCGGGATTCTTTTTCGCGTGTGCAGGGATCGTGATCGGTAGTCGTTTTGGTGAACCGGCTTCTGAGAAAATGCGGGCAGCGTTTCAGGTCATGCGTGAGCAAATTAAATAAAATATTTTACCGCTCTTGATATTTATTTTCTGTCGTTAATATTGAGAGCGGTTCGTGTGTAATTAGGGTTTTTCAATTAGATTTTTCAAGTAGGGTTTTTAAGCTCGTGAGTCCAGCTTCAAAATCAGGTCCAACCATCTGATTCATAAAAGGTGCGAAGAGTTTCATCATAAAATTGCCTTGGCTATTTCCCGTCATTGTCCATGTGAGCTCGGTCATTTCTCCCTTATTTTCTAGCATTAAAGTGCCGATAGACGCTTTCCCCATGCCCTCAAATTGAAGTTCATATTTGATGGAGACATTCTCTGCGATCTGGGTGAAGGTCATTGATCCATTGCCTTGTGACTTACTTTGCCAAGTCCACGACGCGCCCTGACCGGATGGTATGCCGTTGTAAGTCATCAGCATATTGGGGTCGCGTTGGTTCCAGACCGACCATTTTGTCCATTCCTTGGGTGTTACGAGGTAAGGGAATATTTTTTCCGGACTCGCCTTAATCATGATGCTGCGTGTGACACCGTATTCATTCGGTAAAAGGTAGGCGATGCCGATTAGAAAAACGATGATCGATGTGATGATGATTGCGCCTAATTTAATGAGTTTCATGTTCTCTCCGTTTTAAAGTTTGTTTTTAAACCGTACTTCTTAGGACTTGAATTTTGCTTTGCCATTGCTGTAGTAATTCGGCTGCCAGGCTAGAAGAAATTTGCGGTTCAAATCGCCTATCTTCTTGCCATAATTCTGCGCAAGCAGCCATGTCTTCAAAGAGACCAATTGCAAGTCCCGCGAGAAAGGCGACACCCAAAGCCGTGGTCTCGAGTATTTTCGGGCGCACGACTGGAATCCCGATTAAATCAGCTTGAAATTGCAATAGAAAATTGTTTGCCGCCGCCCCACCATCGACTCGCATTTCGCGTAGCGGTGTTTGACGATGATGCGCGCAATCTTCTTGCATCGCAAAGAGTAATTCGGTGCTCTGATAGGCGATAGCTTCGATCGCAGCGCGTGCAATATGCGCCATCTGGGTTCCGCGATGTAGGCCAAAGATGGCACCTCGTATTTGTGGGGTCCAATGTGGTGCGCCTAGACCTGCGAAAGCGGGGATAAAGATGACGCCATCGCTGTCTTTAACCTGCGCGGCGAGAGTTTCAATTTCGTTTGATTTTGAAATCGCATGTAGATTATCGCGCAGCCATTGAACCACTGCACCGCCGATAAAAACACTGCCTTCTAATGCAAATTGCGCTGGCTGTGGCTTTGGCGTACCGAGTTGGCAAGCACGGGTATTGATCAGTCCATGCTCGGATTGTTGGCTTTGTTCGCCAGTGTGTAATAACATAAAACATCCGGTGCCGTAGGTGTTTTTGGCGAGGCCGGCTTCAAAGCAAACTTGGCCAAATAAAGCGGCTTGTTGATCACCCGCGATACCTGCAATGGGAATACTCGCTTCAAAAATACGTGCGTCACCAAAACGATATGAGGAGGGATGAACTTGTGGCAGGAGTGATTCAGGAATATTAAAAAGAGTGAGTAAATCTTGGTCCCAGCAATGTTCGTGAATATTCCAAAGCATGGTGCGGGAAGCGTTAGTCACATCAGTGACATGAAGATTTTGATCGCTTAATTGATAGGCCAACCAAGTATCGACTGTTCCAAATGCCAATTCGCCACGCTCTGCTAGTGCTCGCGCGCTGGGTATGTGCTCGAGTATCCAAGCTATTTTACTGGCTGAAAAATAGGGGTCGAGCACTAGGCCGGTTTTAGCCCGTATGATTTTATCGTAGCCTTGCGACCGAAGTTCCTCGCACAAGTCGCTTGTGCGTCTATCTTGCCACACGATGGCCGGGCAAATAGGGAGTCCGGTTTTGCGATGCCATAGGATGGTCGTTTCGCGTTGATTTGTAATGCCGATGGCGGCGATGTCTTGGGGTCGGAGTTGAGTGGATTTTAAGACTTGATGGAGTGTGGAAATCTGACTCTGCCAGATTTCCATTGCATCGTGTTCTACCCATCCCGCTTGTGGATAATATTGTGTGAATTCTTGCTGTGCGCTGCCGACGATTTCGCCCCTGTCATTAAAAATAATAGAACGCGAGCTTGAAGTGCCTTGGTCCAGAGCGAGTAGGTACATTTCAGAAACCTCCTATCGGACAGCGCTAAAATTTATTTGGTCTTGAGTAATTCCACATCAAAAATTAAATCGGAATTGGCAGGTATCAAGCCATTGCCGACATCGCGTGCGCCGTAAGCGAGTGCCGCGGGAATAATCAAAGTACGCTTGC
>JAHFQV010000167.1 GCA_023259175.1 Oxalobacteraceae bacterium | reverse complement strand
TGCAGGGGGCACCCATTAACCAAACCATGTCAAGCAGTGGTGCAAAAGCTTAGCAGCTAAGGCGGTAATTTTTACCGCTTCCACCATCACATTTTTTGCGAAATTTCCTCGTGCCTTTTTGCTTCGTCGATTGCTTACGTGAGTCGCACCAGTCACCCATGTGGATTGCGCGAAAATAATTCTTCCCATTTCGCCTTGTCGGATTGCTGAGCCTGAAAGTTGTGAGTACTGTTCTATGTCCAATTGATTTGGGCAGTTCTTTGGCTACTATTGCTGATCCCTCCCTCTAGGGAAGCGCGGATTTACTCGATAAGCGCGAAAACCCATTTTTTTGAAAACTGATTTTACGTCCTTGATCAACGAAAAAATGGGTTTTCCCTTCGGGTTCGGTCTAAAAGTGACACTCGCGGGTGATTTTGGCAGCGCATTCCCTTGCTTGGCAGCAGCGAAGCTGCGGTGATGTTGCTACCAATCTCATCTCGTTTTAGGCTCGAACGCGCTTATCGAATAAATCCGCGCTTCCCAAGTGGTTCCTAGTTCGGACGATTCATTCCCAGCAAATCATGTCACGCGCAGTGGACAAAGCGCGACGTGCGTCTAATCAGTTCTCGCGGATCGTTTCCCACGCTCTGACGCGGCACTGCTTGGCCCGTGCTTCCCTGCCAAGCCTCACACCAAGCATCACTACGGCGAAAATACTTCAGCCGTTTTGAGCACAGATTTAGCGGCTACAATTTTTTGAATTTTTTGTTAAAAAGAAGCCGATGAATCGCTATGTATGTCGCACCAGTTCAAGCAAAAAAGGTGAACTGGTCTGGTTGCTCCGTATTTATTTTGTCGGGAAATTGTTGTGAATCTGTACGAAATGAGGCAAAAATGTAACAAAGTATAATTTTGTGGAGAATGCGAGGGCGTGGTTTGTTTTGCATGTGCTTATAAGCATTGCATTTACTTATGCTGCAGTGCGGTAATGTGATACGCCCTCGCTAATGTGATTAAATGTCTGCATTTCGGGTTCTTTGAATTGCTGCATATGCAGGAAGAAATCATGGTAAATAGAAATATTAAGCATGAAATTGAGCGGTGAGAATCCACATGGAGATGGCATAAGTTTTTCTTGAGGGCGCAGTTGTTTAGAGCTTAGACTCTAAAAAGCCAATGAAATGTATCGCTAGAGTTGGCTACAAAAAGATTGCTTGGGTCAAAAGTCCGTTATGGCAGCACAATTCACAAAACTTGGGGAAAAATATGAATTTAAAAAATAATTATTTATTGGGCGCTGCGGTCGTAATCGCTGCTTCGCTGCCTATTGTTGCAATGGCGCAGGGAAATTCTGCGAATGCACCGGGGCAAAACAAGGCTGAGGTAATTCACTCAGCGCATCATGATCACGATTTTGTCCTTGGTACGACCGCTGGTAAAGCAGTTGATACATCGTTCCGCAGAGAAGCAAAAGAGAAAAAACGCGTACCGTATGTTGACTCACCCAACTTTGATTATGATAGAGCAGCACAATTAGGTCATACAACTTCGCTGGCGGCTCCGACGACGACCGGTCTAGGCTTTGATGGCCTGGGACAGGGATTTAGCGGACCCTCCGGTAGCTTCACGGTGCAGTCCGCACCACCGGATACCACGGGTGCTGTAGGCGCTACGCAGTTTGTACAGTGGGTCAATTCTTCCTTTACGATATTTAATAAAAGTACTGGCGCTGCCACTTATGGGCCAGTTGCTGGGAATACCTTGTTTAGCGGTTTTGGCGGTGTCTGCGAATCAACCAATGATGGCGACCCTATCGTGTTGTACGACAAACTGGCCGACCGTTGGGTCTTGATGCAATTTGCGGTGCCAACGGGGGGGCCTTACATGCAATGTATCGCTGTCTCGAAAACTTCGGATGCAACTGGGGGCTATGATCGTTACGCTTTCCAATACACAGGCTTTAATGACTATCCTAAAGCGGGTGTTTGGCCAGATGCCTACTATGTGAGTTACAACATGTTTGTGCCGAACACCTTTGGCGGTGCCAAGGCTTGTGCGATGGATCGCGCCTCTATGTTGGCAGGTTCTCCTACTGCGTCACAGCAGTGCTTCCAGTTGAGTACGAGTTATGGTGGTCTGTTACCTTCCGATTTGGATGGCAAGACTTTGCCTACTGCTGGTACGCCTAACTTTTTCATCAATCTGGGCACTAATTCTCTGAATATGTGGAAGTTCCATGTGGATTGGGCCAACGTAGCCAATACAACATTCACCGGTCCAACTGCGATCCCGGTGACCGCATTTAACGCCGCCTGTGGCGGTGGCACTTGCGTTCCGCAAGCGGGCACTAGTCGCACGCTCGATTCCTTGGCAGACCGTGCGATGTATCGCTTGGCATATCGTAAGTTTGCCGATGGTCATGAAGCTTTGGTGGTCAATCACGCCGTCAAAGTGGGCACAACCAAACGTAACTCGTATAGTGCAACGCGCTGGTATGAAATCCGTAACCCATCGGCTACGCCGGTCGTGTTCCAGCAATCGACTTATTCACCAGACAGCACTTCGCGCTGGATGGGTAGCGTTGCGATGGATAAAATGGGGAATATCGCTTTAGCTTATAGTGCGTCTAGCGGCACCATCAAACCGGCGTTGCGCTATGCCACCCGTCTTGCTGGTGATGCGCTCAATACCTTGAGCGATGAGACCGTCATTGTGCAAGGTGCTGGCGCACAAACAGGTACGCTTAGTCGTTGGGGTGATTACAGCCACTTGAGTGTTGATCCTGTTGATGATTGCACCTTCTGGTATACCTCTGAGTATCTGAAGGCGGACGGTACTTTCAACTGGAGTACCCGTGTAACTTCGTTTAAGATCAATGGCTGCATGTAAGTCATTTCGATTGATATTTTGATTCGCGACCCCGGCTGCATGCCGGGGTTTGTATTTGGCGCTATGAACACAAAAAAACTCGCTATGGGGATTGCGGTACTGCTGATCTTTCTAGCTGCAACTTACTATTTTTCATCAGATTCATCGATACCAAAGACAAGCTCGTCTAGCGTGATCAATGCCGCATTCATTCCGCCTACGCAGGTGCCAAGGTCAACTGCTGACGCTAATCATGTCGCTACCAATAGCTATGCGGATGCGACTAGACTTCTCGGAAATCCGTTAGAACGTAGCCTAGATTTGAGTGCGACCTACCAGCAGTTTAAAGATAGCAAAAATCCAGTCGAGCGACATATTGCCTACCGTGCTTGGTCGGCCTGTTTTCCGACATTTATTGCGCCACAAGGCCAGTCCATTTCGATAGAAAATTTGACCAAAGCCTTACCGAAAGGCGATCCTGCCACAGCTTTGCGGGTCGAGGCCTATCGCAGTCTATTTGGGCGTTGTAAACATTTTTCTCACATGACGCGCGCAGAATCACTGAGCGCAACTCAGCATCAGCAAGAGGCATCCAATAGTGGTGCCATCCTTAGTCCAGGCGACATCGCATCAAAACATTTGACCGACGGAAAACCAGAACAGGCAATGCAGGTTGCGCGCGATATTATTTCATCGCAAGATGCTTTTGCGATCGCTTCGCTGAGCGCATTCATTAATCAAATTGGCGTCGCTCAGGTAGATGGGCAAAGTGCTCACAGTGATCTGCGACCGGATCTTCATTCCCTCGCGTTCTCGATTGCAGCCTGCCAAATGGGCTTGGATTGTGGCGCTGGCTCGCTCACCGCGCTGCAGATGTGTGCCAGCATGGGCCAGTGTTACGGCAGTGTATTGGACCGGTATCTTCAGTCTATGCCGAATCAAGCGGATCGCGATGCCGTGCAGCGGGAGGCGCAGCAAGTGCTGGACGCAATTCGATCCAAGAATTTTAAGGCGCTGGGCTTATAGACCTGTCGCTCGCCCACCGCTATGTTGGCGGCTCCAACGAAAATGGGATTTCTCTCCGGGTTCGGCCCTAAGTTAATAATAGCGGGCGATATTGGCAGCAAATCCCCTTGCTTTGCACCAGCCAAGCTGCGGTAATGTTGCTACCAAACTTATCCCGTTTTGGGCTCGAACGTGCATGCCGAATAAATCCGCGCTTCCCTAGAACATGAGACAATGCAGTGCGACTATTTCCAGCAGTTGAGGAAGCGCAGATCGCTTTGAAAAACCTGAAATCCCATCTTTTTAAGAAGCCGATTTTTAGACCTTGTTCAACGAAAACATCATATGAAGCCAGAATACATCCTCACCATTTCCTGCCCCGATCAGCGCGGCATTGTTCATAGCGTCTCTGGTTTTTTAGCAGGGCATGGCTGCAACATTATCGACTCCGCCCAATTTGGTGACGCCTATTCTCAATTGTTCTTTATGCGCGTGCATTTCTCCTCTGAAGATGCAGGGATGGACCAAGTACGATTGCGTCAAGAATTTGCAGAAATCGCGCTGGGATGGGATATGGCATGGCAGTTACATGATGCCCATCATAAACTTGGCCTTGTTTTGATGGTTTCAAAAATTGGACATTGCCTAAACGATCTACTATTCCGTTACAAAAGTGGTTTGTTACCTGTAGAGATCAAAGCGATCATTTCAAATCACAGCGATTTCTATCAATTAGCGGCTAGCTACAACATCCCTTTTCATCATTTTCCTTTGGTAGCAGGTGCATCGATTGATGAGAAGCGTTCGCAAGAAAAGAAGATTTTGGATGTCATTGAAAATAGCCAGGCGGAGCTGGTCGTTTTGGCGCGCTACATGCAAATTCTTTCACCAGAAATGTGTCAGGCCTTAAATGGTCGTGCGATCAATATTCACCATTCTTTTTTGCCGAGCTTTAAAGGTGCCAAACCGTATTATCAAGCGCATGACCGGGGTGTGAAATTAATCGGTGCGACTGCGCATTTTGTAACCGGCGATTTAGATGAGGGACCTATCATTGAACAAGATGTCGAGCGCGTTGACCATGCAATGAGCCCGGATAAACTCAGCGCGATTGGCCGTGATGTTGAGTGCGTGGTGTTAGCACGCGCGGTGACCTATTTTGTTGAACATAGGATCCTATGGAATGGTCATAAAACGGTGGTTTTCAAATAATTTTAAATAGTTTTAAATCGGGCTGCCAATCTGAAAGATGGCGGGGCAAAAATATATTCGAAGCCGACCAAATGCGCAGGGGTGGTCAATATCCGATGCACGCCAACACCATGTCGTTGAGAGTAAGTCCCGGAGGTAAGTTCGAGCACCGCGTGGACACAAAAAACGTGCCCATCCTACGCGACTAATGATCTGCAAGAGAGAAACCTGATGGCTTGGTATTTGGTAGGCCAAATGATATTCTGCGCAATTTCATTGCGATGTTTGCATTGAAAATAAAATGGAGGAAAAGTGAAAACAGCGTTTGTTTTATTTTGTTTCCTGATTGCAATTCTTGGGGGCATTGAAAATATTCTGAGACCCCAAAATTTCAGAAGTGGATTTGATGATGCGTATCTACAGAAAAAATGGTTTCTATTTATTGTTCGGTTATCAGGCGTAATAATAATATTCTTGGGTTTTACTGTCCTTTTTGTTTATTTTTTTCCACGCTCATACGATAATTTATTCTCCAAAAAATAAATAGTACGTAGGGCGCAATGAATTGCGCCGCATGGAAGCGGAATCACAGGAAATCAATGGCG
>JAHFQV010000002.1 GCA_023259175.1 Oxalobacteraceae bacterium | reverse complement strand
AGTGTGAACACATTTCTAGTGCAACGTGAGAATAAACGAAGTTGAGGATTCTGGGTAGGTGTCGAAAGAGTAGTGTGGAGTGTGTGCGCAAAACGCTTGCGTTTTTGGGGGAAAGGCGATAAGTCAATTCGAAAGTTTTGCAGGTGAATAAATCGTCTGCTCACTTTGCGTGTGTCGAGGTCGTGCTCGGGAGGATCTGGCGCTATTGAAAGGTGTAAGGAAAAATCTGCTGCAATGAGGGTGGCAAACCGATACTTTGGTTCGCCGCCTCACTTTACATGCGACAAGCTTCAACGCAGATAAAGAATTATTGCTTCCAAAAAGAATTTATCTTCAAATCTTACCAAAGCATGCAGTCAGGAATGCATGAAGCACGATCCGATTTGCATTCGCTTACCGGCGTGCCAGAACTTAGGCAAGCGTTATATTGGGCAGTACACATGGCTTTGCATTGAGCATAGCTTGGCCCACTTGCAAATGCCGCCGTCGTACCGAAACCGAGTGCGAATAAAAACAAAGCTAATTTGAGTTTCATGATGTAGTCCCTTGTAGTTTAATGGATTAAATTTGAGTACTGCGTCAAACAAATGAGTTTGGCCGTAGTTTTGGTGCGCGGTTTATTTCCGAATCCGTACCCGAAGGCATCAAGAGAATATTTTTCCTTGATGACTAACTTGGCTTACATACCTGATGAATCGATACAATCAGAAATGCATTGCGAACGCTCTTCATTGCAAACTTGTTGATCTTCACCGGACTTTAAACATCCTCTGTATTCTTTTAAGCAAACTGAGCGGCACAGGGCGAAAGATGTTCCCATCGCATAGGTCGTTGTCATTCCAAATCCTAAGGCAAATAAAAAGAAAGCTAATTTGAGTTTCATTGAGATATTTCCTTGATTGAGTTAGGCGAATAAGTTAAAGCTAAAAATCGACGTCGCCTTATCGTCGATTTCATTTTGAAAACTGAATTTATTTAAGTGCTTGTTGTGCGACAGGGTGGATGCCGACATTTACCAAGGCCGCTTCGATGGCCTTCGGATCGAAGCCTTCAATTCTTCGGTTGCCGATGATGATGAGTGGCACGCCTTCACCCTTTAATTCCACGAAGTCTTTTTTCGCTTTATCGGCTTTGTCGATGTTGAAATCGGCGAAAGCAACCTGACTTGTTTTAAGAAGAGCACGCGTTTTTTCACAGTAGGGGCAGGTACTGGTTCCGTAGACCAAAACCTTGGTAGCAGTATCGGGATAATAGGCGGCGAAATTTCCCTCGGTATAGGGGCGTTTAAACCAAGCAGGCGCTCGTACCGCAACATAACCACAGGCCAAACCCAAGGCTAAAATCGCTGCGAAGACCGCAATTTCTTTCACTTTTTTAGTCCACATAAATATCCTTTTTTTGTGTGCTTTTTTGAATCGTGTTGGAAGGGCGAAGTCACCCCAATTTCGCTCATTCAATTTTCACTAGGTAAACCATCTTCTTGTTCACGCAAGCCAATTTGATTTGCCGTGACTGTAATATAAAAACGCACGAAATTACTTGGCAAAGCCATAAAATCGGCAAATATTTTATTTAAATATGATGCAAAGTTAGCTTTCAAAAAGAAAGCTACAAATTAATAGACTTACTTGTTTTCGAAGACTTTGATGATTTTTTTGTGTTGTTTTTTCTTGTCTTGGATTTGTAGTGACATGCTTTCTTTTGAGATTTTTCGGCCGGTGTGCTGCCATGAGTTCTGTGGTTTCACTCGAACTCAATTTCTCGGTTAAACTCGACCCTATCTTCACTAATCTCCATCAACTAACCGTTTTCCTATGAGCGAGCAGAAAAAATTAGGTTTTACGACCCGTATCTTGCACCAAGATCGGCAACGCACTATTGAGCATGGCGCACCGCACAAGCCGGTGCATACTTCAGTGACATTTGGCTATGCTGATGCGCGTGATTTGGCTGCGGTTTTTCAGGGGCGGCAATCGGGTTTTCGTTATGGTCGTCAGGGCAATCCTACCGTCACCGCCTTGGAGGAAAAGCTCACGCAGATGGAAGCGGGACGTGGCAGCATTTGTTTTGCTACTGGGATGGCGGCCATAGGCGCTTTGTTTCAGGGTTTGCTACGTGCAGGGGACCATTTAGTCTCTTCGCGCTATTTATTCGGAAATACCAATAGTCTGTGGCAAACCTGTTCTGAACAAGGCATTGATTTAGATTTGGTCGATGCCACCGATGTTGCATTCATAGCAGCGGCCTTGCGGCCGAATACACGCATGGTGTTTGTCGAAACGATTGCCAATCCGCGCACCCAAGTCGCTGACCTTGCGCGTATCGGTCAACTGTGCCGTGAACGGGGTATTTTGTTGGTGGTTGATAGCACGATGACGACCCCGTATTTGTTTCAAGCTCGATCGGTGGGGGCTGGTTTGGTTTTGCATTCATTGACCAAGTCGATTGCTGGTCATGGCAATGTTTTGGGCGGCGTGTTAAGCGACACGGGCTTGTTTGATTGGAGCGGCTATCCGCACATCGCAGCGCATTTCCGAGCATTGCCAAGTACCCAGCAAGGCCTTGCTCAGATACGTGCTAAAGCCTTGCGCGATTTTGGCGCTTCGTTGGCACCGGACGCAGCACATCAAATTGCGATCGGGGCTGAAACTTTGGCTTTGCGGATGGAGCGCGCTTGCAGTAATGCTTTGGCTTTAGCGCACATGTTGGAAGCCGACACGCGCGTGGCAGCGGTACACTATCCCGGTCTAGCCTCGCACCCGCAGCACGCCCTTGCGACGGAACTTTTTCAGCAATTTGGTGCCTTATTGAGCTTTGAATTGAGCCCTGAAATAGATTGTTTTGATTACCTCAATCGCTTGCAATTGGCGATTAACGCGACTCATTTAGGTGATAACCGCACCCTTGTAATTCCCGTTGCGCACACCATCTTCTTCGAAATGGGTGCCGCGCGCAGGCAGGAAATGGGCATTAGCGATTCACTGATACGGGTATCGGTGGGAATAGAAGACAGGGACGATCTTTTGGCGGATTTTGCGCAGGCTTTGAACCGATAGCTAGCGCAGCATAATTTGAAAAAATCTCGGCTCTTGTAGGTGGCGAAATGGGTCGCTAAGTCAATAAGGAAGTCCATGTTTTCTTTGTCTCTTAAAATGCTAGGCCGGGATTGGCGTGCAGGCGAATTGCGGTTTTTGTTGCTGGCCTTAATTGTCGCGGTGGCTTCTTCCAGCTCGGTTGGTTTTTTTGTTGATCGTTTGCGTTCAGGTTTAGATCGTGATGCGCATCAAATGCTCGCCGCAGATTTATTGCTCACATCGACCAAACCAATTGAGGAAGAATGGAAAGTTGCGGCGCGTTCTCGTCAACTTCAAATCGCCGAGACGGTGGTGTTTCCCAGTATGGCTTTGGTCGGTGATCCCGAACATTCCCGGGCAAAATTAGTCGGGCTTAAAGCCGTTGACGCGCACTATCCGCTGAGAGGGCGACTTAAGCTAAGCGAACATGGGCAGGAAGTTCCCACCAATCAAACACCGCAGGGGACTGAGGCATGGGTTGATCCCACTTTGCTGACCGCGTTGCAAATTCAAATCGGTGACAGCATTAATTTGGGTGAGCGTGTTTTTAAAGTGACCCAAGAAATCGCCAACGAACCGGATGCAGGTTCGAATTTTTTTGGCTTTGCACCGCGCGTCATGATTGCTCAAGATGCTCTCGTCGGAACGGGCTTGATACAAGACGGTTCGCGTGCGACTTATCGTTTATTGCTGGCGGGTGAAAAAGAAAAAATCAATCAATTCAAAGAATTTTTGAGTGGCGAAATCAAACAGAGAGAATTGAAGTATTTGCGCTTGGAATCTTTGGAAAGCAACAACGAGCAAATGCGCTCAACCCTAGATAGGGCGAGTCAATTTTTAGCGATGGTCAGTATGCTCTCGACCTTGTTGGCAGCGATTGCAGTGGCGATGGCGGCACGTCGATTTATGCTGCGCCATATTGATGCTTGCGCCATGTTGCGTTGTTTGGGACTGACGCAAAATCAGGTGACGGGCTTGTTTGCATTTGAATTTTTAGTGCTCGCATTGTTGGCCAGTGTGATTGGGGTTGCCTTTGGTTTTGCTAGTCACTTTCTTTTGTTGGCGTGGGCGCGTGATTTGATTTCGACCAGCTTGCCACCGGCGAGTATGCTGCCAGCCTGGCAGGGATTGCTTGTGGGTGTTTTACTGCTGATGGGCTTTGCCATGCCGCCGATTTTGCAGTTACGCAATGTGCCGCATAATCGGGTGATCCGACGCGAGCAAGATGCACCCAAAGCTTTAACTTTGAGTACCTATGTTTTTGGTTTAGGCATGTTTACGACGCTGTTGCTATGGCAGGCGGGGGATCTTCGTTTGGGGCTGATGATCGCGCTTGGTTTTTTGCTTGGCCTCTTGGTTTTTGCGGGATGTGCTTGGTTGGCCATGTTTTCGCTCAATCGTTTGCGTGGCCTTATTCAACATCCTGCATGGCGTTTTGCATTGACTTCACTGCAGCGCAGACCGAGCGCAAGCATCGCGCAAATCGTCGCTTTGTCCTTAGGTTTGATGGCGCTTTTGCTGTTGACCGTCGTGCGCGCTGATCTCATTAAAACTTGGCAGCAGTCGATTCCAGCGGATGCGCCGAATCACTTTATCTTTAATATTCAGCCCGATCAGGCAGCCCGCATTTCCGAACAATTGGTAGCATTTGGCAAGCCGCAACTTTACCCCATGATACGAGGTCGATTGATAGGCTTAAATGAAGTCGCCATCGATGCAAGCCGTTACCAGGATGCTCAGGCTAAGGCGATGATAGAACGAGAATTTAATCTCTCTAGCATGGCTGAATTGCCCACTTTAAATACGGTGAGTGCGGGCAATTGGTTTGGGGATGTGAGCGCAGAACAGGCTGAGGCCTCGGTTGAAGAGGGTTTAGCCAAAACCCTACAACTTAAATTGGGTGATCGCCTGCGCTTTGATATCGCAGGACAAATCGTAACGGCAAAAATAACGAGTTTGCGCAAACTTGACTGGGGTTCGATGCGAGTCAATTTTTTTGTCATCATTAGCCCACGTGCCATGCAGGGTATGCCGCAAACATTTATCACCGCGTTTCATTTGCCCAAGGCGCAAACGCAGTTTTCAAATCGACTGAGCTTAGACTATCCAAATCTAACGATTATGGATGTCGGCGCGATGGTAAAGCAATTGCAAAATGTGCTCAATCAAGTCATTACGGCAGTTGAGTTTCTGTTCGCTTTTAGCTTAGTTGCGGGTGTTTTGGTCTTGTATGCGGCGCTGGCAGGTTCGCAAGATGTACGCATGCGTGAGTCAGCGCTCTTGCGTGCTCTAGGTGCTACCCGTCGTCAGCTTTCGCATGCGCAGTGGGTGGAGTTCGCTTTGGTGGGTAGTTTGGCGGGCATTTTGGCAGCCACGGGTGCATCGGCCATCGCTTGGGTTTTAGCGACCTATGTGTTTAAATTCGCTTGGGTGTTTTCAAGCTTGGTTTGGCTGGTAGGGGCTGCCGTTGGCGTTGCCTGTGCTTTAATTGGCGGCTGGTTGGGATTGCGTGAAGTTTTAAATCAAGCACCTTTACTTTCCTTGCGCAATACTTAGATCGAAGACCTTTGCGTAAAGTTTTTTATGATCAATCCAAAACGTTTTAAATACACACGCTGAATAAAATGAACACAAAAAAAATCGAAAAATCGCTCGTCATCGTTCTTTCATTTTTCGTCTCGACCATGACGCTTTGGGCTATCGTCTCGGCTTCAAAGCCGGTTGCGATTTGGTGGTTTAATTTGAACTCGATGGCACAGACGGGCATTATTGTGGGCAGTATGTTGTTCAATGTACTGGTGTTGCTGCTACTTGCGCGCAAACTCAAAACACGAAAGCCTAGCGAATAATGGAAGAAGTTCACGAAGAAAAAACGCTTTATCAAGCCATAGGTGGTGCAGATAAATTGCGTGAAATGGTCGACCGATTTTATGACCTGATGGCACTTGAAACTGAGTTCGAAAAAATCCGTGTTTTGCATCCTACCGCGATGGATCAATCGCGGGATAAGCTGTTTTGGTTCCTGTCCGGTTGGATGGGCGGTCCTGATTTATATATTCAGCAGTTTGGTCATCCACGCTTACGAGCGCGGCATTTACCTTATGCCATTGGTGTCGCGGAACGCGATCAGTGGCTGCGTTGTATGGCGTGGGCGATGCAGGATGTCGGTATCGAAACAGGCCTACAAGAGCATCTCATGCACTCGTTCTTTCAGACGGCGGACTGGATGCGCAATCAGCAGGAACAGGCACATGATGATCAAGCGCTGGGCACATAAAGGATTAGGTAAGCAATGAATTTAATCGACATTTTTATCCTTCTCGCTTTGGCGATTATCTTGTTTTTTCAATGGCGCCAAGCGCAGAAAACAAGTGATACGCAGCAAGCGGAAATTTTGAAAGCACTGCAAACGCAGCTGCATCAGCTAGAACAAAATCAAGAGCGCAGCGAGCGATCCTTGCGTGAGCAAATGCAAGTGAGTGGGCAAGCAACTCGTCAGGAATTGGTTGGAAATTTTGCGCAGTTTCAGCAAACGCTCGCGGCACAACTGACCAGTGTTGCGACGCTTCAAAATAATCAGCTTGAGAGTTTTTCGCAGCAGTTGGTTAAACTCAATGAAACCAATGCTCAGCAGTTAGAGCAGCTGCGTCAAACGCTGATCGTACAAAGTCAAACTGCGCGTGATGAGCAAGGGCAGAGTCTGCAGCGATTTGCTGAAACCTTGAATCAAACGCTGGCGACCTTAACGGAATCGAATGCGCAACGCATGGGCGAAATTCGATCAACACTGGAACAAAAAATTCAACAACTCCAAGCCGATAACGCCAGCAAATTGGAGGAAATGCGTAAAACGGTCGATGAAAAACTGCACGCTACCTTGGAGCAGCGCTTGGGTGAATCGTTTAAGCAGGTTTCTGATCGTTTAGAGAAAGTGCATCAAGGTTTGGGTGAGATGCAACAGCTTGCGATCGGCGTTGGCGACTTAAAACGGGTCTTGACCAATGTTAAAACGCGCGGCACTTGGGGTGAAATGCAATTGGAAATGGTGCTTGAGCAAATGCTGACGCCCGATCAATACGCTAAAAATGTAGAGACGATACCCGGCACTGGAGAGCGGGTTGAGTTTGCGATTAAGTTGCCCGGCAAAGAAGATGGTAAGGCACCGGTATGGATGCCGATTGATGCTAAGTTCCCGAAAGAACAGTACGAACGCTTATTGGATTCTGCCGAAAGAGCCGATGCCGAAGGTGTCGCACAAGCGGGTAAGGAACTCGAGCGGGCGATTCGTAGTGAAGCAAAAACAATTGCTGAGAAATATCTATCGCCCCCTTTGACGACCGATTTTGCCATTCTCTTTTTGCCCACGGAAGGTTTGTATGCAGAGGTCATGCGGCGACCTGGTTTGGCCGATGAATTACAGCGCACGCACCGTATTTCGATTGCTGGACCCTCGACACTGTCGGCTTTACTCAATAGTTTGCAAATGGGATTTCGTAGTCTGGTTTTGGAAAAACGCTCGTCGGAAGTCTGGCAAGTGTTGGGAGCAGTCAAAACGGAATTTGGCAAATTTGGTGACGTATTAGCAGCAACCAAAAATGCCCTCGTGAAAGCGGCCGATCATATCGATAAAGCCGAAATTCGTTCACGTCAAATGAGTCGCAAACTCAAACAAGTCGAAGCTTTGCCGCAAGATGCTGCGCAAAATTTGCTCGGTTTGGAAGAGGGCAGCGAGGACACACCAGCCTAATCTTTTTCGACAAAAATGCAGAAAATTCTTTATTTAGGTTATGTCTGGCCTGAGCCTGATTCGTCCGCCGCCGGGGGGCGAACGATGGAGTTTTTGAGGCTATTTTTAGCGCAGGGCTGGGAGATCGTATTTGCCAGTGCAGCGGCCTTGTCATCCCATCGCAGCCCACTGACATCACTGGGTATTCGCGAGCGTGAAGTGGCGATCAATTGTGATAGCTTCGATCAATTTATTGGCGAATTCCAGCCTGATATGGTGGTCTTTGACCGCTTTTTCACGGAAGAACAATTTGGCTGGCGAGTGGAAAGGCATTGTCCCCATGCCTTGAGAATGCTCGACACCTGTGACTTGCATAGCCTGCGCGAAGCGCGGCATCACTTACTCAAAGCACAGCTTAAAGTTGAGCCGGATGCGGGTCCCGTTTTGGCTGACCCTGCCCGCTTGTATCAAGCGATGGTGCAATCGGATGTGGCACATAGAGAAATCGCTGCGATTTATCGTTGCGATTTAAGTCTGATGATTTCCTCGTTTGAAGTCGCACTGTTACGCGAACAGTTCGGTGTTCCGGCAAGCTTATTGCACGAGACGCATTTGATGGCAACGCCAGCACAACAATCGCTACCCGATTTCACAGATCGCGCCCATTTCATCAGCATCGGTAATTTTCGTCACGCACCCAATTGGGATGCTGTGCTGTGGCTCAAGCAGCGTATTTGGCCGAAAATTCGACGACAGCTTCCTAGCGCCCAACTACATATTTATGGCGCTTACCCACCTCCGAAAGCGATGGCGCTGCATAATGCGGGCGAGGGTTTTCATATGCTAGGTTGGGCGGCGGATGCCAAACAAGTGATTGCCCAAGCACGTGTCGTGTTAGCACCTTTGCGTTTTGGTGCGGGACTCAAAGGCAAACTCGCCGATGCCATGAGCTGTGGCACGCCCAGTGTTTCCACGAGTATTGGTAGTGAGGGCATGTGTGGCGAACTAGATTGGGGCGGTATGATTGCCAATGACGCGCAAAGCTTTGCTGACGCAGCAGTCGAACTCGCCACAGACAAAGAAGCGTGGCAGCAGGCACAAGCGCGGGGCTGGCACATTCAGTCTAGGCTGTTTGATCGCCTAGAAGCGCAGCAAGCACTTTTAAACGTCCTCAAACAAGCCAAAGTACAGCAAGAGCACAATCGCTGTCAGAATTTTACGGGTGCGATGCTGCGCCACCATTTGCATAAAAGCACACAATATATGTCACAGTGGATAGCCTTGAAAAACAGAGATCATAGTTGAGGCAAAAATGGCGACAAAAGTGGTTTCCTCGCCCCCATATTTTTCGATATTATTAAACTTGAGCGCTTTAGTTAGGACAAAATAGCTTACTATCCGCAGTATGAAATCAAAGTATATGAGCAAAGCGTATGAGGTTCATTTCACTCGTTATAAGCATAATCAGCTTGGCTATTCTGAGCACTCAGGCCTGTGCGCAAAATGAAAACGAAACTTCGCTAGGCTTATATTGCGAAAATGATAGACCGCTACAGTTTTACGATAGCGAACAAAAATTAACGGGCTTGACCGTTGAAATCGTTCGCGAAATTCAAGCGCGTTTAGGTAATGCCGATGTCATCCAAGTCGTCCCTTGGGCCAGAGGGATGGATAAACTCAATCATGTTCCCAATACGTTTCTATTCACGATGGCACGTACCCCTGAACGGGAGCACCTGTATCAATGGATAGGCCCCTTGATCTCGATTGAATATGGCCTCTACGTTAAAGCCGACTCCCAGATAAAAATAAACACGCTCGACGACGCAAAAAAAATTGGTTTGATCGGCGTGTATCGTGACGATATTCGCGACCAAACTCTAAGTCGTTTAGGGTTCACCAATCTCGATCGTGCGAGCTCCAACACCTCTAGTTTTAAGAAGTTGATGATAGGCCGGATCGCGGCATATGCCGATGCGAAAAAAGGTGTTGGTATCTCAGCGAACATGGCAGGCTATCGTATTTCAGACGTAAAGTTAGCCTACACGCTATTTAAAAATCCTCTGTATATCGCCGTCTCTAAAAGCACCGATCCCATGATAGTGCAACGCTGGAATAGCGCACTCGATGACATGAAAAAAGATAAGAGTTTTCTGAAGCTACTTAGAAAATATCATGAAGACTAAAGGGAGCAATGCTTGATATCCTTGGGAATTGCAGTTCAGCTTTGGGGGCCTACTTTTTCATGGAATCGTTAAATTGTCGGCGTTACAGATATCCCTTGGGTTTGCAGAAAAACTGAAATTTTTTTCTTATGCATAAATCCTGAAAATGTTCCGCTCGCTGTTCCGTCCAGAAATCGAAATCCCATTTTTGTTGGGTTGACGACCAGTGATGGAGAAAAGGAAAATTTGGCGAGTGCTTCGGTATAGAGGAGTTTCTTTTTATCCTTTGATGTAAGGTCTGCTAGATCCTGATCAGTCAAAAATGCGGGCTCGGAATTTCCTGCTCTCATTCGACTAATAAATAAGGAAAGCAGGACGCCGACGATCCCAAAAAATAGGGCGGCGTTTTTGACATCTTCGGTATCTGCTAACAGAAAAGCCGACTTCTTAGTTAGTAATAATTTGCCTGGGCATTCGGTCATGCCTGTTGTGATCATTCCGTTGAAAAGTAAATGCATGATTTTTTTCGCAGTAGATTTCTAAAATGGTTCGATGATCGACGCGCAATTTGAGTGCCAATCAACTTAATTTAATTAATTCGTTAACGCTCACCATTATAGTGCACTTAATTGTCTGCGATCCGCGCAATTGCTGCGCGAAATGAATCGCCCAACAATCTAAATTCTTGAAGCTTGAAGGCTCAAGTCCTCAGCGCCCAAGGATTCTAGCCACCATCTTTGCCCCGTGTGCGCCTCAGCGATATCGACTGCTTCGCCCATGCGAGGTGTGCTTATCCTAAGGCCCTGTGCTGTCGCCAATGCGACGATGCGATCAAAGGGCTCGTGCCATGCGTGGAGTGCTAAATCGAAGGTGCCGTTATGAATAGGAAGCAGGCGTTTGCCGCGTAGGTCTAGGTGCGCTTGTATGCTTTCTTCGGGCTGCATATGAACATCAGGCCATTGAGGATCGTAGGCACCGGTTTCTATCATGGTTAGATCGAAAGGGCCGTATTGTTCGCCAATTTTTTTAAAGCCGTCAAAGTAGCCCGAGTCGCCACTGAAGAAGATTTTTTGATCGTGATTGAGTATGCACCAAGAGGCCCATAAGGTGGAGTCGCGGTCACCCAGACCGCGCCCAGAAAAATGTTGGGCAGGCGTGGCGACGAATTTGATGCCGCTTAGGGTGTGGCTCTGCCACCAGTCCAGTTGCACGATTTTCTGGATTGGTATGCCCCACGCGGCGAGACGGTCGCCCACGCCAAGTGGTGTAAGGAAGAATTCGGTCTTTTCTGCTAATTGCATAATCGCCGCATAGTCGAGGTGATCATAGTGATCGTGTGACAGGATCACGCCTTTAATGGGCGGCAGTTCGGCGATGGTGATGGGGGCATCGTGAAAGCGTTTGGGGCCGACAAATTGCAAAGGCGATGCACGTTCTGAAAACACAGGGTCAGTTAGCCAAAAAGCGCCCTGCATTTTTAAGAGCAGTGTTGAATGTCCGAGTCGATAGAGCGTGTTGTCAGGCGCGGATAATAACTGGGCACGGCTTAAGTCAAGCACGGGGATGCTGTTGGCGGGTACAGTGTTGGCTGGTTTGTTCGTTAGAAACTTCCATGCGATGCGCAAGCTTTTCCAAAATCCTGGTTCACGCAAGGGCAGGGAATTTACAAACTTTTGTTTTTTTGCTGGGATGGAAACAAGCGCGTCACGATTGATTTTAGCTTGGTAAATGGACATAAGAACTCCTAAAAGGAAGCGATTTCGGTGAATTTCTAAGTTGCACTACACAGTGTAGTTCCTAAATTGAAGAAAGTAAACTCCTTAGTGTAAAATTTAGTCTGAAGTTTTCCTGCAGGCTAAAAAAGAAATCCCAATAAATATGAATAGTCCACTTCGTTTGACGGATCGCAAACGTGCCGCAATCGTGCAGGCAGCGATTGCTGAATTTCGTTCGCGTGGTTTTGAAGCGACCAGCATGGACAAGATCGCGGCGAGCGCCGAGGTCTCGAAACGCACGGTGTACAACCACTTTCCAAGCAAGGACGATTTGTTTTCCGCGATCCTTTTGCACTTGTGGCAGAGTGCCGCGGAAACAGCGGAGGTGAGGTATCAGCGTGATCGCAGCCTCAAAGCACAACTGATCGAATTTTTGCAAAATAAAATGCGTATGGTGTGTGATCCCAACTTTATTGATCTCGCGCGGGTTGCCGTTGCCGCGACCATCCATACGCCTGACCGTGCCCGTGACATGGTCGATAAGCTTAAGAGTCAGGAGCAAGGAATTGTCCCTTGGATTAAAGCTGCGCAGGCGGATCAACAATTGCGCGAAGCTGATCCGAATTTGATGGGGGATATGCTGCAAGGTCAGCTCAAGGCTTTGGCTTTCTGGCCGCAGATCGCGATGGGTCAGCCGATTTTGAATGAGCAACAGCAAGCGATAGTGATACGCGCAACGGCTGAAATGTTTTTGACCTATTACCAGCTTGATCCTGAACATCGATAGCGGAACTAAGTTCTAAAATATTTGTCCCAAGCCGTTTCGCCCACTTCAATCGGCTTCATAAAATTTACAGGATAACGATGACTTTAATTCGCAGTGTGTTAGGTGGTGTATTGAGCCTACTTTGTATTTCACTTTCTAGTGGGGCTTTTGCCACTGACGCGGAAGCTCCGCTGATTATTCCTAAACTTAAACACACACCGGTATTAGCGGAATATTTGCGCGGCGCACCTGAGGAACATGGCGTAGAAATTAAAAATTTCCGCCAACTTAGGCCGGGAAATGGTACGCCTTCCTCGCAAGAAATGAAGGCGTATTTGTCGTATGACGACACGCATTTTTATGCGGTATTTGTGGTCACCACTGACCCTAAAAATGTGCGTGCTCATATCGCTAGGCGAGAGAATATTATTGGCGACGATGAGCTTGTGTTGGAATTGGATACCTTTCATGACAAACAGCGCAGTTTTGTTTTTCATGCCAATCCTTACGGTGTTCAATTTGACGGCAAACGCACAGATGGCTTGGAAATTGATATCGATTTTAATTTCGATACGCAATGGCGCTCCGAGGGGCAACTTACAGACACAGGCTTCGTTACCTTAATGGCGATTCCTTTTAAAAGCTTGCGGTTTGCTTCGGCAGATGTGCAGACTTGGGGGATCGCGGTCGGGCATATTATTGGCGGCGTGAACGAATGGTCGTTTTGGCCCACTATCAATCAAAATGGCCCCTTCGTAGGACAAATGGCGAGCGCGACAATACCGGAGAAATTGGTGTCCGGTCGCAATCTACAATTGAATCCTTCTGTGCACACGGGGAGTAGCCATATTTTGAATTACAGCGATGTTAATTCTCCAGTCTGGCAAGAGGAAAAAAGAACGCGGGCGGGCTTGGATGCGAAGTGGGTTTTAGGAGAATCGATGGCACTGGATTTGACGCTCAATCCAGATTTTAGTGAAGTCGAATCAGATGAGCCACAAGCCCTGGTAAATAAACGCTATGAAGTTTTGTTCCCAGAAAAACGCCCCTTCTTTTTAGAAAATGCGGGATTTTTTCAGACACCGCAGCCCTTGTTTTTTTCGCGCAGAATTGCGGAACCAAAAACAGGGCTTCGATTGACTGGTCGCGAACAAGCTTGGTCCTTCGGAACTTTGCTCATCGACGACGTGGCACCCGGTGCGGATGTGGAGCCGCAATACACCGATTTTGGGAAACGTACTGGCATCGCCGTGGCTCGGGTGCAGAACGATTTTTCTAAGGGCTCTAATGCCGGTGTTTTATTGACGGACTATCGTTTCGGTGCGAGCCGCAACACAGTCATGAGTGCTGATTTGCATTATCAATTCGACGATAGTTGGAATTTTAATGGACAGCTTGCAAGTAGTCGTAGCGAGGAAACGAATACGCCAACCCAGCATGGTCAACTAGGTTTCGCGGAAGTCAAACGTACTGCTAGAAATTTTTCCTACCTCGGTCAATATTTGGATGTGGCGAACGATTTCCAAAGTAAGCTCGCTTTCTTGCCGCGTCGAGATGTGCGTCAACACACGCAAATGTTGCGTTATATGTGGGATGTGAAAGAGTCGAGTTGGGTGCAGATGGCCGGCCCTGAACTCAAAATGATCCTTACTCAAGATCACGCAAATGTGGTGCAAGATAAAAGTTTGGAATTAGGATTTTCTGTCTCAACTTTGTTTTCAAGCGATATGTTTATCGAAACGGTGCATGGTAGCGAACGCTATGATCAACAGGAATTTAGAAAAAAATCCTTGGCCGCTGGATTTTTTTCGGATCAGCTTAAATGGTTAAATTTCGGTCTGATGGGAGGCGTGGAAGAATCGATTAATTACACCCCAGCGAGTGGGCAAAGAGCGGGTTTGGGCAAGGGCAAAAATATGATTTTGCATTTAGGTCTTAAACCGCATTCACAACTGCGCTTAGACGGCATTTTCCTTCTAAGTGAGCTCAATAGCCAAACTGCAAACGATGGAATCGCCCCAGGCACACGCATTTACCGTGACCTTTTGTTTCGTAGCAAGCTCGCTTACCAACATAATCGTTATTTAGGTGCGCGTTTAATTTTCGATTATCACCATCTTGACGTAAATCCCTTATTGAGTGGCTTGAAATCGGGTAAACGTTTGAACCGTGATTTTCAGTTGAGTTATGTACTGGAGCCTGGCACCACGGTGTACGCTGGTTACGCCGACGTGCAAGAAAATTTAGCTTGGGTCGGTTCACCCCGCGTGTTGCGGGATACCGAAAACTTAAATTTAAAAACAGGACGTACCATTTTTGTGAAAATGAATTACCTGTTCCGGCTATAAGTTACCCTGCTGTGGCGTGAAATTAGCAAAATTTATAAGGGGCGCGTGGACGCGTGCTAGCGCTCCCCCTTCCTATTTTGTTCGTATCCCACAGTTCTGATTCCTGCCGCCTATGACCCAAAATAGGCACTCTATTTTTGCCAATGCGGTGTCTATTTATGCTATCCTTCGGTCTTCATCATTTCGGAGAAATTTCTGTGGACAGTTATAGTTGTCGATCCTTATTCGACATTTTTATGGCACTGTAAATACAGATTCTCTGTTGCTACTTTGCCTGTTCTTGGCAAGTAGCACCCGCTAACTGGGTTGATTTTTTAACTCGTAGCTTCTACTTACCCCTCTTATTTTGATTGACCGAATGCACGCATTGTTTTGACCATGCCTGTTCGCTTAATTGTTTTTGTCCTTGCGTTTAAGCGGGTGAACATGATTTTGCAAATGCAGGTAGCCACAGTGCGTACTGATGGGTTCTAAGCTTGGTTGACGGCTTCAACCGAGGAGGCTGTATGTTTGAATTATTTAATCCGCAAAAAACACTTTCTGTCTCGGGGCAAAAAGGGCCTAATCGTTGGGATTGGGCTTTGCTACCTTTGGTGCTGGCTGTGCTCGCAGCTTTCGCGTTTGCCGCGATGCAGATGAGTCGTCCTTTCGTGGTCGGTGAAGTTTTGGATATTTCGCTGGACCCTTCTTACCTTCCGTATTATTTGCTGCGTACGATTTTGCGTATGTTTACGGCTTTGGCTTTTTCTTTGTTGTTTAGCTTGATTTTCGCGGCGGTGGCTGTGAAGTATGCGGCTGCAGAAAAATTGATGGTGCCACTGTTGGATATTTTGCAGTCGGTGCCTATTTTGGGGTTTCAGGCGATTGCGATCGCGCCTTTCATAGCGCTTTTTTCCGGTGACCTGTTCGGCGTTGAATGCGCGGCGATCTTTGCGATTTTTACTTCGCAGGCTTGGAATATGGCTTTTAGTCTGTATCAGTCTATGCGCAATGTACCTTCCGAATTGAATGAGGCGGCGCGTATTTTCCGTCTTTCCACTTGGCAGCGGTTTTGGCGTTTAGAGCTTCCCTTTGCGATGCCAGGTTTATTGTGGAATATGATGATGTCGATGTCAGGCGGTTGGTTTTTTTTGGTGGCGGCCGAAGCGATTTCTGTCGCAGGGCAAGACATTAAATTACCGGGTATTGGTTCCTATATTGCGGTGGCGATTGATGCGAAAAATGGGCTGGCGATTACCTGGGCTATTTTGGCGATGTTGGCGGGGATCATTTTATACGATCAGCTTTTTTTCAGGCCGCTCCTTGCTTGGGCGGATAAATTTCGGTTTGAAGAATCGCAAGGCGATACCGCGCAACAATCCTGGTTGCTCGACTGGATGCGTAAGAGCTATTGGTTTAGAAATTGGACGCATCAAATTTGGCAGTTTTTGGGTAAAGCCTTGTCTTGGTTTAGTGTGCCTTACGATGGTACTTCGCTTAAAGCACGAAGCACAGGTTTGTCACCTAGGTGGGCCAAAATAGGCGAGACTTTTTTGCTGCTCGCCTCAATATTGGCAGCCCTTAGGCTTATTACATTTATCCATAGTGATGTCGGCTGGTCGGAAGTTGGGCATGTGCTTGTGCTGGGCTTGATTACGCTACTTCGCGTGATGGTCTTAATTGCCTTGGCTTCCTTGGTATGGGTGCCCATTTCGGTTTGGATCGGTTTGCGTCCACAATATTCGCAACGGGTGCAAGCAGTGGCGCAATTTTTGGCAGCGTTTCCGGTCAATCTGATGTTTCCTGTGGTGGTATTCGCGATGGTGAGTTTAAATTTAAACGCGAATATTTGGCTCAGCCCTTTGATGGTGTTTGGGACGCAGTGGTACATCTTGTTTAATGTGGTTGCCGGAGCCGCGGCGATACCCAATGAATTGCGTCTGGCTGCGGATAATTTGGGCGTGCGTGGTTGGTTAAAGTGGAAGCGGGTTTATTTGCCGGCGATTTTTCCTAGCTATATTACGGGTGCCATTACGGCCAGTGGTGGCTCATGGAATGCCAGCATTGTGGCCGAATATGTGACCTGGGGTAAGACGACTTTGGTGGCCGATGGCTTGGGTAGCTACATCAAGCAAATGACTGAAGTCGGTGACTTTCATCGCATCGCTTTGGGTATTGGTGTGATGTGTATTTTTGTGATGACGCTCAATCGTTTCTTCTGGCGCAAATTGTATTTGCTGGCCGAAGATTTGGGTCGTTGAAATCGAGGTCGGACATGATGAAAAATTTGATTGATTTAAAAAATGTAGCAAAATCGTTTAAGGCAAACGATGGCACGGCGCGCTTGGTCTTGGATCAGGTTAATTTTCAACTAAAGGAGGGCGAGATTGTTGCTCTGTTGGGGAAATCTGGTTCAGGAAAATCGACCTTGTTACGGATTATGGCGGGCTTGATTCCGGCGGATCGAGGTGAAATGTCGTATCGCGATCAGGCGATTTATGGGCCAGTGGCAGGGGTGGCGATGGTGTTTCAATCCTTCGCCTTATTTCCTTGGTTGACGGTGCAGCAAAATGTGGAATTGGGTTTAGAGGCGCAAGGTATTGCGTCAGCGGAGCGTGAACAACGCGCTGACGAAGTGTTGGAGATGATCGGTCTAGCGGGTTTCGGCGGTGCATTGCCGCGCGAATTATCCGGTGGCATGAAGCAAAGGGTGGGCATTGCTCGCGCTTTGGTGACCCATCCTGATGTGTTGTTGATGGATGAAGCATTTTCTGCTTTGGATGTGTTAACGGGTGAAACCCTGCGCGACGATATGTTGGAATTGTGGGAAGAAAGTAAAATCCCCACCAAGGGAATTTTGGTGGTTTCGCATAACATCGAAGAAGCGGTAATGATGGCCGATCGCATCATTATTTTGGGCAGTGATCCAGGGCATGTGCGTTGTGAGGTGAGGATAGATTTGCCGCGACCACGCGATGTCGAATCCATAGAAGTGCGTGCTTTTATTGATGAGGTGTACGGCTTAATGACCATGCGTCAAAGCCGTGAATCGAACGCTGATGAGACCGCAAGCCATCATTTGGGGTATCGTTTGCCAGAAACCGATGTCAGCCATATTGAGGCCGTTTTAGAATTGTTGGCCGATACCCCGTTTAATGGACGCGCTGATTTGCCACAGTTGGCTGAAGAAGCGGAAATTTCGGATGAAGAATTATTCCCGACTTATGAAGCTTTAGGTTTGTTGGGGTTGGCCTTGATTGAGAAAGGCGATATTAGTTTAACGGCTTTAGGTCACGCTTACGTGAACGCAGATCAAGCGGGGCGTCAGGAATTATTTGGGCAACAGCTCTTGTTGCATGTACCATTGGCGGCGCATATTCGGCGCAATTTGGAAACGGAAGCGAGTGGGAGTTTGCACGAGGATCAATTATTGTCCTTGCTAGATGAATTTATGAAAGAAGATGAGGCCAAGCGCGTCCTCGAAGTTGCGGTTGAATGGGGACGTTATGGCGAGGTCTATGAGTATGACTACCATACCGGACGTTTAACTTTACCAGAACTAGAATCGGAATAATTTGATGATGACTTTTCCTGTGATCGCATCCACCCACAATCCGGCGCTCGCCGCCGAGTTGACGCTGGCCATTAATCAGAAAACCAAACCTTTGGCTAGCCTAGGGCGGCTAGAATCCTTGGCGCATCAGATAGGTTTAATTCAGCGAACCTGTACCCCGGTGTTGTCGGAGTCCTGCATTTTTATTTTTGCCGGCGATCATGGTGTAGTTGCCGAAGGTGTTTCTGCGTTTCCGCAAGAGGTGACTTGGCAAATGGTGGAAAATTTTTTGGCCGGCGGTGCTGCGATTAATGTATTTGCACAGCAAAATAAAATGGCTTTAGCAATCATTGATGCCGGGGTAAATCATGATTTTGGTGTGCGTCAGGGCTTACACGATTTAAAGATTGCACACGGGACGGCCAATTTCGCGCAAGCGGCTGCAATGAGTCAGACGCAATGCCAACAAGCGCTACAAAACGGCATGAATTTGCTGCGTGATTTTAAAGGGCAGCTTGTGGGCTTTGGCGAAATGGGCATCGGCAATACGACTTCGGCGGCGGCCCTGATGCATGCGGTCACAGGTTTGGATATTGCGCTTTGCGTTGGTGCCGGTACGGGTTTGGATGCTACCGGAATCGCGCACAAACAAAGCGTGATCGAAAGCGCGGTCGGCCTCCACGGGCAGCAAGATGATGCGCTCACGATATTGGCTTGCTATGGCGGCTTTGAAATCGCCACGATGGTGGGGGCGATGCTCGCTGCGGCTGAGCGAGGTAAGATTTTATTGATCGATGGATTCATTGTGACCAGCGCCCTGTTGATCGCCGCAAAAATCGCCCCTAATATTGTCGACTATTGCATCTTTGCGCATCAGTCGGATGAAAGTGGACATGCAAAGATGTTGGATTTTCTGGGTGTGAAACCGCTTTTGAAATTGGATTTGCGTTTAGGTGAAGGAACCGGGAGTGCTTTGGCGTATCCCTTGGTGCAAGCGGCAGTGAATTTTTTAAACCAGATGGCGACGTTTGCTTCGGCCAGTGTGAGTGAGAAAGAAGTGCTCGTTTAAACTCTCCTCAAGACTAGATTAAATGGAAAAGATTGATGCACCAGCTCAGACTCTTCTTGATTGCGCTACAGTTTTTTACCCGTATTCCTATTCCGGCTTGGGTTGGCTTTGACGCGGCTTGGCTGAATCAGGCTGCGCGTTATTTTCCTGCGGTGGGTTGGGTGGTGGCGGCTGCTTCTGGCGTGGTGTTTTATTGCAGCGCTTTATTGTGGTCGCAAGGGATCGCCGTGTTGTTGGCAATGGTCGCAAGTTTGCTGCTGACAGGCGCTTTTCACGAAGACGGTTTCGCGGATATGTGCGACGGTTTTGGTGGTGGCTACACTGCAGCGCGTATTCTTGAAATTATGCAGGATTCTAGAATTGGGGCGTATGGTGCGATCGGAATTCAACTCGTCTTGTTTTGTAAATGGTTGACGCTCACCAGCATGCCGACCAGTTTTGTCATTCCCGCGCTTTTGCTGGCCCATACTTTTTCGCGCCTGGCTTCCAGTAGTTTGATCTGGCTTTTAAACTATGTGCGAAGCGAAGGCAAAGCAAAACCTTTGGCGCAAGCCATGTCGCATGGCGAGATGGCGATTGCAATTGGCACGGTTGTTTTACCTGCCATCGCATTGATAGTATGGACCCACCTTCCCATCATGAAAATTCTTTTCGGACTTGGTCTGCTCAGTCTAAGCACGATCTGGCTGGCGAAATTTTATGTCAAACGCATCGGTGGCTATACGGGCGACTGCTTGGGCGCAGTACAGCAAGTCACTGAGCTTTGTGTTTATCTAGGCCTATGCAGCTCTATTTAATTCGCCATCCGCGACTACAAATTGAGACCGGTATTTGTTATGGTCAGTCCGATGTTGCGCCGGATCCCGGGCATTTGGATGAATTGATTTCTAGCTTGCCCCAACAACTTCCTTTGGCGTTTGTCTGCTATGCCAGTCCCTCGCAACGCTGTCGATTATTAGCATCGGCCATTCATGAGCAAGCGTGTTTTGATGCGCGTTTGATGGAAATTAATTTGGGCGCTTGGGAATTGCGTGCTTGGGATGAGATTGCGCGTTCAGAGATCGATGCATGGGCGCTAGCCCCGCTTTCTTATTGCCCGGGGGACGGAGAGAGTGCGTTTCAATTGGCGCAGCGTGTGATTGAGTTTCTAGTGGATATTGAGGCCAGCGTTTCGCCGGAAAAACCGATCGTCATCATCAGCCATGCGGGTGTGATGCGTTGTATTTTGGCCTATGAAAAAGGGCTCTCAGCCCAAGCTTTAGCACAACGCGTTTTAGAGGCGCCTTGCAATATTTTATACGGCGAAGTATATACAAAATCGCGAATAAACTAGCTTGTCGGCGGACGCAATAGTCGCTACACTAGCGCTGTTTTGGTGCTCGCGGATTTATCCAAAGTCCGCAGTTAAACGGGAAACACAAGGCGCAAAGAAATAAGCGCAAGCGTGTGCTGCCCCCGCAACGGTGAACCTGCCTTAAGCCTATCGAATGCTTGAGTAGTCTTCTGCAATAACCACTTTGTAGCTCTTATTCAATGAGCGCATGGGAAGGTCGGAAGATGATGCAGGTCAGCCCGGATACCGGCCATAAACAAAAAAGCCTGCATGCGTTTTGCATTTAGGTTTAGTTTCAAACGATCTACGGGGTTCTTGGTCGTTTGGTTTTCTATGTTGTATTTTCTTTGAAGTTAAGTGGCAGGCGGATTGCGTTCGCTTGTGCATTATTAATTCGTTTATTCCAGAGATCGAGGATTGTGTATGTCTACGCCCGAAGAAAATATAAATACCCGACATCAAAGGCGCATGGAGCGCAAGAAAATTTTGATGGACGATAAAATCGCTGCAGCGCAAAGACGTACTGGCGTGCTGGTGATCAATGCGGGCAACGGCAAAGGTAAAAGCTCAAGTGGGTTTGGCATGGTGATGCGGGCGCTTGGGCACGGAATGCAGGTGGGGGTGGTGCAATTTATTAAAGGCGCGATGTCCACGGGTGAAGAAAAATTTCTGCGACGTTTTCCGGAAGAGGTCAGCTTCCATGCAATGGGGGAAGGCTACACTTGGGTTACGCAGGATAGGGAACGCGATATGGAAAAAGCGCAGCTCGCGTGGCAAAAAGCCTGTGAATTTTTACGCGATCCCAAGATAGGTTTGGTGTTGCTAGACGAGCTTAATATCGCACTCAAATACCATTACCTCGATATCCATCAAGTCATTGCCGATATCGATGCGCGACCCGAAATGCAACATGTGATTGTGACTGGGCGTGGTGTTTTGCCAGAGTTGGTCGAGGTGGCCGATACCGTCACCGATATGCAAGTGGTTAAGCACGCATTTAAAGACGGCATCGTGGCGCAAGAGGGAATTGAATGGTAGTCCAAGCTCAAGTTGTGTTGGTATCAGCCATTGCGTCGGGTCAGGGTAAAACCACAGTGACTGCCGCTCTGGCACGGGCATTGACGCGGCAAGGTAAGCGTGTCCGGGTGTTCAAAACGGGACCGGACTTTATTGATCCTATGATCTTGGAGCGTGCCAGTGGCGCTCCGGTTTTTTCACTCGATTTGTGGATGGTCGGCCTAGAAGCATCGCGCGCCTTGTTGGCGCAGGCGGCGCAAGAATCTGATGTGATTTTGATCGAAGGGGTGATGGGTTTATATGATGGCACGCCGTCATCGGCCGATTTGGCACGCGCATTTGGGGTGCCGGTGCTTGCGGTAGTGGATGCCTCTGCGATGGCGCAAACGGTGGGGGCCGTCGTGATGGGTTTGCGTGACTTTGGTCCTGTCGATTTGATCGGTGTGGTCGCCAATAAGATTGCATCGAGTGGGCATGCGCAAATGGTGTCTGATGCGCTCAGTACGATCCCCTTGCTGGCGAGTTTTCCTAGGCAAGAAGCCCATTTGCCTGAACGGCATTTAGGCTTGGTTTTGCCCGATGAGGTGGCGCAAATCGATGCGCTACTCGATGCATATGCGCAGACATTGATGTTCGATAGCCGTGCTTGGGACGCGATGGCTGAGATCAGTTTTGAAGCTTCATGCACAGACTCGCCATTACCCCGCTTACTTGACAATCGACGCATTGCAATTGCGCGAGATGCTGCATTTGCTTTTATTTATCCCGCCAATTTGCAATGTTTGCGCGACATGGGTGCAGTGCTGCTTTTCTTTTCTCCTTTAGCCAATGAGGCCGTTCCAGCCGATGCCGATGCCGTGTATTTGCCCGGTGGCTATCCAGAGTTGCATGCGCAGGTTTTAAGTCAAGCTGAAGCTTGGCAAAGCTCGATTCAACAATGTAACGCGCGAGGAATCCCGATTTGGGCCGAGTGCGGTGGCATGATGGCGCTCAGTGCGGAGCTGATCGACCTTGAGGAAAAAACGTGGACGATGGCGGGAATTTTTTCGGGGCAGGCGATTATGCAAAAACGCTTGGCGGCGCTCGGTCCATATGTTTGGTCATTCCCGCAAGGCGGGCTGCGAGGGCATAGTTTTCATTACTCACGATTTGAAACCGCGCTATTGCCTTGTGCCGAAGTTGAAAAATATAGCCCTTCTTTACGGCCTGATTCCCCTAAGCCCAAAGGGGAAGCGGTGTATCAAGTGGGGTCTTGTCGCGGCTCGTATTTTCATGCGTATTTTCCTTCGAATCCAAAAGCAGCAGCGCAGCTTTTTATGCGAGAGCCGGTATGAGCTTAAGTTTAATTTTGGGCGGCGCCCGCTCGGGTAAGAGTGCTTATGCGGAAAAACGTGCTATCGGCAATGGCAAGCGTTTGATTTATATCGCGACAGCGCAAGCTTTGGATGCTGAGATGAAAATGCGTATCGCGCATCATCAAGCACGACGTAATTCGAATTGGACGACCCATGAAGAAAGCCTGCATTTAGCACAGGTATTGGCGCAGTACGATGACGCAGGTAACGTGATCTTGGTCGACTGTTTGACGCTCTGGCTTAGTAATTGTGCTTTGACCTCGGAGTTAGAAACGAGCGCGGACAATATCGATGGGAGCCTGTTTTTTCATGAGCGCGAAAAATTATTCAAGGCCTTGAGCGCATCGCAGGCCGATGTGATTTTGGTCGCAAATGAAGTGGGCCTAGGTATTGTGCCTATGGGGGCTTTATCGCGTTGGTTTGTGGACGAAGCTGGACGTTTAAATCAGGCACTTGCGCAGCTTTGTCATGAAGTTGTTTTTGTCGCGGCAGGCTTACCCATGATCTTAAAGAAAAGCGAGCCATGATATTTTTCCTATCTGCGCCAGAAATGTTCGCAACGATGTTGCTTGCTTTATTGTTGGATCGCTGCTGCGGTGAGGTCAGGCGATTTCATCCCTTGGTGGGTTTCGGACGGCTGGCCTCTGCGATTGAAAAGCGCATGAATGGGCGTGATGCGAGCCGTTGGCGTGGCGCTTGGGCTTGGGCTTTGGCTGTTGTGCCTTTGAGCGCACTGAGCTATTTCTTGGTGCAGAGTTTGCAGTTGAAGTATCCGATTCTCGCCTTAGTTGCACACGCCTTGATTTTATATTTTTGTTTGGGATTACAAAGTTTAACTGAGCATGCTTTGGTCGTGGCGCGTGCCTTGCAAGCTTCAGATCTAGTCCTAGCGCGACGTTTAGCTTCGTATATGGTGAGCCGCGACACCGCACAGTTGAACGAGGAAGACTTGGTGAAAGCGACGGTTGAATCGGTTTTGGAAAATGGTTGTGATGCGGTGTTTGCCAGTTTATTTTGGTTTGCAATTTTGGGCGCGCCTGGTGCGATCTTGGCCCGTTTGTCAAATACCTTAGATGCGATGTGGGGTTACCGTTCGCAACGCTATCTGCGCTTCGGCTGTGTCGCTGCGCGTGTCGACGATGTACTTCATTTTATTCCGGCGCGTTTAACGGCATTGAGTTATGCCTTGGCAGGACATACCGCGAGCGCAATTCGTTGCTGGCGTTTGCAGGCAGCGCAGTGGTCTAGCCCGAATGCGGGGCCGGTAATGGCCGCAGGCGCGGGGGCTTTGCGATTGCAATTGGGTGGTGCTGCGATCTACCAAGGTGAGCTTGAAATGCGACCGATATTGGGACTAGGCGCAACCGCACAAACGCCCGATATTGAGCGGGCTTTGCGTTTGCTCAAGCTGGCTGTGTTGTTGTGGATTGCAGTCGGCATGGTGCTAGTTTTGTGGGATTTAGGAGCCTAGAATGATGTTAGATCATGGTGGAAATTTGAAACAGGCAATGGCGTATTTCGGTGGGAATCGAGACGAGTGGCATGATCTTTCGGCGGGACTCAATCCAAATTTTTATCCCGTTAGCGAACATATTGTACGCGCCGAAGATTGGCATCGCTTGCCGGAAATGAACGAAGAATTTTTAAACGCTGCGCGGGAATATTACCAGTGTGAGAATCTATTGGCGGTAGCGGGCAGCCAAGCGGCGATACAAGCTTTGCCACGGATTTTGTCGAGTGGGATTTTGTCGCTACAACCGCAAAGTCGGGTCGTCGTCTCTTCACCTTCCTATGCCGAACATCTTCACCAATGGACCCGTTCCGGCTATTTTGAAGTTTGCGAAGTACCTTATTTAGGCTTGGCCAATGCAGTCAGCAAAGCGGACATCATGGTCGTCTGCAATCCGAATAATCCAACCGGAGAATTGATACAACCTGAACTACTCCTAGAGTGGGCAGAATACTTGGCTTGTCGTGGTGGGTTTTTGATAGTTGATGAGGCTTTTGCCGATCTTCAACCGCATTACAGCGTTGCGTCCTATACCGAACATGCAGGCTTGATTGTACTGCGTTCATTTGGAAAATTTTTTGGTCTTGCAGGGGCGAGGCTCGGTTTTGTCGCCGCACAAAACCATGTATTAAATCGTCTTGCCGCTCATTTGGGGCCTTGGGCGGTGGGGGAAGTGGCGCAAAATATCGCGAGGCTGGCACTACAAGATCAACTTTGGCAAAAGAGCGCACGCCAAACATTGTCTCTGCAAGGTCTGCGCCTACGTCAATTATTGAGCACGCAGGGCATACAAAGTGCAGGTACCGATTTGTTTCAATGGTGTAGTGAGCAAAGCCTGCAAGGACGGTCGCAGGAATTATGGCAGTTTCTTGCCGAGCGCCGTATCTGGACACGATTATTTCGCCAATCGGCCAAAGGCTTGCGTTTCGGCTTGCCCGCCAACGAGCTTGCTTGGCAGGCGCTACATTCGGCATTGCAATCCTGGGGACAGCATGCAAGTTCAAATTTTTCGACTCGGCTGCGCTCATGAAAATATTGCCTAAGTTTTCCCCTCGGCTGCTGTTATTGAGCCTGTTAGGTTTAATGCAGATTTTTGTTTGTGCTGAATTTGCTAAAGCCGCTGAAATTCGTGTGGTCGATGATCTCGGGAAGACAGTGGTGCTTAAGCAGCCTGCGCAACGTGTGATTAGTCTCGCACCGCATGTCACTGAATTGATTTATGCCGTCGGTGGCGGCGATAAAATTGTGGGTACGGTCAAATACAGCGATTACCCTAAGGCCGCGCAAGGGATACCTAGGATAGGCGACAACCGCTTGATCGACATTGAACGTATTTTGGCGATGAAGCCTGACCTCTTGATCGTTTGGATGCATGGTGCTTTCGAGCAGCAATTGGACGTTTTGCGACGCTCTGGCGTGCCGTTTTTTTATAGCGATCCTCAGAAATTGAGTGACATACCGAGCAGCTTGCAACGCTACGGACAAATGCTGGGAAACCAAGCACAAGCACAAGCCGAGGCTCATCGTTTTGAACAAGCTTTGCAAACACTCAAGACGACTTATTCAAATCAAACGCCAGTGAGCGTTTTTTATCAAGTTTGGCATCAACCGATTTACACGCTTAACGATCATCATATGGTGAGTGATGCGATTCGCGTGTGTGGTGGACGAAATATTTTCGGTGGCTTGAGTGCATCTGCACCCGTAGTATCGATAGAAGCGGTGTTACAAGAAAGCCCCGAAGTAATCTTGACGGGGATGATTAAAATGAAGTCGGAAGAAGCGACCGCAAAAGAGCAAGGCCTAGAGCAATGGCGAGCTTACCCCTTGTTGCGGGCGGTGCAGAATAAAGCCTTGATTGCCATTGATGGCGATCTTTTAAATCGTGCAGGGCCACGCAGTATTGAGGGCGCAGAATTAATCTGTAAGGCGCTCGCACAAGTGAGAAGATAAGGGTGAGATTATGAGTCACTATCAACGCATCGCCTGTTTATCAACCGAGGCGGTGGAAACGCTGTACGCAATTGGTGCGCAAGAATACATTGTCGGCATTTCAGGCTATACAGTTCGGCCACCACAGGCACGCGAGGAAAAGCCTAAAATAAGTGGTTTTTCCACGGCGAAAATTGAACGTATTTTGGCCGTGAAGCCGGATCTCGTGGTCGCGTTTTCTAATCTGCAGGCCGATATCTGTCGCGAGCTCATTGCCAGCGGAATCGAAGTGCATGTTTTTAATCAACGCAGTGTCGCGGGCATATTGAGTATGATTAAAGTATTGGGTGCACTGACAGAACGTGAAGCCCAAGCGGGAGAATTGACGCAGCAATTACAGGCGAAAATGGATGCGATTGCCCTACAGGTTCGTGCTTGGGAAGTGCGCCCGAAGATTTATTTTGAAGAGTGGAATGAGCCCTTGATGTCGGGTATAGGCTGGGTTTCAGAACTGATACAGATGGCCGGTGCTTGTGATGCATTTGTCGAGTTGTCGCAATTTCAAAGTGCTCGCGAACGAATTATCGCCGATCCTATGGAAGTAGTGCGCAGAGCACCCGACATCATCATCGGCTCGTGGTGCGGTAAAAAATTTCGCCCCGAGAGTCTGGATGAGCGCGTCGCTTGGAGTCAAATTCCAGCCTTGCGTACCGGTTTTGTTCGTGAGATTAAATCACCCGATATTTTGTCGCCAGGCCCCTCCGCAATCACCCATGGCTTGGTGCAGTTGCATGAAATTATTGCGGCCTGGCATGAAGCGAGATCAAAATCGCCCGCGTAATTTTCCGCGTAGACGGTGGGGTTTATTCCATTGCGCTTGACCACGGGTTTCGACAAAATAGACCTTGAGCTGCGCGAAGCCCTGGTCGGTAAAAAACATCCATACGTCCGCATCTTGTTTGTTGCGGGTAATGAACCAATACGCTTCTCCGTGCGCCATGCCCCAACTGCTAGCGCGGTAGACTAAAATGTCGGCTTCGCTTTCGCTATGAACGATGGCGGCGCGGATGTGCGCTTCGCCCATCACGGGAGTTTGGTAAATACGTGGCATGGTTTGATTGTGCTCGTGACACACTTCCTATATTCTTAGGGCTTACGCAAAACAGACATTGGCCTTGTCGGTTTCTCAGAGTCGACGCAATTTTGCGTAAGTCCTAATTCTAAAAGCAGCTAACAATTTGGAGCTAACAATGTCGCAAAAACGTTTGGGCTTACGAAATCAAGGACATCAAGTTTCTTTAATACGGCTCAACGGTGAAACCCGTCTGCAACTGGGGCGTAAGTATCCTGCTGAAACCGATTTGCGCCGACAAAGTAATGCACAGTGGGGCGATCCTACGCATACAGGACGGCAAACGGCGCTCGATTCCATCGACGAAGCCTTACCTCAAAGAAGCCAAACGATCCTCTCCTATCAACTTGATCCAACACTACGCGCAAGCGTCAACGCAGGTGTCGGAAGACTCAAATTACCGGCCGCGCAAACCGAATCTGCTGAACCAAGGCCTCCTGCACAATCGCGCACCGAGGCCGAAGCGGCGATCCAGCAAACCGTCAAGATCGGCCCGATTATAGATTAAATTTGATTTTGATCGTTTCTCTAAAATTAATCCGAATCTGATCCAGAACCATAGCCACTGCCACCAAACTGCGAAACGTGTGATGGCTTGGTTTTTGCTAAGTTGGTAGTGACCGCGCGCACATCACTGGCTTGGGCTTCAAATCGCGATTTCCATACGCGCCCTGGAAATTCGCTAAAATCGAGATCGCTCCCCTGCTGATTTGAGTGTGTCATGCGACCAGAGCAAGTTAAGCAAGGGCGCATTTTTCCGCCAATATAAGTTTTACCAGTGTGCTTTGCAGATTCGATCATGTCGGTGAATTTTTCTTCGACATGGCGGCCGTTTCCACCACCGTGTAGAACATAAATATGACCTTGTTTGCCAAAAGCGGCGGCCACCTGCTTTTTATCGCTAGGGTCGATATATTCGGGCTGAATATCTTTAATGATGTCGGCAATATGCGTCGCTCGTTTGCGCGAGGCAAGGTCGACAAACGGACCACCGGTCCATTTTTTACGCATTTTTCCGTTATACATGCGCTCGCTCAGTTTTTTTCCATGCCGATCTGTGGTGCGCCCACCGATGGAGGTTTTGGTTTTAAAAAAACTATCCTTGATTAGCGTGTTTTCAGTGCGTCTCTGACTCGATAGAATTTTGTGTAATGACTCGGCAGTGGAATATAAATTGCTGCCTACAAATACATTGCCACCGGTGTACATCATTTGTACTTCGACCGGTGTGTCTAAATCTTTTTTGATGGCGCGCTGCTTGGCACCAAAATAAAGGCGGGTTGCGACCTGTCGTAAAATTTGCCGTTCGCGCAAATGAACATAGGATTTTTTGGGGCGTTTCGTCACCCCAAGTTTTGATTGAAATCCGGCTTGCGAGCCACCAACTGGGGTGACGAATTTCGCGATAGATTTGTCCCATGATCCGCTGCTTGCCATCGTGTTCTCCTGTTAGTGCTTGAAAATGAGTGCTTGAAAATGAGTGCCTAAAAAATGAGTGGGCTGTCGATATCTTCACACAGTTGTACTAATTGCGCGATCTTGGTTTTTTCGTCTAGCGTTGAGCCGGAAGTCAAAGCGCGGTGCTGAAATACCCAAGCCTCGTCAGGCGCTTGTGCTTGGATGTTGATAACGGCAAATTCGAGTGCGGCGAGTGACTTACTCGAGCGCAGGTTGCTGTCAAAGACGGAGGTGTACAAATGATCGATTCCTTGGGCTTGTGCCCAGGTGAAGAGCATGTGCGCCGCTTGTTGACCGTAACCGCGATCTTGAAAATCGCAACCTATCCAAAAATAAAAGAAACCACTGGATGCTGCTTGGTGTACACAAACCACCCCGACGAATCCGAGATCTTGATGGACGACCGCAAAGAGGTGCTTGCCTTTTTCAGCTTTTTGACTTGCGAGCCAAGTCTCGTATTGCTGGGCAGTGTCAAGGTAAGGTAAGCGCGTCATGAGTGCAATTTGCGGGTCGCGATACTGTCCAAGAAAGCCCTCGCTATGTTGCTTTCCTAAAGGTTCTAGTCGGAGTTCTGTGTTGGCTGTGGCAGGTGCTTCGAAGTGGGCGTTTTCGCGCCAGTCATTTATGCGCGCTTGATACTCACGGACGCACTGTGCGTAGGCGGGCGACTCTTGCTCAAATTCGGGGTAGCTACGTAGCAGCGTCAAAGCGGCTGAGCAATCCCCAGTTTCTGCGAGGCATAGTGCGTAACACAAGATGTCGAAGTGATTGATGCCGTACAGTTCTAGGCTGATTTCCAGGCAGTGTTTGGCTAAACGCCAATGCCCAATTTGCGCAGCGAAGCTGCCGAGTTCGGATGGCAAATTAGCCGCGTCTTCATGACGCGTATTGGGGAAATAATTTTCCCAGATCGTATCTAAACTCTCATGCCATACCGGCAGACGGTGACGCGCGATACGCCACTGATCTAAGTCAATTTTTTGTATGATTTCAAGACAAAAATAGGGGTCGAAAGCACAGGCTTTAAATAGGCTTAGGCATGCCGCATCGCTCGTTTGTTCAAAGTGCGTCAGGCTGCTGGCGATGTGTTCTTTGAGCCCATAGGCTTGACCGAGCGTGCTGATGAGCCCGTCAAACTGATGAGAGAGTGTTTCAATTGCATCGTCGGCATGTTGGTCGTGTTGGGCATATTGGGCGGGCATAAAGCGACAGCTTAAATGTTCCACCTCGCGTTCAATGCCCCATTGGAAATGATGAACCCAAGCGCCGCAGCGCTCTTGCAAATGGCTGAAAGTTTCGAAATTAAAAAGAGGGGCAAGGTTGCCTGAGGCGGACTGAAATGAGACTGCGCCATTTCGAATTTGGTCTAATTGCACTGCCCCAAAATCACGGGTAAGTACAAGGTAGGCACAGGTTGGATGCTGGACGAGCAAGTCTAAAAAACGCATCGCTTCCAAAGGGATGGAGACTGGAGCACTGCTCATTTTCTCGCGATAACGTTGCAAGTAGTAAGCTAAATCAGGCTCATTTTCTTCCTCTATGCGCAATTCCTGCCACGCTATTTCGCTATGGATGTCGGCATTGTTTTGTGCACTGAAAATCTTTCCGTGATGGATGTGGAAAAGTTCGCTAGGAAAGTGTTTAAATCCTTGTCCAGCAAGAACGGCAATGGCGGTGTTTTCGACTTGAATTTCCTGCGCTAAATCGTAAGCTTGGCAGTCGAGATATAAGCTTAAGTCGGCATTTTCTTGAGAATTGAAAGGCAGCGAACAGGTGTCGAATTGCCCGTTCTCTGCGGCATGTGAAAGATAAGGATGCTCGCGCATACGCCTGCGGTTTTCCTCATCTTTTTCGCAGACCACATAGGTCCAAGGAAGGCGTAAACCTGTTTGATCGTAGTGCCGTTTGATTTCCTGCATCAGCATCCACATGCTCTCTGTATCGCTGGGATTTAAATCGAGAACGACCAGTCGAGTCGGCTTTTGATCGCCTTCGTTTTGCAGACATATTTGCCAAAACTGGACCACGGTTTTAGCCCAAGCCAGGCAGGTAGAGCGCGGCATGCGTTGGGCATCTGCGGTCGACGTCGGGCGTTTTTTTGCTTGAGATTTTTTCTCTTTTGAGGATGGCTTTTTCATATTCTATTCTTGAAGTTCTATTTTTTCTTTTTGACGGGTTGCAATTGGCTCAGTTGTTTATTGACGTCTTTCATTAAGTCCATATGACCTGTGCGTAGGCCGCTTAAACCTTTGCTCGCATACTTATTCATGAACGCATCTTGTTTGGCTTGATTGACTTGCATACGCCTTGAAATTTCGTCGGCTAAAGCCCCCGGCTTTCCAAATTTCTTACCCATTTTCGGATCGCCAAATGCCTTGCCCACTTTACTGCCACCTAAAGCGCTGACTAAGGCATGGGGGTCTAGGCTGTGGCGACTCATGACTTGGACATCAAACATTGCTTTCTTTACCTGGGTATTGACTGCGCGGCTAAGGCTAGGCGTGGGAGCGCGACTATGGGACAAGTCGCCGACGCTGACCGAGCGGGCGCGAGTGGGCGTGGTGATCGGTTTAAACAGTGATTGGCTGCCGCTCATCATTTCAGATAAGCCAGATTGCGTCCGTCGCCCTGACGAACTAGCGCCGCTTGAGCTTGTGCCATGCGAGCCGGAGTCTCCTGCTAAATCAAGTGCGGAGAGACTCAGGCTACGGGGGCGATTCGACATGGCGAATTAAAATTATATTATTCGGATTGCTTGTCATTGACTTCTAGACCCAGCATTTCAAAAATGTTGAGTTGACCGCCCAGTTTCAAAAATAATTCTTGATATAGATCAGCGGTATTCATTCTTCCCCATTCGATGGCGCGATGGACTAGGTAGGGTGCTGGACTGTGCGGCTCAATGCGCATTAAAAAATCAGCCGCCTCTGCCAATCGTTGGTAAGCTTCATTGCGGCTACTAATGCTTGCTTGCACAGGGGCATGGCCATTTTCTTGTGATCGGTTTGGGGCATTTTGTGCCTGATCTAATGCTGCATGGACTTCATTTTCATGGGCGTTGGTATTGTTCTGTTCGACTTGAAATTCGATGCCGCGCTTTTTCAGTTCGGCATCGACCAATTCTAAAACTTGTTCATGCAATTCACCTAATTTGGCAAGACTAGGCGCATTGTTGTCGAATAGCTCGTCGATTTTTAACTCCAGCATTTCCATGCTAAATAGTGCATCGATCAGCGCATCTCTTAGCCAAATGAAATAGTCGGTCTCAGTATGTCCTAAGGCGGCATTGAGTTGGTTTAGATTCGCACCTTCTAAGTCCGCCGATTCGCGGCGCGATACGTTGGCGCGTATTTGTTCGTTACGACGATTTCTTTCCCAATCGATCCAAGCATATTCTTGTTCCCGTTCGCAGGCGGTAATCGGCACCTGACGCAGTGCGGGGAGTAGTTTTTCATTGATCCAAGAAATGATGTTGGCGCGAAATTCGAGATCGCCTTGTTCAGGTACGGGATGCACACTCTCCCAATAGCGTTCGCATAAAGAGAATATCAAGTGCAGACAAGGAGCGACCGCAGCGAAACCATTGAGGTGGATTTGTGCCTCAAGTAGCCAGGCGACGAGCTGTAAGTCTTTGCTCTTGTTACAGAGCGCATCGACGCAAATCTGGCTTACTTTATCCCAGTCTGCGCGTTTAAATTCATATTCCCAAGCACCGAAAGGGACGCTTGTATCATCTTTGCGTCGCGCTTTTTCGATGGCATTATAAATTGCAGTCCCTCGCAATGAAGCGCCGCTGGGCATATTCGGTGCGATAGGCGCAAGCAGTGATTCCAACTGCGTCGCAACGGCATCGACGAAGTAGGCATGGCTGCGTTGATTAAAGTAGGTGATGGGTGAAACAGCGGTATCCATACAGATTCTCCTAAAGCGGGGCGACGCGCGGGAAGGGCGCGGGGTAATATAAATTAACAGGGGCGTGAGTGACAGGGTCTTGCGCCATCAGACTCAGGCCTAGGTACATTTGCGCGGTGTCGGTGGTGCTTGGCGCACTTGCTCGGTCACGCAAGACGATGGGAATACGTAGTTCGAGTAAAATTTTTGCGGTTTGTTTGTCCACGAGCGCTGGGTCGCGATAACGGAAATCTTCGATCAAATGGAGTAATGCCCAGTCCCCACTTTTGACGATGCTGGCGATTTGTCTATCCACTTGTACCGAAGGAGCTTGCGCGCTGGAATATGGCAACCATTTTGAACCGCTAGCCCAAGTAATATGTAGGCCAACGGATTGCCCAAACGGCCAGTCTAAGGTCTTTTCAAAATTCGGAAAACTCGAATTACTCAGGCCACTACTGAGTGCCCAGTTGACCGTTTCCTCAGCCTTGATTGAACGCGCGGGCAGGGCTTTAAATTGTGCGATTATTTGTAGGCTAGGTTTGCTGTTACCGTTGCCTAGGCTAGCCGTAAAAAATGCACTGGCTTGATCAAGATCGGTTAGGAAACTCCGTACCGCATTCCAGTGTGTGCCTTTCAGGTTTTGCACTGAGAGTCGCAGTGCGACACGCTGTTGTTCATAGTCTTCAAAAAAAGCTTTGACGACAGGCAGCGCTACATCGGGTGCGCTGCTGTCAGCAAAAGGGAAGTGGTCTGCCAGTTCGCGGTTAAAGCGGCTCGACCATGTGCGGTAATTTTGCATCGCCAACAGGCCTTTTTGTTGGTCACAGGCTTGACGACTGTCTTCGTCGATTTGCTTACGCCGTATCGAGAAAAATTCATGACTGTATTCTTCTGGTTTGGCGGCTAAATTTTGCTTACAGTTATCCAGCGAGAGCGACATGAGTTGACTGAGGAAGAGGTTTTCCAAAATCGCCACTTGTCCATTGGTTTCATGAAATTGCTGGTAGCGGTTGACCTCGTTGATGGTGTTGTTCCAATACGCTGCCGTTTGTTCGGTCGGTAATTGGGCATCGTTAGTTGCGCTGGTTTTTTGCAAAATATCGACGAAAGGCTGGGCGTAGTCGGTCAGTATTTTGGTTCTATCGAGCTGACGTTTGAGGTAGTCCTTGGTATTGGCTTCGCTACCAAAGACATACATTTTTCCTGATTGCGTGCTGAGCGCAGGCTCGTATAAGCGGCTCAGGTAACTGAGTGAATTGATTTGCCCAAGTTGATCGGTGGCGAAGCGACGCACGCATTCATTGACTTCGGTCGTCGATTTAAAACTTAATTGCTGATAGCGCTCAATGACAGCACTGACATTAGGGACGATAGCCTTAAATTCCTTGCTACGGTTCGCTAATTCTTGATCGGCTAAAGAGCTTGCCGCGAGCTGGACTGCAGTCCTTCCACTTCCTTCGCTTCCTAACTCGGTTTGCGCTTCACGCATGGCATCATTCATGGCCGCTTGCAGTTGTGTGCGCGCGAGTCGGGTATAGAGTGGCGTGATATTGTTCGCCGAAATTTGATTGGCTTTGATCGTGTGTTTGTCAGCGAATTTTTGATATTCGTTGGCATAGGATAGCGCAAGCGCTACCTCGTTGTCCTGCCAACGGTGTATCACTGGCGCACAAGCAAATGCGCGGGTGTTGTTGCGCTTCATGTAGGTTTGCGTTGCCAGATCGGTCAGACCCGTGATTTCTGGCAGCAAGTCGGGATTCATTTGCAATCCCGCTTTTTGTTCGGTGAATAGTAAATTATAGGGCGCTAATTTCATCGCCATCAGGGTATTCATTGAAGGCCGATAACAGGTCTCGGTATCGAAACTTTGTGTGACATGACGCAGGCTTTGCGGGTACTGATGTTTCAGAACCAAGGGATGGGTTTTTTCGCTCAGTTGTTGGCGAATGTCGTCACAGGGATTATTTTTGACCGTCGAACCTAACCATGAGGTTTGTACCCAATTGAGCCACCAAGTAAAGTGACGTGTGTTGTCGAGTATAGGCTCCTGTTCTGCATTGAGCGCGTTTAATAGGCTGGTCCCAGCATCGACTTCTAGCGCGAACTGTTGGCGCAGCTTTTGCGTGTTTTGTTCAATTTGGGTGATGAAGCGTGGCCGCATTCCCGTCGGCAATTGTAAGTTGTCTTTGAGGACGACTTCCGATAAAGCGACACGTAATGCGCCGCGATCCGCTTGTATCGATTCGGGAAGTGGGGTTTCGTAGACGTATTCGTAAAACGCAGAAAACTCTTTAAAGGTGCGCGCGACTTGATTGATGGTTTGATCTGAAATCAGATAACGATAGCGCGCTATATTGGCCTCTAAAGCATCAACCTCGTCGATATAGTCGTATAAGCCTTTTTTGGTTGCGCTAAAGGATTCCGAAATCAAGGCATCCTTGTCGATCACCACTGCTTTTTGCATATTCAGCGCACGTGCTTTGAGCTCGAGTTGACAACTCATTGCGGGCATTACGACTCTTTGCAAGGAAGATTCGGCGAGGGTTTTCGCACTACGCTTCGCGGTATGCCTGTCAAACCAGGAAATCGGAATGGCGAAGTAATATGAATTGGTGTTGATCTGGGCGACTTGTTCCAATAACTCGTTGACTTGTACTTTGCTGGTGCAGACCTCGCCAGTTTCGGGCGTGGTTTTGATTTCCTGCAGCAGATTGATAGACGTGACTAGGACACCGACCTGACGATTGAGTTGTACCGAGGCGATGGCCAGTAAAATCATCATGCTTGCAAATGTGGCGATACCTAGTTTCTGGATGTTGCGAATTAAAGCATTGCGTGACCAAATGCCTTGCTTTGTGGGGCGCGCTAAGTGAATTTCTTTGAGTATCTTATTGCAGCTTAGGTCTTCGATAAAATTTACTTCTTCGCATACACCTGATTTTTGATCGCCCCCTGCTTTCACGTTGCCGGTGAAATACAGACCACGGAAATTGCAGCCGTCACGCCAAGGCGATGCTTTAAAAATGAGTTCTAGTGTTTCGGCGAGTGGCGCTTCTAGTACCTGAAAATGTCTTGGGAAGAGGAAAAAATTATCGGCATCGTGGATGTGCGCGTGCGCCGCAGCGGCATCAATTTGCAGAAAATTTAAACGGGAAAGCACATTGCAAAATGCGGTTGATACCCATTCTTTTGGAGACTGGCTCATGGTGTTGGCAGGTGCAGACCAGCCGAACATTTGATTGAGTTGATAGCTCGCTTGGGTCGCCCAAAAAGCGCCAAAACCCAGAATTCTGTCAACCTGACTGACGTTGACGTAGACTGGGAATTGAAATTCAAACTGATCCTGAATTTGCGCTAATTGTTGATTAATGTTGTTGGCGATTTCACGTCTTTGCTCCACAGTACCGCTCAGCAGTGTTTTGGCTGAAAGCGTGATGACCAGACCATCAATCGGACGTTCTGGCCTGAGATCATCTAATTCTTGCAGGATTTTGAGCCAGGTTTTTTGTTCTTCAGTATCGGCCTTAGCAGTGCAGAATTTTCCTTCGGGGTCGATGAAAACACCGGTTTCCAAAATTTTCCATTCACAAGCAGTGGCCTTTAATTGTTGCGAACGTGAATCGGGCTGACTATTGTGTTTTGCGGGAATGGAGGCGAGAAAGCTGCTTTTGCCTGCCTGTGCTTCGCCTATCATCAAAATCCACGGGGTCTGGTAACGCCATTCTCGACGTGTGCGCAAATAATCGATTTTGTCGAGTAGGGTATTGAAGCGATCCAGCAATGTCGGCGCAATCAAGCTGTTCGCTTCAAGTTTGTCGTCAGAGCAGGGCGCTTTTGCTATTTTTTGACGCGCATACACCCGCCACAGCACGAAGCTGGCGATGGTCGCGATCACCGCTAGGGTGATAATGACGAGGGTGATGTCGCTGTCAAGTTCCAAGGTTTTGCTCACTCAAAATAAAAATAACTACAAGGTAAAACTAGCCGCCAAATATAATTAGCCACCGAAGGCACGTTCAAACGGCAATAAAGAAAATACCCAGACCGAAGTCGATAAAAGCAAGTAGGCGGCGACCCCAATCTGTCCCGCCACCATCCAACGCGACAGCGGTGCCATGCGTTGATCAATATCGCCTTGTTGTAGATGCATGGCCGTTTGTGGGAAACTCAATTCATCTTCGGTTTTCATATGGTGGCCGTGGGTGAATTGATGTAGGCGACGGCGGTAAGCGTAGAGATTGGGCTCACCTTGTTCACCGCGATAAATTCCACGAAATCCCAATTGCAGTGCCAGTAATAGTACCGAGGCTAATTCAATATGCAGGCTAGTACGTTCGGGCGCGCGCAGCACTTGTTCTAATAATTCAAAAAAACGAACACCCGCATTGCGTGACTTAAATTGCTTGTACTCGATTAGATGCTCTAGCCAATACGCAGCGCCCGACCATTCTTCATCGAGAATAAAAAGTTCGTCGGCCAGTGCCGCCATCACATAGCGGGCTAGATTGTGCATCTTCAACTCACCTGCCGTGCCGGTGCGGCGTAGATGATTCGCTTGTTCGTTGAGTAAATTATTGAGCTTGGCACTGACTCGCGCTGCGTAGGCTTGGCCAGTGCTCGGTGGTGTTTCGTTCCCTACCGTTAAATAGGACGAAAGCCGTCCTTCGCTCACGGCTAATTTGATGCTCGCCACCTCTTGATAGAAGGCGGCGAAATCACTCAGCAGATAATAGCTTTGTTCGGATTCAGACATGAGGTCCCTCATGTGGATGAGAACGCAGTGGCGCATCCGATTGGCTGTCTGTGGATTTGGTGGATTTGTTGGGTGCTTTTGTTTTGCCCGAATCTTTGCGGCGATACAGGAAGATTGCGGCTGGCATACGTGCGTCTTCCGGGCCATGTACCAAGAGGTGGGTATCAGGACGGAAGGCGTTTTGTAGGCCCTTGCCAGCAATATTGACGGCCTGATTTTCAATCATAAAGAGCGCCGCGTCTTGTTTGAGTTTGCGGTCTTTGATTTCCTTGGAAGTGAGCAAACGTATGCGCGCACCCGGCACCCGGGTCTGTTGAACGACCTTCATTAAGTTCGATGATACGATGCGTGTATCATTCAACCAGGCCTGAACATCGGCCAGTGTTTGTCCTTCTTTAAGACGCAATTCAACGATCAATTCGTTTTCAATATCGGCAGGCAGCCAGCGTGTAAATCGCACTGCACCGATACCCTCAACGTCAGCGGCGACAAATTGAACGCTCTTATATTCGGTACTGACTAATCGTAAACGTGCCTCGATAAATTGTATGGCCGCCTTAAACTGCGGCATGCAATCGTGATGCACATAGGGCTTCATCTTTAATGGCGTGGGTTGCGGGCCAATTTGTGCAATCTGACCGACCATCAAAGAGACCGCGCGGTAGGCATCGACCAAACTACTGCTAGGGTCGTGGATGCAAATTTCCATTTGTGGTAAAGCACAGGCAAGTATCCGCGCCGAGCTAATCAAAGTGCCGATGGTACTGTCTGCGTCGGATTTATCGTCGCTTACCGAGGTCGCCAATTCCTCAATTTTTGACCAGATTTTCACCAAGGTCTGTTGCAGTTGAAGGGCTAAACCGGTATCACCTAAAAACTCAGAAGCACCGAGATTGATCATCGGTGGATGATAATCACTCATGCACAGATGTCCTTGGGCATCACGCATGACATCGAACAAGGGGCAAGCGCTACGACCAGCGGGTGCGGGCTTGCTGGCATCGTCGATATGCAAACTAAAATGGGGGCGCAGGCGACCCACTTCGATTTCACCAATGCCGGTGGTTTCATCTGCAGTCTTCAGCGCTTCAGTATTGTCGTAGCGCCGTTCTGCGCTATCAAATTTTGCGGAATGAGGGCTGCGTGGATTGGCCTTGACCCAAACCCGAATCGGGCGACCATCCACCTTGGCGAGATCACCCACCGGTACGTCGATACTGAGATGTTGGCTTGATGACGGGAAAACGATGGCAAGACCATCGGGCAAAATACATTCGAGTTCAATGATGCTGACCATGCCGCTAAAAAGATTCGTGGTATCGATTTTAAGATGTTTGATGCCCCAAAAATGGGGAGTGATACACGATAGGCGATGCCGCAAATGATCCTGCCATACCAAATCATTTTGCTGGAAGTGCTGGGGTGAAAGCAGCATGCCTTCTGACCATAATATGCTGTCGGGGAGTTGGCTTAATGGGTCCATTTTTTCCTCTGTATTTTTTAATTGCCAACATAGACGATGGTCGTCGGTGTGAGCCAGATCGTCATTGTTTTAAACGGTGTTAGGTTGCCCAAGCTTTGCCCGTTTGGGTTAATGTAATTGGCGTAGCTGTAAACACCGATGGCTTTGCTTGCGCGCGATGGGAGTACCACATCGACGATGTTATGCGGAGTAGGCTCAAGGCTGATAATGTCGATTTTGTTGCCTGCACCATTTTTAATGGCGTTCTTTTGTGCAAACCATTCGGGACCTGTTTGGGGCATCTTTTTATTTGCGTCGGTGTCGTACACAAAAACGATGTCGAGCGCAGTGCCGGTATTTTGATTAGCGCCCACCTCCGCAACCACGCGAACACCCGCCAGTTGCGTGGTCGGCACGCTGGTGCAGGCGCTCAGGGCTAGCCATGCCAATGCGAGCAGGGTGGTGCGGGTGTGGATGTAGGGGGCGGGGCGTTTCATTTTTTTCTAATCACTCTATTTGTAAATTTAGCTCAATAACAAAACGCGAAATTGTGCGGGGGTCACCGACATGCCTACGGTATTAAATGGCATGCCATTCATGCCGACCAGTGAGGTTAAACGCATCGCAAAAATGCCGCCCACAAGTACCCGTAAGCTGCCCAAAATATAGCGATCAGGTCCCATGAAAACATGGGAGATGATGCCGCCTAAAACACCCGGTTGGTCACCTAAACTAATGGTGCCTTGTGTATTGAGATTTTCCGCCAAGCCGACCCCAAACATCACATTAAAAACCGATGGAATGTGGAAGAAGGAAAACGTGATGTTAGGATAGGGCACAGGTGTGGGTACCAAGAGCGGTGTTAAACACACGTCGGGTGCGGTAAATAAATTCATGACACCGATACTATTATTGGCGAACATTTTGTTTTCCTTCAAAAATCAATCACACTGACATCGCTTTAAGCGCATAGGACTGAGTAAAAATAATTCCAAATGGCGGCTCCCCTTGCTAGATCTCATCCGATACTAATACGCTCAGCATCAATTTTCACATCATCTTCCGCTGTGATCAGTGCTTGTTTGCTGTTGATTTTAAATAGCTGCTTGACTTCCATTAAGCAGTGTTCTGTTTTACTGACGACATTTCGTGTGCTTTGGACGAGGTTATCCTGTATGGTCGAAAATAGATTTCGCGCATTGAAAGAAAGACTGCCGGTAGCCGCCGTAATTTCAAGATCGTGCAGCGCGCGTAATTCTATTTTGTCGCTAGCCTGTAAGCCTATGCGGGCTTGCTTGATCAAGATTTCTTCGCTATAAGGAATCGATAATTCTGCACTCTCAGCGCGATTGCGCAATAAGATGTGAACAATAAAGTAGTCGCCATTTTGGCTAGCAAGTACGATGGCGCGGTCCCCCGTTTCAGGTACCACTAAACAGGATGCGGCTTGGCGCGCTAGGCGACCATCGTGCAGTAAAAAGCTATGGTCGCCCAATGTAACCGCGATGAGCGCTTCATCCCAGACCGGTAGCAGAGGGGTAGTATTCTTTTGATTGTGCAGCGTGCTATGCATAAATTCTCCTGGTGGGGCAATCAGATTTGCTGCGCGCGTATTTGCGCTGCGAGTTGTTTCTTATCGGTTTTGCTGATGTGGCGTTTTGATGCGCCGCGTTCGCTGGCTGTGACTAAGGATGCACCGTGAAATTTCCCAAAGTCGAGTTTGGTTTTACTAAAATCTATCCGCACCCCTTGGGCGTGTTCAAAATGACTATGCTGCATTTTTGCCGAGGAAAAATCGACATCGGCGAGGCAGCTTTTATTCCAAACACTCATGCTGAGATCGGCATTTTTGAAGCTGCTATTGCAGACGATGGCTTCTTGAAACAAGCTGTGTTTCAGCGCGCTGTCGTCCAGTATGGCGGAGTCGAATTTGGCCGACATGAAATGACTATTTTCAGCCGAGATACCTTGCATTTGCGTGCGGATGAATTGCGCACCGATGAAATTGCAGGCTGTCATGGTGGCATTGCGTAGTTGGGCATCGCTTAAATTTGCGCCCTGCAAGCTACATTTTTCGAAATGCAAATGATCTAGATTTTGACCGTGTAAATCGGCATTGATGAGTACAGTTTCGCAGGCAGTGAGTCCCGCAAGTTTAACGTGGGAGAGGTCGATCTTGTTGATGACGGACTGATTAAAATGTGCGTCTGTGAAATCGGATTCTTCGACTGTACAGGCCAGTAGCACACAGCGCGTTAGCTGGCTGCTAGCAAAGTTTGCATGATGGATTTGGCAGTGTATGAAGGAATTGCGATTGAGCTGTACGTTTTCCCAATTCGATTCACTTAAATCACACTCGGTCCAGCAGTCTAGTTTCAAGGAAATTTCACGAAAATCGCAGGAGCGCATTTTGCACTGAATGAAAGCAGATTGCGCCAGTTGACTCTGGATGAATTGGCTTTGATTGAGGTCGCAAGAAATGAATTTGACCTGGCTTAAATTGCAAGCAGAAAAATTGCTGCCACTTAAATAGCATTCGTTAAAAATAGCCTCACTCAAATCGAGCCCACGAAAATCGCTGTTCTCTAGGTGTAGGCCTTGAATAGGTTTACTTAAGCGTATGCATTTTTTGATGTGATCGAGTTTGTCGAGTGCGGTTTTATTTTGCATCATGCCGCTCTCCTTGAGTCTCTACTGTGTTTTTTGCTTAAGTCGGGGCCGAATTGCGCTTGCGTTAATTCGGTTTGAAAGAACGGGCTTTTCGAAATACGACCGTCGCGGAAGTCCGCCTTGCGGCAATTGGCTTGGTAAAAATCCACGTTCGTGATCGACGCAGAATTCAAGCGTGTTTGCATGAAGGTGGAATACGCAAAATTACTTTCTGTGATGTGGGCCGCTTCCATATTACATTCACCGAAATCACAACGGATGAAGCGTGATTGATGCATGCGTACTTCTTGGAAGTCGATGCCATGAAAGCCGCAATTTTCAGCCGACACCTGTTCAAATTCTGCGTCGCGCCAGTTGGCTTTGCTGGTCGCTTGTACGCCGTTTAAGCTAGCGCGTAGCCACCGACTGGAACTTAAATTGGCTTCGATTAATACGGTTTTGTTCATGCGCACATCGACCATTTCGCAATGGGATAAATCGGCGCGTAAGGCCACCATTTTTTCAAGCTGCGCACCATGCCAACGACTTGCGACCGCTTCGGCTTGCAAGAAGATCGCATTTTTGGCTTGTACCTCGCGCAAACTGGCTTGGTTTAATTGAATCTTAATGCCAATAAAATCGTCGAGACATGCTTGATCTAATTGAGCGCCATCCCATTTTGCTTCAATTGCACGCGCACCCTTGAGTTGGGCTGCGTAGAAGTTGGCGTGCAGTGCTAGGCTTTGGCAAAGATTCGCGTCGGTGAGCAGCGCACGACTAAAGTTGGCCGCTTGCATGTGTGCTTGGAGTAGCACTGCGCCCTGCAGATTGGCATCGCTAAAATTGGCACCATCGAGCAGGGCATTTTCAAGCATGACTTCGCGTAAATCTGCGCCAGATAGATCGCAGCCGCGCAAATCGACACCGCTTAAATCGCGCCCCGCTAGGCTTAATCCGCTACGCAGCCATTGCATCACGACTTGTCCAAATTTTTGTGCTTTCTCCGGCGATAAACTGGCTTGATTCTGGGTCGCGGTGATCGCAGCGCGACGTGCTTGCCGTTTTAATGCGGGCAGTTTTTTGAGGTGGGTTTGCGCTTCGGCTAGACTCAGGTGTGGGTCGCCTTGCCCATTTTGATACGCGGTTTCAAGTGCTAATAGCATTTCCGCCTGCTGTGGATCGACACCCGTTTCGTTCTCTGGAAATAAGTCATAAGCAGGGACGATGGCGCGTTCGATGGCTTCCTGATAGAGCCTGTCTTGATCTGCGCTGGGCGCTGCGCCCAATTCCATTGCTAGCTGTGCGATTTTGGCCTGTCCCGCGCGTTCTGCCTGCTCCGCGATTTGGGTGGCTTCTGCGATGATTTTGGAAAGATCAAAATCGCCGTCCACGATGCTTTGGCTATTAAGGCTGGCAAAGGGGGGCGTCGTGGCTGTGGGTGGCACATCAGCTTTGGGGCGCGTGATAGCACTGCCTTGACTTTGCCAGAAATCTTCATGGAGTTCATTGATCGCGGCTTGTCGTTTTTTTTGTTCTTTCGCACTATTTTCGGCGCTTAGCATTTGCTTTTCAGCTTGGGCTTCGGGAGAAAGGGTGGCGGCAAGTTGTGATTCGTTAAAGGCGTGCAGCGCTGCGGTTTTCGGGTCTAAGCGCAGGTTCAACACCTCGAGGTAATGCGCTTTGCTTTTATCTTCCGCATTATTTTCATAAGCGAGCATGATGGCTTGTACGTCGAGGCCATCACTGTCTTTGATTTCTACATGACCGTGGAAGAGGGCGACGCCGAGTTCTTGATCGGGTAGGAAATAAACGGTGTCAAAGCGCATGTGTAATTCGCGCGCGTCCTCGGGCTTTTGGTTTTTACTGAGAATAAAGGCGCGTGCTTTTAATGCGGGAATGCGCCCTTTGAGGCAGCTCTGTGTGGGGTGCATCCCTTCCAAACAATAGTCCTCGCCGCCTTGAAAATAGCCAGTGATCCATTGGTCGATAGGCGCTTGCATGAAGGCTTCCCAATTGAGGTTGGATGCAAATCCGGGGGCTTCGTATTTGCGCCAGCGTCGGCCATAGCTTCCGAGCTTGCTACTACGGAGCGGATGGCTGATGGGGATGGGGCTATAACCTGCCGGTTGCGCGCTAAGCCAACGCGCTTGCGTGTTTTGCGTCGGGTAACTGATGTTGGGGAGTTGTCCGTGGTTTTGGCTAAGCTTGCCCGTGTAGCCGCGTCCCACAGGATTTTGCGCATATTTCGCGCCGCCAAAAGCATAGGCGTAATCTATTTTCTGTACTGTGATGGCCGCCGTTTTGCTGACAGAACTCCATAAATACACGCCGCGTTTCCATTCACGATCGCCGTAGATACGCAAGCGCTTATCGACATTGGCTAGGCGTACCCGGATTTCCATTTCTGTGCTGGGCGCACCCTTTGGCGCGTAGGCATTGGCCAGCAATAAGACTTCGCCCTGTGGTTTGGGCATGACTTCGTCTAGCGCCACACCTTGTGGTAGACGAGGAACAATTTTCGGCCATTGCGCACTTTCTAATAAAAAGCGCGCATTGCCCTGACCCAGTTTAAAGAAACCCATAGCCGTAATCGCAATGAAGGATTTACCTTGATATTGATAAGGTTTATGTAGCAATCCTAGCGTAAGTGGTTTGATGATCTTCATGTTGTGCTAGAGGTATATTTGCATAATGTCGATCATGGTTAAGCGCAGGTCGATAATCTCGATTTTGGGCTGAACCGCTTTATTTGAAAACGCAAAACCGGGGCCTATCATTTCTACCGTATTGTTATTGCCGATCAGGCTGACATTGGTGCTACTACCGATTGCGTTGACGTTGATACTCACGCCGACGGCATTGATATCCAAACTTGCACCCACCGCCGAATTTTTATTATTGACACCGAGTACATCGTTGCTATTGGATGCCGCTGTCGCGCTGGAACTACTTTGCGCTACGGTCGTCGAAAAATTGTGAACGATATTTTGGGTGTTGTAGGAGGTATTGGTGCCATTCACGGTCGAATGATTCGTGCTATCACCTTTGATGGTCGAGGTGGAATCGACGTTATCGTAATGGGTGGTCGTCGAATCGACATCGCCGTGATGATCGGTGGTCGAGGACACAGGGCCATTATGGGTCGTGGTCGATGTCACTTTTTTGTCGTAAGTGGCGGTGTTGTCCGAGGTGCCTGTGACGCTAGAAACCGAAACCACGTTACCAGTATTGGTGTTGGTGCTTTTCATGTTTCCGGTGTAGACCGTGACCGATGTTGTATCGCCTGTGGTGGTGTTGTGCGAAGTCACGTTGCCGGTATTGACAGTGGTGGCAACGGTAACACCTATCGTCGTATTGCTGCTTGTGACATTGCCCGTGGTGAGGCTGGTACTTGTTACATTGCCGGTTTGGGTTGAGGTGTTGGTGGTGTTGCCGGTCTGTGTTGTTGTGTTGGTGACGTTACCAACCTGGGTCGAGGTTGATATTGTATTGGCGTTGATGGTGGTGATCGAAGTAATGTCTCCACCGTGGGTATTTTCTGAGTAAGTGGTTCCCGTAGTGGTGGTGTAGCTTTCTGACTTACCTATCGTTGATTTACTATACGTCACACCTAGATTAGAAAAGCTAGACATCACTTGGGCATATTGCCGACTATAGTTGGAACCGAAAGATTCAGAGGCACCTAAAATATCGCTAGCACCCGCGTAAGGGCCGTACAGTTCGCCACTATTGGGCGACTGGGTTGCGTTCGATTCCGAACAGGCAAAGCTATAACTCGCGCCTTGCGAATACGAGGTGTCACGATAAAATCCGGTGTCGTAAGCGCTATCGGTAATGCTGACCGCATGCGATAAATCAGCAGCAGAATTTTTGCCGAAGCGGATACTTTTTCCATCGCCATAATTGGTGGAATAGCTGCTCCCCACATGCGTATTGGCTGTCCAAGTGGACGGCATAATCACGAGACTGCCATTGGCTTGGATAATACTTTGAATTTCGGGGAGTTCCGATTCATCCTGGGCTTTGGTGACTAAAACCGTGACACCAATTTCCGGTACCGTTTGCATTGAAGGTGCTAGTTTGACCCATACCCCCGGACTACCTTCGGGGTCGGTTGAAAATCGGACATAGACACCGATGGCACTTAAATTTGGATTGGCAGCTTCGCTGTCGCTAATGATTTGGGTGCCTGGCGCAAAAAAGTCTTTGGTGTAGTGCCGCCAATCTTGGGTGCTGACATTGCCCGAGGGTTCGACAACTTGCGCTAACACTGCCCCCTGCTGGGTCTCTTGCATTGAGAACGGGCTGATGAAACTATTGTAATCACTCGATTGAAATTGATTCTGGTAAGTGCCGTCGGCACTGGCCTGGTGCTTGACCATTGTAAGTACAAATTTTTTCCCATTCAAACTCGCTTGTACCGGCTTGGGCGTAGTTTTTTTGGTGACATCTTCGATGACACGAAATTGGTGTCCGACTCTAAAGTGAGCGCAAAAGCTGCTGCCGCTAAATGCACTACCTGCGTTTTTGACGGCACAACTGGTGGCATCATTAAAGTGGGTAATCTCGGCCTTACTGCAACCGTATTGGTAGATTTTGTATTGATGAAAAGGCAGATCACCTTTGTCAATTTGACGTTGCGCACGATACGATTGAAAACGTGCAACGGCATCGTCCTCCCATGCCGCTTCCTGACGCGTAAATACGCCTTCAACGCTGCTTGATGTGAGCGAACGTTGGTAACTATAGCTGGCGATGATGTCGTACTGCGCCATGCCTAATTCATCGATGGCGGTGTCGGTGTAACGTAGATTTCGCTTATCCTCAAAAACATAGGGGTAACTGTAGGCTGGGCGATTGACGAAAATGATTTGATGGCTGTTGCCACTATGTTTGAAGAAATAATACAAATGCGCTTTGCTCATCAAACGACGTATAAAATCAAGATCGGTTTCACCTGCCTGCAGCCAATCTTGTACCCGCGCTACGGCTAGGTTATCGTTACCACTGACGGCATCCATATTGTAGGCAATGCGGTGCTGATCAAGAATGTCTGAGATGGCTTGTTTGACTGATTTTTGCTTGTGAATGACATAGGCATTGGTCAGGCTTAATTTCCATAGTGCGGGCTTCATGCCGATACGGTAGACACCGGGAACTTCCATCGTAAATGAGGCGACGATGCCATTGAATAGGGCCAGTTCAGGGCCAACAGGATTGCCTTTTAATGCCGATTGGAAGCGCGCAGATAATTGATCGTTATTGTATTCCGATGGAAATTGTATGCCCACCGTAATGGGCCTGCCGATGACATCTTCAAACGTCAAGGCTTCACCACTTTGATTGCTGCTGGTGTTGCCGTGCAAATTGAGTTCAAACTCAAATAGTTCCGAGACACTCTCTTGGCCTTCAAGTTGGGTGAGTCGAAACGTCTCGTCACTCAATAGTCGGCTGACTACAGTGACGTGGTGATTGATGACCGCCTTTCCCATCGCAAAAATCGCGCAATGCAAATAGAGGCTGGGCGTGGGGTCAGTGATTGTTTGAATATTCGCTAGGCCTATGCTCTTGGCCGAAAAATAATTTGATTTGCTCATGTCATTCATAGTGGCACTATCCTGTCACTGTAAGCGGGAATGACATAGCAGGCACCGATCTGCGTGCTGCGATTGGCGTGATTTTTGAAGGGGATGACCTTGCTATCGGTTTGATCGGACTTGAGCCATGCCGTTTGCCCTAAGCGCATGCCTATATGTTGTGTTGCTGTTGGGCTGGCCCCTCCATTCAGCGTGCCACTCGGCTTGGTTGTACCAATTAAGTAGGCTAGCGGAATCTGCGTGGTTTTAATCGCTAGGCGAATGACGTTGTCGCATACGCGATCGGTGAGTAGTCGCAGTATCGATACAAATAAATCAAAATAGCTATGATCATGTTGGGTGATAACTTCGGTATTAAAAGGCAGTAGGCGGCAATATTGAGCGTAAGTCAATTCGCCGATATCAATCACGATGCGCGCTTGTTGATCCCAGACGCGGGAACCTAGGCTCGCGCCCATGCCAAGCTGGTGATTGCGTTTGCCCAATACCGTCAGGTCTTCGGTTTCTAACTGTATCCATGCGCCGGCTAATTCATGCAGGGTGATCGGTGAACCCAGACAGAGCGTCAAAATTTGTTTAAGTACCGGCAGGCTGCGTCTTTGATTACTCAGCATGCCTGCTAGGGCCAGGATATTGCGCTTGTTGAGTGGAATCTGATTCTCGATATTGACCTGATTGACACCCATTAAGGAAGCCAAACAGGTCGCGTGGTGCGTGTCTTGTGGTGCACGATTGTTCAGGGCGATGACTTGGCTTAATTTCTGTTCGTAGCGCAGCACTTGCAGACGTTGATTGAACATATCCAGAAAATGCGACATCGACTTCTCGCGCATTTTTTCTTGCGATCGTATCCATTCGGTATAGGTGCTTGGTAAGGGACCTAAGCTACCTGCAATGCAGTAATCATTGGCATGGATGACTAAGCGCGGTGCTTTGTGCGTCGCATGGACTCGACGTTTGGCTTGGGTGTCATTCGCACACGGGACATCTTGTTCTGGTTGGAGTCGAAAAATTTCATTGCCCGCAAACGCGGAAGAGAGATTGGCCTTAAAGCGAAAGCGCTGATCCATAGGCCAAACCGCGAGGGTCTCACCTGTGTGTGCATCCTTAGGCTTGCGCTGCAAGAGTCGTATCAATTGAAATGGATTGAACTGACTGTATTGCGTCGCTAGCTCGCGGGTCACAGAAACTTTTGTGCGCCAACCATAGCTTGCCATTGCTTTTCACTTCCATTGTTATTTTGGTTCGCCATACTCACTTCGATCAAACTATTGACCGTCGCATAGAGGCAGAAAAAATGTCTTAATACGGAACAGAACAAAGTTGCACTGCCGCGTTCAAATTTGCGTGGGTCCATTTCTAAGGTGATATGCATGCCGCGTACAAAGCCACGCCAATTTTCTTGCCCCATGCGCCGCGTCACTTGACGGCAATGTAGGGCATTGATTCCATCGATTTCACGTAGACCTTGAACCCGGCTTCCACCCACATGCAGGCGTAAAATTTCCTTGAGCGCGCGTAATGCGTGCGGACCTTCCGCCAGTGAAAGGTGGTTGAGCGCAAGCTGGGATACCAGCGCCCAGGGGCGTGCGCCAACCAAGTCGGGAAGGAAATGCAAGGTCGGCTTATTGAGTGCCGTGATCTTATCGATGGGCCCGCTGCCTTCGAGGTAGAGCTTGCTATCGGGCCGAAGTTGCTCGGCCAGTCTACGGTTAGTGCAGAGCGCCTTACCGCCGATGACCTCATCTAATAATTGGGTCGTATCAAATTGACTGTCGAGGAGTGAGACAAATAATTCTGAGCCGGGGATGTTACTTGATTGACTTGGTTCGCGGCGCGTCACAAAAAAATAGTCTTGATCTTCCAAGGCGCTAATTTGATCGAGGTCAAAGTACGGTGTGATCGGACGTGGACCGCCATCAGGTTTTATCGATTCTAGCGATAAGACAGAATGAATTTCGCAATAGCGATGGTTTTCAATATCACCTTGCAGGCGGTATTCGTACTCGGTCTGATCTAAGGCAATCGGTTCCAGACGGCGTGCGAACAAATTGATCATAGGCACACAATTGAGTTTGAGGCTATTGACAGACAGTCCTAATGTACTGTCGTAGGGCATATTTAGGAAAAACAGTAAATCGAATTCGGTCTGTACCGTGGAAAAATCCAAGCCGCTGACTTCAAAAAATAAAAATTTGTCGCGAAACGAAAAATACTCTTGCAAGACCCGGTAGCCTGGATGGGTGTGGGGATTGAGGTCGAGCATGGCCTCGTCATCGGAAAAGCCTAACCAGCGAAATTGATTGAGTTCGCTCATGATGAGATTGCCTGATCCCGGGACATGAATGGCGATACCGCACAAAAAATTGGAAAGGCAGTCGTAAATTCGAAATGCGTATTCTTCATTGCTGTTGATGTAGAAGCGCAGCCTTTGTTTTCCCTTAGTTTGTAAGCGCCCCATATGCGCTGTTTTAATTTTGACGCGCAAGATCGATTGCTTGCTTTCCGCTTCAGGAAATGCCGCGTAATCCATCGCCGGAACGAGTTCGATGGCATCGATGTTTAAGGGAAGCAAGGGCGTTTCAAAACAGGTGCGGAAGCGGCATTCGACTTGATTGCCTTGATCGTTGTTGGCCATCGCACTGACATAGCGTCCGCGGGCTAAAACCTGTTCTTTGGTAAAGGCGGCGCTATCCGATTTGGGCGTAATTTCCGCGATAAACATGGACGGAATCGGTGCTTCAAGATGCGGATATAAAAATGCGATGAGTGCATTGGCTAAACCGGCTTGATCTAGCGTTTGCTGGTAACGCAGGCGACCCGTTAGATAGGCAAACGATTGTAAAAGAATTTCCGCTTGCGGATCGGTTGCTTGTTGCGAATTGAGTCCCAAGGCGTGTGCGAGATTGGGATGGCTGGCAGAAAACTCCGCCGCCTCGCCGCGTAATGCGGAAAGTTCGGATCGGAAATGATCTTTCAGTTGATTGCCATCGGACTGCATTTGATCGCCTTAAGAAAATGATTTAGAAAATTAGTGTGAGGAATCAAGTTGAAAATGGAATGGGCGCGGCTCACCGTCATGTATCAAGACACCTATGACTTGTAGGTCATAGGGGCTGATTTGATTGGTTGTTTGCGCTAATTCCACTTGTACGTTTTTGAGACGCGGCTCATATAAACCGATGAGTACTTTCAAACGCGTCGCATATTGGTTTAATTGCTCCTTATTTCCTTGTGCGATTTCGACGATGCTGGGCATGCCAAACCCCAATAAATCAAATTGCAGGGAAGTCGGATCAATCGGGCGACAGCTGACAATGCGTTGGATTTGCGCACGCACTGCTGATTCGATTTGAAACGGTTTCTCCAATCCGAAAGAATTCGTGTGGCGTTCGGCCAGTCGTTCAAAAAAGAATTGCATAGACTGTTTTCATCCGATCTGGCTAAAATTTGCGCAACACGATTTTTTTCGTAATCAATCAGTAAATTTACCGATAGGGCGATTGCGCGCAATACTCCAACCCGCAGAGAGATTACCCGCGCTACCAGTATCAGCACGCTGCACTGAATAGGTCCACAAAATCTCGGTAAAATTGAGCTTAAATTGTTCGGTCGGCATATCATCTGGATGCGATTGAAATTGAATCTCGCTGATAATCGCATCGCGTAATTCGATGGTGATGATGTTCGCTGTTTTATCACCCGAGTTACGTGCGATGAAAATCTTGGTCGGATGGTCCTTGCCGGTACCTAGGGGTTCGGCACGTAGGCAATATTCATAAAATTTGACCGAGGTCTTATCGACGTATTTGACGCAAGTAAATTCAGTGATGACAGGCCGACCGGAGGTGCGAGCAGAATTACTGACATCGGTGGTGATTTGTTGTTTCATACCCTGATGCATAGAGACGAGCTCTAGACATTGGCCGAAAGAGACATCGCCGCCTTTGCTGCCATCTTGCGCCTTGGTGGCTTTTCCGTCCGACGTCCAAGCTAGGCCGTCAATCAAACTGCCGCCGTCTTTCCAGCCATTCTTTCCACCGAAGACTTCGGGATTGCCGGGTTGTAAAAGTATGAGATCCATGTTGACTCCAAAATTTAAAAAAGTTTTCTAGTGTATTGGGCTTAAATTAGCTCGGTAATTCTGCAACCAGACGAATCGAAGTCGTCAATTCTTCCAATTGGAAGTGTGGTTTTAAGAAAGCCGTAGCGCGGAATACACCAGGTTGCCCCGGAACTTCGGTAACGACGACGGAGGCGGCACGTAGTGGATAAGCGGCCTTGATTTCTTGTGAAGCGTTGTCGTCCAACAGTACGTAATTGGCGATCCATGAGTTCAAGAAATTTTCGATGTTGGCACGGGTTTGGAAGCTGCCGATTTTGTCGCGCATAATCACTTTGATGTAGTGCGCAAAGCGGGATGCCGCGAGCATGTAAGGCAGCATTGCTGAAATGCGTGCATTGGCATTGGCGGAATCGGAGAAATATTTTTTCGGTTGATTGGTCGTTTGACCACCAAAAAATACCGCCTTGCCACTGCCTTTGTGATGACACAAAGAGATAAAGCCCAAGTCGTTCAGTTCTTTTTCGCGACGGTCAGTGATGGCCACTTCGGTCGGGCAAAGAATTTCTGTCGTGCCGGAATCAGAAACGTAGGTGTAGATCGGCAAGCCTTCGACTAAACCGCCGCCTTCGACACCGCGAATCGCAGCGGTCCAGCTATAGAGCGAGAATGCATGCGTGATTCTTTGTGCCAGCAAGAATGCCGCGTTTCCGAAGACGAAATTACTGGTGTCCGGTGCTGAGTAGCTAATTGCATCACCATTGGCGTTGTAACGTATCTGCGGGTTACTTGAACTTAATTGTTCTTCGAAATTGAGACCTTCACATTGTTGTGTATTGCGTTTAACGGGGTCACCGTAAGGCAAACGCATGAGTGCGCGAGGCAGGACCAGTGAGACATAACGTGCGTCTTCCATATCGCGGAATTCGCGCCAGCCTTCGAGTTCTTCGGCCTCAAAAATTTTGGCCAAGTCGCGCGGTTTGTCTAAGGTCGAATAACTTGGTAAGCCAAACATTTCACTCGATGCCGCAGCAATGAAAGGGGCGTGCGCAGCAGCGGCGACGGTGGAGATTTTCTTTAGGAATTGGATATCATCGTTCTTCGCACCGATTTCGTAGGCACCGACTAAAAGGCTGTAGGGATTGCCGCCCAGTGTGTCGTATTCCGCTTCGTAAATCATTTTGAACAGCGTGCTTTGATCAAACTCGATGGCCTTTTCCATGTCCTTGCGTAGCTCGTCTTTGCTGACGTTTAACACGCGCAATTTCAAAAGCTCATTGGTTTCGGTATTCATCACCAGATAAGCTAAGCCACGCCATGTTTGCTCAGCCGTTTTAAAGCTGCTTGAATGCATGATGCTTGAAAGTGCCTGGCTGAGATATTGGTCGATCAGCGCTACTTGTTCATCAATGATCGCCATCGCACCTTTGCTCATGGCGCGCAATAAGTGTTTGTCCTTGGCCTGCAAATTGGCCAATACTTGTTCGGCTAAAGAGGATAGTCTTTGTAGTGCGACACCTGTGGCGGTGCCGGTCGTTCCAGTACGAGCCAATTCGAGCACAGGAAAAACATTATCGACCACTGAACTACGCGCCGCATTGCTAGTGTCATGGAGATAAGCCGCATACGACAAAACATGGCTGCGGGCATCGGTTAAGGTGTAGGCCGCTTGGTAGTCTTTCGGGTCAGCATAGCTGGATTTGTCGAGCGCTTGTGTGTCGTCAAGCTCGGTCAAGCCCAGTAATAACATCGCGCGATCCCAACTAGCGTCGTCATAATCAGCATTGAGGTCCAGTGTTCCGAGCGCAGTGAGCATGTTGACAGCGTTGCTTTTGCCTAGCTGCACTTGGCAACGATCACGCAATGCGTAGCGCTTGATGTCTTCTGGTGAAGAGGTATCTGATTTCGTGCTTTGATCGCTCAAGGCTGCGATAACCGCATTCACACGGCCACGATTTTCCTGGGTATCCGTGTCGGATAAGGCCCCCGCGAGTAGCTCGGCGTAAGGTATTCCAGCTTCGATTTCTGCGATGTCTGCGGGCAAAGTTGGGTCGTAATTACTCTTGGCAAGCAGCATCCATTTTTTCATTTCTGTAACCAGCATGGTGGTTGCAGTATTGAGTGCCGATTTCCCGTCTGTGGGCGGATTGGCGGCGGCATCATCGGCCGCTTTTTTGGCATCGGCCGCCCTAGTCGCCAAGGCGGTGTCGGTTGGTGCCGCAGCGGCTGCATCTTGCGCCGTTTTGGCGACCTTGCTCAATGCATCGCTATTGGCTTTTGAGTTTTTAATGGCCAGTGCTAAATCATCGGGGCTTAAGACATTGGACTTGGCCGTGCTGTAGCCTGAGATTTTGTCTTTAAGGGCAAATAAGCCGTAACGCAAATCTTCTTTTTTGACCCCGGCAGCAAAATCACCGCTGAGTGATTTGCGTAATTCAGTTTGCAGTGCATCTACATCTTTGCTGGGTACTGCACCGACCCAAGTATCTAAATAGTGGGTGAGCGCGTCGCTGCATTCCGCTTTCGACTGTAAGCCACGAATCTGACTTCGGGCACGATATTTTGCCGCCAAAGTTGGCAAGGCAAGCACCACGCGCAGAGGATCAAAATCGTCTAAAGAATTAAAAATGAGTTGAGTATCATCGCTATCGCCACTGGCGCGTAGCTCCAGCAAACTCGGGTCTTTGAGTATCGGCCCCAAGTTAGCACGCGGTCCTATTGAGCGCATGATGTCGTTAAAATTATCGCGATCAATATTTTTGATGCGCCTGTCTTTAAAGGCCGTTACTTTGTCTTCCGCGACATCGCCCCCTAGATCGGCGAAAATGCCAACGATGAACGGCAGTTCGCGTTTTACAATCGCGTCGCCGGTTTCAACGTCATAGGTAATTTTTACCCGAGGTGGTCTCACCCGTAACAGATTTTTTTGAATGCTTTCACTCATTTCCTTGCCTCGCTCCAAACAAATTAAAAATTGTGGATGGCTGCTGCCATCTACGCTTACCTAAACATCAGGCCTCACATCCTTTGAAGATATGTTTGACTCAACCAATTTTCTAAACTGAAAAGCTGACCTAGGCTGGGAACGCGCAAAACTCGCTGTGTTATTGGCCTTAGCTAGTCAAATTTTTCAGTGAAACCAAATCCAGAAAATCTTTGGATTCAACATACGTTCTCGAAGGGGGGCGACAGTCAAAAAAATGTAACTCGAACTGTTCCCCTTCAGGTCGCCCTAAAGCCTTCTGTGTTGCCGGACGTGCTGCGTTGTTAGCCACCCAGAATCGTATGCCTATTGCTATACAAGTTCTGTGCCAGGTTTTGTGTTTATGCGTAAGTTATTGATTTTTATCGGTAAATTTGATTTTTTGTGGGCGTGGCGGTGGGTGATTTTTAACCCAATTTTATTGAAGATGTGCTTGGGTTTTGCGTGCTCTATTCGAACACTGCGGGCCTGATTTTGAGTGAATTCAGGCACTTAGATTCCCTTTGAAATTTGTGGGTATTTTTTAACGCAGGCTGGGTCAAAATCTCCGCAGTGAGGAAAGCTGCGCGCTTGGCGGGTGACTCAGCCTTATGTGTTGTGTTGTGTTGCGTTGATTTTTTTTGCGCGCACTGACCCAAGGCGAGCGAAACGATCACCTGCTCTTTTTTGGTGAGGATAGATTTAAGGTCGATTGCGCCACAAAATCTGCGCACGACCATACTTGACCGCTTCGATTTCCTGATTTTCAGCGAGGCGTTCTAGCGCAATTTGTGTGATGGCTTTGGAGTGGGGTGTGGATAACCAAACGAGATAAACACCGTCAAGCGTATCGGCGCAATCGGGATGGTTTGCGAGGTAGTTGCGTAATTGGTCTAGCGTCGATTGAATTAAGTGTTCATCCATAGCGAGCTTGTTTGCATGCAAAAATTTGCATGGATGTTTTGCGAATTCGGCTTTTATTCGGTTTTTAATTTCTATGCATTTTAGTCGCTGGCTTCGCTGGTGTGTAGGTATGCACAGGAATTGAGGCCATATTTTTTTGCCAGTTTCCCAAATGCGCTACGGTCTTGCCCAGAAAAACTCGCTGCACGAGAAATATTGCCATTGGTGCGTTTGAGTTGTTCGGCGACGAAGCTACGTTCAAATTCGGCGATAGCACGGGCTTTGGCATCTTTGAAACTCAGTGGACTCTCCATTTTGTCGTTGAGTGTAATGGCTTCAGCGTTCGGGTTGAGATGTAAGGCCGCGCTGTCGGACATGAGAAACTCTCGCAATACGCTGTTTTCCAACTCACGGATATTGCCTGGCCACGCATGGCTTTGGAGATAGGAAATGCTATCTGGATGCAGTGTTTTGAGTGGCTTTTGATATTCCCGACTAAAGCGCGCCAAGAAGCTTTCGGTCAAGAGTACGGCATCGTTGCCACGATCACGTAATGGGGGCATGGTCAGGACCAGCACATTGAGGCGATACAATAAATCGCGGCGAAAGTGTTTTTGTTCGACCAAATGTTCAAGCTTAGCATTGGTCGCAACTAAGATGCGCACGTCAGCTTGACGATTGCTGCTGCTGCCGACGCGGCGATAAGTTTTGTCCTGCAAAAAACGCAGTAGCGCAGTCTGTGCTTTTAAACTTAATGAATCGACTTCGTCGAGAAATAGGGTGCCGCCATCGGCATCGCTGATTAAACCGGCACTGGCTAACTTCGCGTCCGTGAAAGCGCCACGCTCGTGTCCAAATAATTCGCTTTCGATCAAGGTTTCGGCAAGCGCACCGCAGTTGATGGGAATAAAAGGCTTGCCCGCTCGTTTGCCAAGATAATGAATCGCACGCGCCGCCATTTCCTTGCCTGTGCCGGTTTCGCCATGGATGAGTACGCTAGCATCCACAGAAGCTAGCTTGTGTATTTGCTTGCAGGTGTGCTGAAAACGTTCAGAATTTCCGAGCAAATTAAAGCGGTGTAAGTCTTGCATTGAGCTATCCGAAAATGAGTCAAATAAGGTCGCTAAAAGTGTCGAGCGGATGGCCATTCTAGCAGCAAGTAAATTTAAATTTGGATGCTAATAAATATTTTTTTATTCGCGTCAGTGGAAAAATAAATTTGCGAATTTTGACATGTAAATTGTCGAGGGGTTTTCGTAAGCGGGGCTTGGCTTATGTGGGATGGGGTGGTTTGAATTGCGCCGATTTTTTTGAAGTTTACGTGTAAAAAGGTTTGTTGTTTTTTGATCTTGTTATGGCTTTCACCTTGTTTTCATTTTTAAAACGTGATTTGTGTTCGGATTTTTTTTGACGGATTTTTTCGTAATGTTCAGGCTAGCGCTGCCGTCGGTGTGTAGAGACATTCCGACGGCTCGCGCGATAGGGTCATGCTGTGTATGACCCAGAGTCAAGTTTAGTTTGCGCGGCTAACGCTATTGATAATGACGGGGGTCTGAGGAAGGTCCGAAAAGCCGCCATAAGTGAAAGTGGGTACAGCGCGAATTTTATCGACTACTTCCATGCCGCTGATGACATCGCCGAAGGCCGCATAACCGCCGTAGGCTGTGTCGAGTGAAGTGTTGTCGGCGACGTTAATAAAAAACTGCGATGTGGCTGAATTGAGTACGTCAGTGCGTGCCATCGCGATACTGCCACGGAGATTACTCACGCCACGATTGACTTCTAACTCGATAGGGTCGTAGGTGGGTGCTTGGACTAAATTCTGAGTAAAACCCCCACCTTGAATCACGAAATTGTAGATCACGCGATGAATTATTTTATTGCTGTAAAAACCGGCGTCCACGTAACGCATAAAATTGTTTACGGTGATAGGCGCTTTGCTCGGATAGAGTTCAACTACGAAGCTGCCTAAGGAAGTGTCGATGGTGACTTTGGGGGCGGGCGCTGCAATGGTCAAATCAAATGCCTTGTCGCTGATGCCAATTTTGTCCATCGCCGCCTTGGTATCGGTGGGCGTGATGAGTGCCGCGATTGCCATACCCTGAGTGATATTGTCTTGTTCCGTGTTGAAATTGAGACCTTGCGCAACCGAGAAATACGTGCCGACACTGATTTTATTGTCCAGCAGTTGCGGTACCCAACCGAAGACCGGATCACCGGCAAAGCCGTGCGCAGAAAAGAGCATGTTCTCGATGAGTTTACCTCTGCTCGATTTGCCCGAGCTTAATTCGTCCGACCAGTATTTTACGTCTGCATCCGGTGGTGCGGTGGCACCGCTTCTACCCAGGACATTTTTGTAGATAATTTTAACGAAATCGGAATTGCTCATCGTCGCCGAATAGCCCGTGATATCCGCGTAAATGATCGCCGCATTGTAGAAATGATTGGCCAAAGTTTCGTTGGTCATTCCCGCTTTGATTTGATCCATCCAATAGCTCATGCCGTCGGCATCGGGAACCCGATTGAAAAAGGCGATGTAGAGTTCTATCAGTGATTTGAGTCGGTCAGCGGGGATGGTTTTGGATTTGTCACCAACCACTAGGTTGACGGTGAGATCGGCAAATTGCACCCGGGTTTGTGCAGTGCTCAAAGCGACCACGCGAGGTACGAATCCTTTGTCGGTAATGGTGTAGCTATTGCTGGTTCGTTTGATGGTGTATGTGTTGCGCGGCGCGTCGAAATTTTGCGTTGTGCTCGCGGTCGTATTGACTGTACTTACGACCATCGGCGGACTGGCATATTGTTGCGCGGCTGGGGTATTGCCGCTGTCATGGGTTCCGCCACAGGCGGCTAATAAGGAGAGCGCTAAGCCTGCAATTAGTGCGCGGCCTAGCATGCGCAGGCGAGAAGTTGTCGTTGAAAGGAATTTCATAATGATCGGGAGAAAAATTAAAAAGTTTGCAGATTGAAGAGTTTGCAAAAAATAAAGAACTTGGATTTTACGTGATTTTTAGGCGCAAACCATCCTTCAAGTGCCTTGAAAATGTAACAGTTTGTGTTTTCGTTGTTTTGGCGTTGTCGAACTAGCTTGTTGACCTCGGATTCATGCCACCCCAGGCTGCACTGAGTACGCTGATGGCGGCTAAGCCTGCCGTTTCTGTGCGTAGAACCCGTGGGCCCATCGAAAGGGCGATCACACCTTGTTGGAGTGCGAGGCTTTCTTCCTGTTCGGAAAAACCACCTTCAGGCCCTATCATGAGCGTGACGGCTTGCGCAGGCTGATGTTGCGCCCAGCTTGCTAGGGAAAGTTCGGCGCGTGGGGAGAGTAATATTCGTTTGTGCAAATCGGTTTGGCGTAACCACTTTTGTACGTCGAGAATTTCACTCACCTGTGCTATCCGGGTACGTCCACATTGCTCGGTCGCGGCAGCGACGATGCCACGCCAGTGAGCGAGTTTTTTTTCGGCACGTTCGGCTTGAAGTTTGACGACGCTTCTTTGTGCGGCCAAAGGTTGGACTGTCATCACCCCTAATTCAACCGCTTTTTCAATAATCCAATCCATTTTTGACGCTTCCGGTAGGGCTTGGGCGAGTGTTAGGCCAAAGGGCAGTTCGCAATCGGATTCTTGGAAAAGGACGACTTCTGCTTGGGCGTTTTTCTTGTTAATACTCGTCAAGCGCGCGACGAATACACCGCCTTCGCCATTGAAGAGTTCTAGCTTGTCGCCCGTTTGCAAACGTAAAACGCTGATGTGGTGCGCGATGGCGCTTGGCAGCTCAATGAGGCTAGCGATTGAAAGGGGAAATGGATAGTAAAAACGCGGCATGGAGTGGTGTGGGTGAAGAATAGTTTCTCGGGTGATGCGATCTTGTAAAATGATAATGAATCTGTATTCGCGACTGTAATTGTATTCTGGGAAGGGCAGCTCTGGTAAAATACTGGGTTTTACGGCGAACATTATGCCCATCTTGCGGGCTGATCCGTTTGCCTTAGTGCTCTTTTTATTTTATCGATGACCATCATGACTTCAAATATTCAAATGCAAGCTCAAATGCAAGACGCGCCCGTGACGACAAAAATGGCGAACGCCATTCGTGCCTTGTCGATGGATGCCGTGCAAAAAGCTAACTCTGGACATCCGGGCGCTCCGATGGGGATGGCGGAAATCGCGGTCGCTTTGTGGGCGGGACATTATCGTCATAACCCTGCCAATCCAAAATGGATTAATCGTGATCGTTTTGTTTTGTCCAACGGTCACGGGTCGATGTTGCATTATTCTTTGCTACATTTGACCGGCTATGACTTGCCTATGGATGAAATTCGCAATTTCCGTCAATTGCATTCCAAAACAGCGGGTCACCCTGAAGTGCATATTACCCCCGGCGTAGAAACTACAACCGGCCCTTTGGGGCAAGGCATCACGAATGCGGTGGGTATGGCTTTGGCTGAGAAATTATTGGCTGCTGAGTTCAATGCCGATGGTGCAAATATCGTCGATCATCACACCTATGTCTTTATGGGGGATGGCTGTTTGATGGAGGGCATCTCGCATGAAGCTTGTTCTTTAGCGGGTACTTTAGGCTTAAGTAAGCTCATCGCCTTCTGGGACGACAATGGAATTTCGATAGACGGACATGTCGAAGGCTGGTTTACCGACGATACGCCGAAACGCTTTGAAGCTTACGGTTGGAATGTGATACGCGCCGTCGATGGGCATGATGTGAGTGCGGTTAATCAAGCCATTGTGCAAGCGAAATCTTCGGATAAACCGACACTGATATGCTGCCGTACCGTGATTGGTAAAGGCTCGCCCAATATGCAAGGCACACACAATGTGCATGGTGCTGCTTTAGGCGATAAAGAAGTGGCGGCAGTGCGCGCCAATATCGATTGGAATTACCCCGCTTTTGAAGTGCCCGCCGACGTTTATAGTGCATGGGATGCCAAAGTAGAAGGCGGTAAAGCCGAGGCAGAATGGAATGCCCAATTTGCCGCATGGAGTGTTGTTCATCCCGCTAAAGCTGCGGAATTGACGCGTCGCATGAACAGTCAATTGCCCGCGCATTTCGATGAGGTCGTCAAGGCAGCGCTGGCAACTTGTGTCGAGAAAAAAGAAAATATCGCGACTCGCAAAGCCAGTCAAAACGCGATAGGCGCGTTTGCGCCAAGCTTGCCCGAATTTTTAGGTGGATCGGCTGATTTGACCGGTTCTAATCTCACCAACTGGAAAGAATGCGTCGCCGTGCGCGCCAATCAGGCGGGCAACCACATCAATTATGGCGTGCGTGAATTTGGCATGAGTGCGATCATGAACGGTATCGCTTTGCATGGTGGCTACTTAGCTTTCGGCGCGACTTTCTTGACTTTTTCGGACTACAGTCGCAATGCGATTCGGATGGCCGCTTTGATGAAATTGCGCACGCTCTTTGTGTTCACACACGACTCGATTGGTTTGGGTGAAGACGGTCCTACTCATCAATCTGTCGAACATATTTCTAGCATGCGCTTGATTCCAAATTTGGATAACTGGCGTCCTTGCGATACGGTGGAATCCACCGTAGCGTGGGCCGAAGCGATTAAGCGCGCAGATGGCCCTTCGACCTTGATTTTTTCGCGTCAAAACCTGCCTTACCAAGAGCGCACAGAACAGCAAATAGCTGACATCGCACGCGGGGGCTACATTTTGCAAGACGCGCCCGATGCGAAAGCAGTGTTAATTGCCACCGGTTCTGAAATTGAATTGGCTGTGAAATCCGCCCAAGAATTGGCGCAGCAGGGGATTGCAGTACGCGTCGTCTCCATGCCATCGACCGATGTATTTGATCGCCAAGATGCGAGCTACAAGGCGAGCGTGTTAGGACAAGGATTGCCGCGCGTCGCGATCGAAGCTGGGGTGACATCTATCTGGTACAAGTACGTAGGTTTAGAGGGCGCGGTGGTCGGGATCGATAGCTTTGGCGAATCAGCACCAGCCAGTGTGCTGTTTAAATATTTTGGTTTCACGGTAGAAAACGTGGTGGCCAAAGTAAAGTCAGTTTTAGCTTAAATCGTCAAAGTAAGCGCCTAAGCTATGAGTCAGATCAAAGAAATCCATTTGCGTCGTGCTACAGTAGCCGATGCCGAAGCCATTGCGGCAATTCGCATCGAAGGCTGGCGCACGACTTATCGCGGCATGATCCCCGACAGCTATTTGGATAATATGAACGCGCCAGAAAACGTTTTACACTGGCGCACCATTTTGCAAGCGATGGCGACGAAAGAAGATACGCTATGCGTGTATGTCGCCGTGAGTGAGGATCAAATTATTGGTTTTGTGTCGGCGGTGAAATTGCCGGAAGCGAAGTTGGACATGGACGGTGAGATCAATGCGATCTACATACGGCCACAATGGCAGCGTAGCGGCATCGGCAAACGCATGATGCACAAAGCCGCACGGTCGCTACAAGCGATGGGCTGCCAGCGTTGCGTGATCTGGGTGATTGATGGTAATTCTCAGGCACGTAATTTTTACGAAGAACTGGGCGGTGAAATTCTCATCGAACAAGACTTTTCATGGGATGGCTTAGACCTGACCGAAGTGGCCTACGGTTGGCGAGAATTAAACGTATTGATGGCTTCGGCAGATGCACTGCCATTTCCGCCGTCAATGCAGTAGGAACGGGTTTGAGATTTTATTTTTTTATTGCTGTTTGTCTTTTTGGAGATTGAATCATGACGATTCGCGTTGCAATTAACGGCTATGGCCGTATTGGTCGTAATATCCTTCGTGCTCACTACGAAGGTGGTAAATTTAAAGATGAAATCGTGATCGTTGCGATCAATGATCTCGGTAACGCAGAATCGAATGCGCACCTGACACGTTACGATACAGCGCATGGTAAATTTCCTGGCACCGTCAGTGTTGAGGGCGATTCCATGATCGTCAATGGCGATAAAATTAAAGTATTCGCGGAACGTAATCCTGCCAATTTGCCTTGGGGCGATTTGAACGTGGATGTAGTTTTGGAATGCACCGGTTTTTTTACCACCAAAGAAAAAGCATCTGCCCATTTGGCAGGCGGCGCAAAAAAAGTCATTATCTCCGCGCCAGGCGGTAAAGACGTGGATGCAACAATCGTGTACGGCGTGAATCATGGCGTGTTGAAGGCCACCGATACCGTCATCTCCAATGCTTCATGTACTACCAATTGTTTAGCGCCTTTGGCCAAACCTTTGAATGACGCGATTGGAATTGAAAATGGCTTGATGACCACGATCCATGCTTACACCAATGATCAAGTGTTGACCGACGTTATGCACGAAGATTTACGTCGCGCGCGTTCCGCGACGATGAGCATGATTCCAACTAAAACGGGTGCTGCAGCTGCAGTGGGTTTAGTGCTGCCAGAACTTAATGGCAAACTAGATGGCTATGCGATGCGGGTTCCGACCATCAACGTTTCCGTGGTCGATTTGACTTTCGTCGCCTCGCGCGAAACTAGCGTAGAAGAAATCAATCAAGTCTTGAAGACGGCCTCTGAGGGCGCGTTAAAAGGCATTTTGGATTACAACAAAGCGCCTTTGGTTTCGGTTGACTTCAATCACAATCCAGCGTCCTCGACTTACGACGAAACTTTAACCAAGGTTTCCGGACGCTTGGTCAAGGTGTCGAGCTGGTACGACAACGAATGGGGCTTCTCCAATCGTATGCTGGACACGACGGTAGCCTTGATGCACGCTAAGTAAAAAATGCTTGTTTGGGTCGTCATGTCGCCTTAAGCATGACGATCTTCTCAATATAGGTTTTCTGGTGGATTATGCGAACTTTTTCTCTGAGTATCGAGTCCAAGCCTTTAGCTTCAAGTCTCAATACGTCCACCTACCATCTAGGAGATCGCCGTGAAATTTAATCCACGTCAAATTTTTTCTGAAAACAAGGGCTTCTTGTTTTTTGTCGCTGCCATGATTTTGATGCGCAGCGCTTTGGCTGATTGGTATGTGGTGCCTTCTGGCTCCATGTATCCGCATTTGATGGAAGGTGATCGTGTGATTGCGAACCGGATCGCTTACGATATTCGAGTGCCATTTACCGACATCATTCTTAAACAGGTGGCCGACCCTCAGCGCGGTGATATCGTGACTTTTATTTCGCCAGAAGATGGCAAACGTCTGGTCAAGCGCGTCATGGGATTGCCCGGCGATGTGCTGGAAATGGTGGATGAACAGCTGATTATCAATGGGGTGAAAGCGGAGTACGATAGAGTAAAAAATCCAGACACTGCCATGCTGATTCCGCAGCGAGAATACACCCAAGAACAAATTGTACTCACGGAGCGTTTCGGTAGCTTCCAGCACAATATTATTATCACGCCAGACCGTCAGGCCGTGCGCAATTTTGGACCCTACACCATCCCACCCGGTCATTACATGATGTTCGGCGACAATCGCGACAATAGCAATGACTCGCGCTTCATTGGTTTCATCAAGCGCGAAGCGATCACTGGCCGAGTAAAACATTTGATGTTTTCTCTCGATTACGACAATTATTATTTGCCGCGCTTGGAACGTATCGGGGCAAAGGTCGGTAGTTAATTTGCTTGAGAGCAGTGGCCGATTCGGACAGGAGCCGGTGACTAAAACTTTTGCATGAAGCCAGTTTGGAAGTTGGCGCTCAAGTTTCAGTCATGGCTTTGCATTGGATACACCTCAGTCGTCCTCAACCTACCTCAGCCATTAATGACCTTGCGGGTATAGGACTCAAGATAGTCCATTAAGTGCTCGGCCCCCATAGCGGCTTCGACTTCATTGCCATCAGCAATACCTTTCGCCAACACCATATGGCAGCGCGCCGCTTCGTGCATATCGCCCTCGTGCTGATACGCGTACCAAAAGCGGCGGCATTTAATAATCAGCGGAATGACTGCGGCCACAGCGGAAGGATTGCGGCAAGCTTCATGCACGACATGATCCAGTGCTTGATCCGCCGCCATAAAAACGCCGATATCGGCTTTTTCAGCTGCAGCGACCATTTGTTCGCCGCAGGCGTAAATATCTTTGCGTAGCTGTGGTGAAGCGCGGCGCGCGGCGCTAGTGGCAATTAATCGTTCGATGACACGGCGGGTTTCAATCAAGGTCATATGTTCGGCCGCTTCAATGTCTTTGACGATTAAGCCTCGCCTCGGCATTTGTACGATCAATCCGTTCGAGGACATGCGCATCAAGGCTTCGCGCAATGGGGTGCGACCCAAGCCCGTAATCTCGATTAAATCTGCTTCGACGATAGGTGCTCCAGGTTTGAGCTGGAGCGTTACGATCATGCTTTCGATCGCATCATAGGCAACATCAGCGGCGCGTAATTTGCTGACGGCGGGTGCTGCGCTTGGTGCTTTGGTAGGTGGCATACGGGCATCATTGTGAAAAATATCACGTAATTATAGGTGATTACATCGAATTTTCTCAATTCTCTTTTGGAGATTCGTTAAATTTACATGTAAAAAGCGACAGAGTGTGTCTGGTGCTCCACAAAACTCAAATTTCTTGACTGCCGACTGCGTCTTAAGCGAGGTAATGTGTTTTGACTTTGGTGTAAAACTCGACGGCCATAGGACCTTGTTCGCGCGGGCCAAAACTGGAGGCTTTGCTGCCACCAAAGGGAACATGATAGTCGACTCCTGCAGTGGGGGCGTTGACCATTACCATGCCGGCTTGCATTTCACGCCTGAATTGGGTGGCATATTTGAGCGAGGTCGTACAGATGCCGCCTGAGAGTCCATAGGGAGTCGCATTCGCAACGGCCAGGCCTTCTTCGAAATTTTTCACTTTAACTAAAGTCGTTACCGGGCCGAAGACTTCCTCTTGATTCAGGCGTGCCTGAGGATTATTGTTTGCAATCAGCGCTGGGCTGAAAAAATAGCCGCTACCGTCTAAACGTTCGCCACCGCAGAGAATGTTTCCACCTTCGTCCTTGGCGATTTTGAGATAGTCCAAATTCTTAGCCAGCTGTGTGTCATTTACAACCGGACCGATATGGGTGCTCGCTTCGATGGCTGCGCCGACTTTGAGGCCTTGCATACGTGCGATCACCGCTTCGGTAAATCGATCATAAATTTGTTCAGTGACAATGGTGCGACTCGATGCGGTGCAACGCTGACCGGTTGAGAAAAATGCGCCGTTGACGGTGCATTCAACGGCCACGTTCAAGTCCGCATCATCCAAAATTAGGAGTGGATTTTTGCCGCCCATTTCGAGCTGAAATTTTTTCAGATGCAAAGCGCAGTGCTGTGCAATTAATTTGCCGGTATTGGAGGATCCCGTAAATGATATGGCATCGACATCGGGATGTTCAACCAAAGTTTTGCCTGCAAGGCCATCGCCCATGACTAAGTTAAATGCACCTTTGGGCAAGCCTGAGCGGGAAACGATTTCCGCTAAAGCCCAGGCGCACGCCGGCGTTAATTCTGAAGGTTTCAGCACTACAGCATTACCACAGGCTAGCGCAGGAGCGGCTTTCCACGCTGGGATGGCGATGGGGAAATTCCAAGGCGTGATTAGGCCGACGACACCCACGGCTTCGCGCGTGGTCAGCACTTCCATATTAGGACGAACCGAGGCCAGGGCTTGGCCGCCAAGGCGCAAGGCTTCGCCTGCAAAAAATTTAAAGATGTAGCCTGCGCGACCGACTTCGCCTATGGCTTCGGGCAGAATTTTTCCTTCTTCTCGCGCCAAAAGCATGCCGAGTTCTTGTTTGCGAGCGAGGATTTCAGCGCCGATAAAATCGAGTACATCAAAGCGTTGCTGTGGTGTGGAACGACTCCAGGCGTGGCTGGCTTCTTTGGCTGCTGAAACAGCGTGGGCAACATCCTTGGCATCGGCTTGTGCATAGTTGCCTAAGCTTTCGCTAGGATTGGAAGGGTTGAGATTCGGGCGAGTGGACGCGCTGGCGACCCATTCCCCTTGAATGAAATTTTGAAAATCAGACACGGAAAATCCTTTACTGGTGGTCGAAGATGCGCGGACGGGTCATCGTCCTGCGACTAAGTTCGATTTTACCCGCTCACCCAGAAAAGACAAAATGACAGCTCGAGTCGCATTTAAGTGCACCTATGCGACTCGAGGCAATGCACATCAATTACAGATATGCGCTTACATCAGGGCGTGTTTCCAAGGCTTTGCGCACCACTGCGGCGACCCGTTCACGCTCTGCGCCAACTAAGGGCTGACGTGGACGACGCACGAGTTCGTTGCCGACACCGACCATCGCTTCCACGAGTTTTAAGTTTTGCACCAACTTAGTCGAGACATCCAAGTGCATCAGCGGCATAAACCAGCGATAGAGCGCTAAGGCTTCATCGTAGCGCTTCGCTTGCATTAGATTGTAAAGAGCGACGGTTTCTTTAGGGAAGGCGACGACCAGACCCGCTAATAAGCCATCTGCGCCCACGGCTAAACCTTCATAAGACAAATCGTCGACACCCATGAAAATCTGGTAGCGATTACCCACCGCATTGCGTAAATCGGTCACGCGACGGATATTGTCGGTCGATTCTTTGATGGCGGTAATCCATTCGCAATCGGCTAAGTCTTGAAAGTCTTCCGGTGTTAAATCTACTTTGTAAGTGACAGGATTGTTGTACACCATGATCGGTAGTTGAGCCGCTTTGGCGATGGCGCGTACATTATCTTTCGCTTCGCGCGAATCTGCTGCGTACAGCACGGAAGGCATGACCATGAAACCCTGAACACCCAGCTTGGCCGCTTGCTCAACAAAGCGAATTGCGTTTTGTGTCCGCGTTTCAGATACATTTGCCAAAACGGGAATACGGCGATCCGCAACATTTAAAGCGATACGCGTGACTTCTAGTTTTTCTTCGAAAGAGAGTGTGCTTGCTTCACCCAGAGAACCCACGGTGACCATACCATGAACACCGCTTTCGATTTGAAAAGCAAAATGCTTTTCCATCGCAGCTGGGTCAAGGTCTTCGTTTTCTTTAAATTTTGTTGTTACTGCGGGAAAAATACCGCGCCATTTTGGGAGTGTCATATGCTGTCCTTAAAAAACCAAGTAAAAATGGGTGTGATGCCAAGTAGCGTTTTGGCGGTTCAATAATTTAGATTTTTACCCCCTGTTACAGGTAGGAGGTGCAAATTATTTGTGTTAGGCCAGATTTTTTTCGCCGCTTGGTTTATCATAGCTCAGCTAAAATATATTTACAATATATTCGACGAGTTTTTTTGCGGATTGTTTTTTTTTGATTTCTTAGTCTATCCAAATCGCCCAATATACGCTAATATGATTACAAAATTTTTAATTAAATGTGGCAAACAAAAGCCATGTAGAACATAAGGGGGCCGTGTGGCGACGGAATTGAATTCGAGTAAGTTAGATTTGGCGCAGCAAATTGCAAATGTCTTTTTTGTTGAGACACTTTTTGATGCGATGTCGGATATTGTTTTTTTTGTAAAAGACGTTCACGGCTGCTATGTTGTGGTGAATCAGACCTTGGTCAGTCGATGTGGACTTAAAGATAAACGTGACTTAATCGGGCAGGCGGTTCCCGATGTGTTTCCCGCCGCACTGGCTAATTCCTATTTTGAACAGGATTATTTGGTGCTTTCGGAAGGGCAGGAGATACGGGATCAACTCGAATTGCACCTTTATCCAAATCGTGATCCAGGTTGGTGTTTGACGAATAAAATACCGCTCTATGACAGGGCGGGGAAAATAGTCGGTTTGTCCGGCACCTCGCGTGACCTGGGCATGCCCGATCAGCGCCATCCCGTCTATCATCGAATTGCTGCCGCGGTACGTCATATTCACAGTAATTTTGCTGAGAATGTGCAGATGCAAGATCTTGAGCACATTACGCAGCTCTCGGTAGCGCAAATCGAACGCTATTTTCAAAAGATATTTTCGCTTTCGCCGCGTCAATACATGACCAAGGTGAGATTAGAAGCGGCAACCAATATGTTAAGTGATCGAGAGCGCAGTATTACCGACGTTGCGATGGCTTGCGGTTATCACGATCACAGTGCTTTTACGCGCATGTTCAAAGCGACCGTGGGCATGACCCCCAGCGACTATCGCGAAGCAATCAAGCCCAAAAATCTCGAATAAAACCTGGCTGCTCGGGTCAAGCGGCTGAGCCTAGGATTTATGAGCCAAATCCTTTTTTCTTGTGGCAGGGAATTATTTATTCGATTCTCTGTCCAAGTTCGACAAAAATCAATAATCCTCGTTACAACATCCCCACAAGGAGACCCCATGCGCTTAAATAGGCTGATTAATCAGCGGATTATCGTGTTGACGATGATCGCCACGTCAACTCTTTCTACCTCTCATGCTCAAGTCGCGACGACGCGGATTGAAGGTTTGCATGAAAATAATCCGAATTGGCATGTCTTGGTGGGTGCACGTTTAGTTCTCGCTCCCGGCAAAGTGATCGACAATGGCAGCATCGTGATACGCGATGGCGTGGTTGCCGCGCTTGGCCCTGCGGCTGATGTGCCCTTGCCGGCGGGGGCGAAAGTCTGGAAGCTGAGTGGACGCACGATTTATCCCGGCATGATTGATATGGCGAGCGCGCTGGGTGTTTCGAATGCCTTAGCCGCTTCAACGACCAGTCGCGCACTCAATACGCGCAATTTGATCGGACGTTCGCTGAGTGCCGACAATGCCCGCATCCACCCAGAACAAAATGTCGCACAACAGTTGGAAATAAAAGCCGATGAGGTGAAGGCGGCGCGTGAACTGGGATTCACCCAGGTGTTGGCGGTTCCTGCCGCGGGCATTTTTCGGGGAGAGAGCGCTCTGCTGAGTTTGAAAAATAGCGACAATCCCAAAGCCTTGGTACTTAATGCCAAGCTCGCCCAACATTTAGCCAATGAACTCGATCCCGCGGCGAGGAGTATTTATCCCTCGTCCTTGATGGGTGTGATTGCGCAAGTGCGGCAAACATTTTACGACGCGCAGTGGTATCAAAAGGCCTTGCTCGCCAAAAAGATGGTCGAACGCCCACAGCTCAATGCGTCTCTGGAAGCTTTGCAGCCCGTATTGCTGGGCAAAGAAACGGTGATCTACGCGACCGATAACGAGCAAGCTTATCAAAGGATAGCGAAGCTTAGAGATGAGTTTAAATTCCATTTGATTTTTCAGGGTAATGGCTACGAGTATCGTCGCCTGCAACATTTGCAACAAGCCGCTGCGCCTATCATCGTGCCGCTTAATTTTCCAAATGCGCCCGAGGTCGAACATCCCGATCTGGCCTTAGATACATCATTAGAAGCGATGCAGCATTGGGAAATGGCACCATCGAATTTAAAAGAGCTCGATCAAGCGGGCATCACATTTGCCATTTCAGCGACGGGCTTGAAAGACCCGAAAAAAGAATTTTGGCCGCGTGTACGTCAAGCGGTACGTCGTGGTTTGAGTGCTGATAAAGCCTTAGCCGCATTGACGATGGTGCCAGCACAAATGCTGGGCGAATCGAAAAATCTTGGGCGAATTGAAGTCGGTCAAGCGGCGAATTTTGTCGTGAGTCATGGCGACTTGTTCAATGACGATAAAGCGATGATAGAAATCAGCTTTGTTGAGGGTAAAGCCTATACCACCGACAACTACAATCGTTTTGATCTGCGTGGTACTTGGACAGTGCAAACACAGGGACGTTCCAGCACTTGGACGATAGCGGGCACTGCAGCCAAGCCAAGTTTGAGTTTAGACGGTGTTAGTGTCGAATTGACTGTGCGCGAAGGACAGCTCTTAGCCCACTACGGCAATACAACAATTGTGGCGGAAGCAAATGGTGATCAATTGGCAGGTAGTCTGCAAGAAGCGCAAGCCGCTGCACAATCTTGGACGGCGAACCGCACGGCAATGGCTTCCGCTGATACCGTCAAACCGATCGTCGAAATAGTACCTACTGCGAAATTAGACGCTTATCCAGCAGGTCCTTTTGCGATGCGTATGCCACTTGCACCGAAAGCGATTTTGCTGAAAAACGCAACGATTTGGACCAGTGCTGCCGCCGGTAATTTGGAAGCGAGCGACATGCTCGTGGTGGACGGAAAAATCCGCGCCATTGGTAAAAATTTGAAAGCGCCTGAACAAAGTCTGGTGATCGACGCGACTGGAAAACACCTAAGCCCCGGTTTGGTCGATGCACATTCCCATACAGCGATTATGCAGGGGATTAATGAAGGGACTTCTTCGATTACCGCTGAAGTCAGAATTGCTGACGTGATCGATGCTAGTAATATCAATATTTATCGCGAATTGGCTGGCGGCTTGACTAGCGCTAATCTCTTGCACGGCTCAGCGAACACCATCGGCGGGCAAAATCAAATTATTAAATTGCGTTGGGGTGCTGACGCAGAAGGACTCAAGCTAGAAAACGCGACACCGGGCATTAAATTTGCGCTTGGCGAAAACGTTAAACAATCGAATTGGGGCAATGATTCAACAGGACGTTATCCACAAACACGGATGGGTGTCGAGCAAATCCTGCGCAGCGCTTTTTTAGCGGCACAAGCTTATCGCGCAGAGTATGACGCGTATCGAAAATCGAATGGAAAAATGACTGAGCCTAGGCGCGATTTGCAGCTCGATACCTTGGTTGAATTATTAGAGCGTAAGCGTGTCATTCACATTCACTCTTATCGGCAGGATGAGATTTTAATGTTCGCTCGTATTGCGCAAGAATTTAACTTAAAAGTGGCGACTTTTCAGCACGTCATGGAAGGCTATAAAGTGGCCGACGTGATCGCCGGTTTAGGTGCCGGTGGCTCGACTTTTTCCGATTGGTGGGGTTATAAAATGGAGGTGGCTGATGCGATTCCCTACAATGGCGCTTTGATGCATCAAGCTGGCGTGGTCACGAGTTTTAATTCTGACAGTGACGAATTGGCGCGGCATTTAAATACCGAAGCGGCGAAGGCAGTGAAATATGGTGGCTTGTCTGAAACCGAAGCCTTCAAGTTTGTGACCATCAATCCGGCCAAACAATTGCAAATCGACCAGCGCACGGGTTCATTGGAAGTCGGTAAAGATGCGGACTTCGTGATTTGGAGCGCGAGTCCCTTATCGACTTTTAGCCGTGCGGAACAAACTTGGATAGAAGGAAAGCGCTATTTTGATTTAGCGCTGGATGCGCAATTACGTAACGAAGCACAGGATGAAAAGCGTCGTTTAACGGAGAAAATAATTGCTGCAAAAACCGCAGGTGCTTCGAATAATCCCAGCAAAACCGGCGAAACCGTAGTGGATAAAAATAATGCGGTAAAACCTAAATTCGATAGCTTGGAAATGAATCAGCAGCATCTTGAATTGCAACATTGGTTGCATCAAATGAGTCGCTACCATACGGGCTATTGGGTGGGCGAGGAAGCCCATGAATGTACGGAGGATCAATAATGAAAACCCATAAAAATAGACAGTTCAAAACCGCACTCAAGTCCTTAAATCTTGCCTTAGGAATTGCGCTTTGCTGCTCAAGCATGGCGGTCATAGCCTCCGAAAACGTGCCAAGTCCAGCGCAGCAGCGGCCGATTTTATTTAAAGGCGCAACTCTGCATACGGTGAGTCATCAAACGCTTGTAAATACCTCGCTTTTGATTGATAAAGGACGTATCGTCAGCATAGGTTCAGATGCGCCTGTGCCAGAAAATGTGCAAGTGATCGAACTTGCGGGAAAACATATTTACCCAGGGTTTATCGCCGCCAATACTGTCTTGGGTTTATCGGAAGTGCAATCGGTTCGCGCCACTCTCGATGTGGCAGAGGCCGGTGCAATCAACCCGAATGCGCGCGCCATTGTTGCGATCAATCCCGACAGTGAGCTCATCACGACCGCACGCAGTAACGGCGTGCTCGTTGCGCTTAGCGTACCTGCTGCAGGCCAGGTCGGCATCATTGCTGGCACTTCGGCGCTAGTGCAAATGGACGGCTGGACTTGGGAAGATATGGCAGTGCAAGCTGAGGTCGGCTTACATATTTATTTGCCGTTTATGCGTTTTAATCCTGAGTTGTTTCCAGCACCGATGGAAGCACGTTTGGAAGAATTAAAAAAATCGACTGCGCAACGCTTAAAGACTTTAGAAGAAGCCTTTGAAATGGCGATAGCCTATCGCGATGCGCGGACCAACAATGCAGCTTTGCCGATAGACGTGCGGTGGGAAGCCATGTTGCCTGTGTTGGCGGGCAAACGCGCCGTATTTATGCATGCGCAAGACGTGGCGCAAATACGCTATGCTTTGCAACTGGCGCAACGCTTTCAATTGAAGATGATTTTGGTGGGCGGTGCGGATGCCGCATTGATGGCCAATGTATTGAAAGATCGTGGTGTTCCTGTGATTATCGCGGGTGTGCATAAACTCCCCGTGCGCCGCGGTGCGGATTACGACTCGGTGTATACCTTGGCCGCAAAATTAGCCCAGGCGGGGGTTCAATTTTGTATCGCACGTGGCGGCTCTGAGGATGATGCGCCGAACGAGCGCAATCTTCCATACGAAGCCGCGGTGGCCACAGCATTTGGGCTTGACCATGATGAAGCACTGAAAGCGATTACCTTGTACCCCGCAAAAATTTTAGGGGTTGAGGATCGCTTAGGCTCCTTAGATGTCGGTAAGTTTGCAAACCTACTTGTGACGAATGGTGATCCCTTAGAAACGACCACTAAGTTGGAGCAAGTTTACATTCAAGGTCGCTTAATCGACACCACGACTAAGCAGTCACGGCTGACGGATAAATATCGGCAAAAATATTTGCAAAAGTCCGCAACTAAATAAATTGGAAAATAAGTTCGAAAATGCCCCTCGACACCGGAATCCGATGTCGAGGGAGAGTTTCAGTTTATTTCTGCAGGCACTTCGCCAAAAATTGATCTTGCTCCCACAGTAAATGTAGGATGTTTTCTTTCGCGGCATAGCCGTGACTTTCCTTAGGCAGTATCACCATCCTAGCCGGGGCACCTAAGCCTTTGAGTGCTTGAAAATAGCGTTCTGTTTGTAGAGTAAACGTGCCCGGATTATTGTCGGCTTCGCCGTGTACCAAGAGTAGCGGTGTTTTCATTTTGTCGGCATTCATGAAGGGCGACATTTGGGTATAGACTTCGGGGCTTTCCCAATAATTGCGCTGCTCACTCTGGAAACCAAAAGGGGTTAGCGTGCGATTATATGCGCCGCTACGAGCGATACCGCAGGCGAATAATTTGGAGTGCGTCAGCAAATTGGCGGTCATGAACGCACCGTAGGAATGCCCACCAACGGCGACCCGTGTTTTGTCGATGTAGCCTAATTGATCCACCGCTTTGATGGCGGCATCGGCGTTATCGACGAGTTGCGCAATGAAATTATCATTGGGCTCGGTTTTGCCTTCACCGATGATGGGAAATGCAGCGTCATCTAATACCGCATAACCACGTGTCACCCAATAAATAAAGGAGCCGTAGTTCGGGAGCGTAAACGCATTCGGATTGTGCGTACTTTGTCCCGCTGAATTTTTGTCTTTGTATTCGGCAGGATAAGCCCAAATTAATAGCGGCAATTTCCCATCTTTTTCTTTGTCGTAATGAGCCGGCAAATAGAGATTGCCGGATAAATTCACGCCGTCACTACGCTGATATTTGATGACTTCCTTGTGTATGCCTTTGAGCGCTTCGAAGGGATTTGCAAATTGGGTAATGGCTTCTAGGGTATTGTTTTTGATGTTGCGGAAAAAGTAGTTGGGATAGTCGCTTTGTGATTGCAACTGCACGAGAACCTGTCCTTGCGTAAAATCTTCGATGGAAATTAGCGTCTCAATTTTATCGGTATAAGTCGATTGATAGAGGCGCTTTTTCTCGAGTGTGGTGAGGTCTAGCGTGTCGATGAAGGGGAATTGCCCTTGCTTGCTGTGACCTGCGCCGATTAAAAAAACCTGATTGTGGTCGATTGCCAAAACACGTTTGTCATATTGGTTGCGTTGTGTTTCAAAGCGGCCTGGGTCTTGGTAGATATCTTGGGCATTGCGGTCGACTAAAATTCGCGCTGTTTTTTCGGGTTGGGCTGGATCAATGAGATAGGTTTTTGTGTTGCGGGTGTCGTACCAATTATCACTCACGATCGCGGTGTGTTCATTGCCCCAAATGACACTGGAAAAGCGTTGGCGGGTCTTGAAGATGGAAATTGCTGGGCTATCGAAAGGTGCAGACCAAACAAAAATTTCGTCGCGAAAATCGACTTTTTTGGCAGGGTCACCCTGATCGAGTGCAAGCACGTAACTCAAGCTAGCGGCTAGATCTGCGCGCCATTGCAAATGCCTTTTGCCTTGAGTCACTGCGTTAAATCCTTTGGGCATGGTTTCTATGAGCCCCTCCGTATCGACCGCTTTTACCAATTTTCCTGTTACATCCGTGACGATTGATTTGCTCGGAAATCGATCAAGTCCGACCACGTAAGAAAACGGTTTTTCTATGCTTGAGAGCAGCAAAAATTTGCCGTCTGGCGAAAAGCTGGAAGAGGAAAACATCTCTGCTTTTTTAAAGATACTTTGTTTGCCATCAAGGTTTAATTTGAGCAATTCTGAGGTGGCCAGTGTTTCAAAATTGCGCTCATCGTTCCGATTTTTAAGTAGGTCAGGCAAGGTTCTATTTTGCGAGACTTGGCCGTTAGTATTGGAAATAATCGGGCCGTTCGGCAGGTCCTTGCTGGCATCTAACAGCGGTGCTCGCACTTTGGGAAGCGCACGTACCAACAGGCTGGCGCTGTCCTTGAACCAACTATACGGCGTACCCAAATTGGCGTTCAGTTTCAGTTCGCTGATACGTTTTGCTTTCGCCGTGGCGACATCAATGACCCAGGCTTCTAAGCCTGTGCTTGTGGTTTGCGTAAATGCGATTTTCTTTTCGTCAGGCGACCATAAAAGATGCGTGATTAAAGGGGATGCCGGTAGTCCTGCTACCTGGATTTCTTGATCTTGCCCGACTCGTTTTAATTTGAGATTGTTCAGATAATTGGTCGAGCTACTGATGTTGGTCACAGGATTGATCCGTAAGCCCGCGAGTCGTATCTCGGTTTGATTTAGCTCGGCTAAACTTTTGTAAGCGTTGCGATAGCTGAGCAGCAGGTTTTTCTTTTTTGAATCCATCATGACGCTGGGCGCGCGCTGGGCCAATGCGAGTGAGAGGATAGGTTCGGGTGGTGTTTGGTACTGTAAATTTTCTTGTGCCAGCGCGACACCCGACAGCGCGAGACAGAAACTCGAAATAAGAAATCGCTTCATTGAATTTGTGGCCTTTTTGAGTTTGGTTTTTTCATTTGCGCTATTTTTTACGCGCATCGTAATGAAAAATTTGGATTGAGTGTATTCGATCAGAAAATCTGTAGAGCGTGTTTTGATCGTGCTAGGCGCAATTGGTTCCGTCTAAAGGTCATTTTGGTATAGGGACCATTGATTTTTACCTAAACGCTTAGCCTGATACATGGCTTTGTCGGCTTGTTTGAGAACGAGTACCGCATCGAAATCGATCTGATTAACATAGCTAATGCCGGTGCTGGCGCCAATCCGGATTTGGATGTCGTGGGCGATTTGTATGGGCGCTGCGGTCTGCCGCACTATTTTGTCGGCAATGGCATTGACCATCGCCATTTCATGTATGTTTTTGAGGATGACAATAAATTCGTCGCCGCCGATACGGGCAATGAAATCGGATTTGCGAATATTTTGACAGAGTATCTCAGTCATGCGACACAGGACTTGATCGCCCACTTCATGTCCGAATTGATCGTTGACACCTTTAAATTTATCGAGATCTATCATTAAGAAATAAAATTCTTTCACGATGCCGCTACGCATTTCTTCTTTTAAAATGTCAATGGCCCGATTAAAGCCGAAGCGGTTTGCTATCCCGGTTAAGTGATCGGTTGCAGCGAGTTGATTTGCATTTTCTTCGGCGAGTTTGCGTTCGGTAATGTCATTTAGCAAGCCTTGTAAGATCTCGTCTTCGACCTTGCTTAGAACCAGATTGAGCCATTTTTTTTGTGCTGGGTTGCCCACCTCTACGCAGAAATCTTCTGAAGCTATCGCCTCCGTGGTGCTGGCCGCCTCAAGCATATTGTGTAGGCGCAGGGCATATTCTTTAAGATGGTAGACTAGGCTATTGGAGATCATGCTGGCCTCTGGGTTTGTCGCGATACCCAGTATCCGTAAATAGGCAGGATTGGTGGAAATGATCTCTCCATTTGGCTTGAGCAGGAAGATGCCGGTTTCTGCGTTTTCAAAAATGGCGCGGAATTTTTTTTCGCCGATTTCGTGATTGAGACGTAGCTCGCGCTCCATTTTGAGTAGGTGAATAAATTTGGAAAACAGGGTGTTGACATCGCGCACCAATTGCCCAATTTCGTCTTTTTCATTTCCCGCAGGTAGCGGCAAACTCGCCCCCTCGTTAGGGTTAAGGCGGTGCAGGCGATCCGATATTAATTTAATCGGGCGGGTGATCATATACAGCACAACTAGAACCACCACACTTGCCATTGCAAGTGTTTGCAAAATTAAGAGCATGGTTGAGAAACCGGCTTTCTGATTGATTTGCGCTTGTATAAAACTCAGATTCGGCAGTAGCTGTATTTCACAGACTGTTTCGTTCGCATTAAAGGGTGAAGCGATTTTTCGTACAATCAGGAGTGCATTTGGGTTTTGTGGATCGAAGGATTCGGTCTCTGAACTGTCTTTGATACGCTTGAGATCCACCAGCCGGGTATTGCTGTGGTTAATGTTGATGGTGATTCCTGCGACATCTTGATTTTTTAAGAGGCCTTGTGCGACCTCAGTAGCGAGATGCTTATCCGATAAATAGCAGGCGATACTGACCGTGTTTTCGACCGTGCTGAGCAGGTCTTCCATTCTCTGCTTGGCATGCCCACGTTCGCTGGTGGTTTCCCATTGATGGCTAAAGACCGCGAACAAACAGCCAACAAGTATCGCAATGCCCAGCACGAGGCAGCTGCTTCGTAGCACAATACTGGTACGCAGGCGGTTTAACATCTTGTCTGGTTTTTATTTAGTATCTTTGATTTGCGGGTCAAATATGATTTTAACGCGCTTATCAACATTTCTGCGTTCTAAATAGGCGATGGCACCTAGGTTGCTGGTCACTAAGCTTAAAACTTCCTCGGCACTCTCGGCTTGACGCGGTGGCGCGCCTTGACCAGAAAACATCAAGCGCGCCCAGTAGGAATTGATTTCCGCGAGTTCTTTGTTGACTAGCATGCTGTAAAAAGCCGATTTCTCTGCAACTGGGTTGGCCAGATCAATCGGGGACGCGGTGATGCCAGAACTGAGCTTGCGATTTCGACCCATGTAAATATTGATGACTTCATCCTTGCTCAATTTTTCAACGCCGCAATTGGGATTGGCAATGACCACTAAATCACCGGCAGCCCAAGCTTTCGGAAACCCGATCAGCGATAGTGTAAGTGCGGCGATTAATAAGGAGCGGAGAGGGCGCATACGCATTCTTAAAAGATGAAATTGATCGCACAACTGAAGATATTGCCGCTGCCGTTCCATCTGGGATCCACTTTTCTTAATAAAAGTGGGTAGGTATTGTTAATGTGATCCCATTGTAGTTTGATGTCGCTGGTGTCGTTAATGCTATAGCGTACCCCAAGTGTTAAGGTGTTTTGCTTACTTAAGGTCGAATGCGCCGTATAGCTCACTAAATTGTTGATGTAATCGAGCTGTGGGCTGAGCCCTTGGGGCAATCCTGTCTGTGGTTCTTTAAAGTCGTGCGGACGCGTAAAACTGATCGTGGCATAGGGAGTCCATGATCGTATGCGGTAGGTGAGGGTTAAATAAGCAGCGGTGTTACTCGCAAAACCCAAGGTGCCGGAGTTAATGCGGCTGAGCATGGCTTGCGCTTGCAAAGGCCCGTCGTCATAAGCGACCCCCGCCGAAACGTAGTGCACTTTTTTATCCTTAAACGTAAAATCACGCCCTATTTGACCGATGAAAGGACTAATCGCGGTTAACTGTGGGGATTGCAGCTGAGCGGACAATTCTCCAAATTGCGGAAATTCTTTATTAAATTCGAACGTAGCATAGCTAAGCCGTGTGAGCCAATGGGGCGATTGTAGCTCGGTATAGATGCCAACGAGGCGTGAATTAGACAAGTCGAAATGGAGTCCCGCTTGGTTGGTGGGGACTTGTTCATTGGTGAGGCCGGAGGAAAATTTGAGTTTAAATTGACTCGAGCCTAAAGGGTGACGGTAGACAAAGTCGGCGCCATCCATGCTCGAAAAAATGATGCTACCAAAAAAATCAACGGGCGGCCTGACCCAAGGATAGGAAAATGCGACATTGCGCGAATCCGTTTGTAGATACATGTCCACGCCTAAGCGGCCGCCACGAAAGGTCCAATTCTCGCTAGGGGTGTAGCTGGCAAAAGCCCAAGTCAATTGGGGGCGGAAACCCTCTTGCGCACGGCGACTCACGATCTGAATCGTGGTGTCGAGGTTCTCGGTCGGTTTTGCGCTCAGTTGTAGGCCGAAAAGGCTGTCCACCCCAAAATCGAATTTGCGTGTCGCACCAGCACCATTTTCTTGTTGTAAATCGCGTAGATAATCGAATTGTCCGCTGGGGTTATAGACAAAGCCCAGCGTGCCGAAACCGCTCACTTTGACGCTACTGGTATCGTCATTTGCAAACGTACAAAAATGAGTGACGAGGGCTAGGCATACCAATATCCATTTGACGGATGTTATGTCGATGGAAGGTGTCGTAGCTTTGAGCTTGGAGCCGAGACTAATCATGATCTTCACGCCTATTCCAAGAGCTTAGAGCTGAGCTAGAGTCGAGTTAGAGCCGAGCTTTGCTTTAGGTACACGGGCGCTATAAAAATCGCTCGGCTGGTTCTTCATCCTATACAGTGGAAATGGAGGGCGCAAATCTAGTGTGCGAAATTGTGGTTTTTCGGGGGGAATGCGGCTGCTTCGAACTGGCTTATTTGCAGTGATCTGTTGCCGCCTCATAGGCGACGACTAAGAGTGAGAGCAGGCTGCCTCCAGCACGCAAACAATCCTGTTTTGCAGCGCGATTGGCCGCGACTTGAAATTTGTCATATTGGCTGGGTGTTTCTGCTTTCAAGCTTTGATGGCTTTTCTCAGCCATTTTTTCTATGGGTGTTTTGCTGTCCTGATAAGCTTTGGCAATACTTTGTCGATCAAAACGAAGATTACTCGGTGCGGTGCTGCTTGTGATCGGATTAGTTGTCGCGCTGTCCAAGCTCGGCGTTGGTTCTAAGCTTGGATTGGATGTGACGCTAATGGCTTGGGGCGCACTGATGGCGGCCGTTTTTTCCTTGGGCTGCGGGTTGTGCGGAGTAAGGCGTGGCATCGCGGTGGGCGCTTTGGCGATGAGTTTGGGCGGCTGAATTGGGGGAGCGATGGTGGGCGTCAACCAAGTTAGCAAGAGTGCAGGTCGTAGATTTGTTTTGCCATCCGCTTGCGTATGTTTGGAAATGCTGATTTGAAATTGTATCAATAAGCCTAGCGTCAATGCGGCCGAGAGTAGCCATGCACTCGCCTGATGGGCGCGATTTCGCGGCATCAGCTTAGGCGAAACTGGCGGCTTAACTTCGTCAATAAATAGCTCAACAAACACGCGCATACCTGAAGTCTTTAGTGGATGAAAATAGCAGAGTAAGCATTTAGGATAGCAAAACACATGTACTGCTTCAGGGGGGCGGTAGGTGCGCCGATAGGGGCCATTCGATGATACCTATTGTCAGGGTGGAGTTATTATCCTAGAAACGGCGATTGGACGGACATGAGTGTGCATTTTTTCGGCTTTCTGGCTAGGCACGACGACGACGTAACCTCCACGTTGCTAGGAGGAGTAACAACGCCAGAGAGCCGAAAAAGTGTGCAATCATGTTCGTAGCGTACTCACTTAAATGGTGAACAGAATTTACCTCCAAAGCCCATGTAAAATCAAACACTTATAAACGATATTGAGCGGTCAATTGCCGTTTCTAGGATGATGCAAAAACTCATTCGGGGCTCACCTGTAGAATTAATTTCCCAAAATTATTTCCCTCAAATAGCATCATTAAAGCATCCGGGAAATTGTCCAAACCTTGTAGGATATCTTCGCGGCTACGGAACTGACCTGCCCTCATCCATCCTGCAATCTCTTGCATCGCCTGGGGATAGCGTTCGACGTAGTCAAACACGACAAATCCTTCCATTCGCGCTCGGTTAACCAAGAGTGCTAAATAGTTGCTTGGTCCTTCGACGGCTGTGGTCGCATTGTATTGCGAGATCGCGCCACAGATGACGATACGCGCTTTCTTATTGATACGAGTCAGTACCGTGTCAAGTATCGTACCGCCGACATTATCGAAATAAACGTCGACCCCTTGTGGACAAGTCGTTTTGAGTTCGTCTTTCAGTAGCGTATTTTTATAATCGATACAGGCGTCAAAGCCCAATTGATTTACGACGAAATCGCATTTGGCTTCGCCACCCGCAATCCCCACCACACGACAACCTAACTGTTTGGCAATTTGGCCTACGGTTTGCCCAACAGCACCCGCCGCACCCGAGACTACGACCGTTTCGCCCGCCTTGGCTTGCGCGACATCGAGCAAACCAAAATAGGCTGTCATTCCCGGCATGCCTAGCGCATTTAAGAATTGGGGTAAGGGAGCCAACGTCGGATCAACAAGTACAAAATTTGTGTGAGGATTATTGGCATCCCCTAGACAATAGGCCTGCACCCCCAAGCTACCGGAGACAATATCACCCACTTTAAAGCGTGGTGACTGACTCGCGATGACACGGCCAATGCCGATGGCCCGCATTACCTCGCCAATTTCAACGGGTTTGATATAAGACTTGCCACCATTCATCCAGCCACGCATCGCTGGGTCGATAGAGAGATAGATTGTTTTGACCAGAATTTCACCCTCAAGCAATTCCGAATTTTTGGGCAGGTCTGATTGACTGGTGATCCAATCACTCTTTTTGGGAAAACCAACGGGACGCGCTGCTAGGCGAATTTGATGATTGATCAGGGTTTGCATGTCCAACTCCATTAAGTCAATTTGCTAATTAGCCATTACCGCAGCGGTGACTATACCGCAACTGTTACGATTGTGTTTTTATGTTTTATGCCCAGCTTTGCCGTAAGGGCTGATCATGAGACAATGCGCGTCCTCAATCGTAAGTAATGAAACTCAAAAAGATGGCACTGAAATCGACAATCTACAAAGCAGATCTCAATATTTCCGATATGGACAGAGGCTATTACGCCGATCATAGTCTAACCATCGCAAGACATCCATCGGAAACGGATGAACGTATGATGGTGCGCATTTTAGCCTTCGCCATTCACGCTAGCGAACGCCTTTGTTTTGGTAAAGGTATTTCTGATACCGAGGAGCCGGACATCTGGGAAAAGGATTTTACGGATGCGATTTTACTCTGGGGTGAAGTTGGGCAGCCCGATGATAGACGTTTGCTCAAAGCCTGTGGCCGCGCCGAACAAGTGATCGTGTATAGCTATGCTCACGCCAGTCACATTTGGTGGAAGCAAATGAATAACCGTTTAGATCGCGCGAAAAATTTGGTGGTTAAAAACGTTCCAGCGGAAACCAGCCAAGCTTTGGCAACACTCGCACAGCGCAATATGCAACTACAGTGCAGTATCCAAGACGGACAAATCTGGATGTCGGCAGGTGAGCAGAGTTTGCAAATTGATTTGGAAGTTTTTAAAGCCGATTTGCTGTAGCGTCACGATATATTTTAAAATTCTCGCAAGCGGCAGGGAAGTACGCTAAATTGTGACTAAGGCGCTCAAATTTATCTGCAAGCGCCAACATTATTGATTAAAACTAATTTTAAAATCGAATTCACGCGGGATTAGGTGATGTATGCGATTTTATTTTCTGATGTTGCGAGTCTTCCGCTGCAGGTGGGCATTGTTCAAAAAATGCCTAGGGCGAATCGCTTGTAACAAAGGCTTTAAGTCACTCTCCTATTCCCTATGGCTGTCGTCCATCGTCTTGGCCTTGACTTCCCTTGCTTCCGATTCCGGTCTTTCCCCACAAATGCCTGCCTCCCCTAGAATCGATCTCCGCTGGTCGGAAATGGGCGATACCCTATTTCATCATTTATCGGTCGAGCAAGGATTGCCAAACGCCTTCGTCACCGCATTAGCGCAGGACAAGGATGGGTTTATTTGGGTCGGCACCCAAGGTGGCTTAGCGCGTTGGGATGGCTATCATTTCGAACATTACACCGCCAACTTGGCCGATCCAAAAGGCTTACCTGACCCCTGGGTAACCGTCATTCGGCAAGATAAACAAGGTCGCCTTTGGATCGGTACTAACGCGGGTGGACTGGCATTATTCGATCGCAGCAAGGATCAATTTCTTCGTGTCGCGGTCAGTGCGAGTGGCACGAGTCATGTCAATGTGCGCGCGATTTTGGATGACACTCAAGGTAATCTCTGGGTCGGTACGCGTGGTGGTCTGGATTGTTTTTTAGCGGATGGAAAAACCGTTCAGCACTTCCGCCATGAGAACGACGATCCAAATAGCTTACCAAGTGATCGGATTTTGAGCTTACTGGAAGACCGCTTGGGTCGTCTATGGATAGGTACCAACAAGGGTTTGGTTTTTAGAGATAAAACGAGCACGCAATTTAAAATCCTTACTTTGCCACTCGCGAAAGCGGGCGATGTGATTATTTCCAGTTTGACCGAAAGTAGCGACGGTAAACTTTGGATAGGCACCAATGCCCATGGTGTTTTTGTATTCGACGCAAAGCGAGAAAAGCTAGTCGCGCTGCCTTTAGCTAATTTGCTGAATCGAGCTGAAACGAAAACTGCAGCGGTCGTCATCAATGAAATGCGTGAGGCTGTCCCCGGTAAAATGTGGATTAGTACCTACGAAATGGGCATTGTAAGTGTCGATATCACGAGTCTGCAGCAAAAAATGATACGACACGATATCGCTTTGCCGAGTAGTTTGAGTGATGAGACGGTCTTGTCTATTTTGCGCGATCAGTCTGGACTTGTTTGGGTCGGAACCCAGAATGGCCTGGATCGCCATGATCCGAATAATCTTGCAGTGCATACTTTGCTTGGTGGCCCTTCGCGCCCCGATAGCTTTATCGATACCGATTTCATGTCTATGGCGAGTTTGCCAGACGGTTCTATTTGGTTCGGTGCCTTACATAAAAATATTCAAGTCTTAGATCCCATTACTGCGCAGTTGAAAGAGCTGCCGCAAAGTCCAGATCGCCCAGCAACCAAGGTTTTTAGATGTTGTGTGGTACGAGGAAAGCAGGTCTATTTTGGTACCAATAATGGTGTCTTTCGCAGTGATTTAGATGCGCGCAAGATGGAAGAAGTCAATGTTTTTCCGCGACTTGGCACGCGAGTGAGTTCATTGGCGCTGATTGATGATGATTTGTGGATTAGTGGCGAAGATGGACTCTGGGTAAAAAGTTTGAAGACAGCTGAACCCGCATTTCGCCCACCTGGGTTGGACGCGCTCAAAAAAGTGTATGTGAACGAAATCGTGGCCGACAATGAAGGCCATATTTGGATAGGAAGCTTTCATGATGGCTTGTATCGGTATGATCAAAAGACGCACGCTCTGGTACATTTGACGGCCAATTCTTTGGATATAACAGCTTTGCCGCACAATGATGTGTCTAATTTTTTGTTGGATTCACGTGGTTGGCTTTGGGTCGGCACCCAAGGTGGTGGGATCGCTCTACTTAAAAATACCCGTGAACAAACTGTGTATCAGTTTGAGCGAATTACCCAAGCTCAAGGTCTTCCCAACGACGTTGTGGATAAAATTCTAGAGGATAATTTTGGCAATGTGTGGGTCAGTACCGATGAGGGCATTGCGAGGATAGACTATAAAACCAAAGCGGTTGATCGCTTGCAGCGCTCAGAAGGCGTGATCAACGCTGGGTTTTGGAGTAACTCAGGTGCGAAGACCGCACACGGCGATTTAATGTTTGGCGGGGTCTCAGGGATCGTCGTGATTCAACCAGCACTGTATAAAAAATGGGATTATCATGCGCCGGTGGTGGTGACGGGTCTCCAGCTAGGAGGGAGAAAAATACCCGCCATCGTGATGAATTCACAGGCAGGGATGCAAAAAAAATTAGACATTTTTCCCGAGGCAAATAGCCTAGCCGTTGAATTTTCCGCGCTCGATTTTTCAGCGCCAGAAAAGAATCGCTACGCATACCGTTTGGACGGTTATGACAAAGCTTGGATAGAAACCGATGCCACCCGACGCCTAGCAGCGTATACCAATTTATCCCCGGGAAATTATCAATTGCGATTACGCGGTTCGAACCGGAATGGAACTTGGACTGAAAAAGAATTCGTATTTCCCATCCACGTCATTCCCGCATGGTATCAAACATGGTGGGCCTATGTTGTCTATGCTTTGCTAACTTTAGGAGTGCTATTTATGTTGATACGTTGGCGACTTTGGGCATTGAAGGAACAAAATCGGGTATTGGAATCCTTGGTCGTGGAACGCACTTGCGCGCTCGAGTTGCAAACGCGCGAGCTTGAGAAACGCACCCTAGATTTGGAACAGTCTAAGAAAAAATTAGAAGAGCAAAGCTTAACTGATCCACTCACTGGATTGCGAAATCGGCGTTACTTGAGTATCAGTATTGACGAAGATATTGCGCAAGTAAATCGTAGCTATCGCGGGATGGGATTTGGCGAGGTTGAGCAAAAGCTCACCAATTGCGACATGGTTTTTATTATGGTTGATTTGGATTATTTTAAGTCTGTGAATGATCAATATGGACATGCGGCAGGTGATCGGGTTTTGGAACAAGCCAGCGTTTTAATTAAATCAGCCACGCGCGATACCGATACCGTGGTGCGTTGGGGTGGCGAGGAATTTTTGGTGATCGCGCGCAAGGCGAATCGGGTCAAGGCGGGCGTGATTGCTGAACGCATACGCAAAAGAATTGAGGAACATTTGTTCGATATTGGCACGGGTCAAACAGTGCATAGAACTTGCTCACTGGGTTTGGCTGCCTATCCATTTGTAAGACAGAAAATCGAACTATACGCATGGGAACAGGTGGTTGATATTGCGGATCAATGCCTGTATGCGGCCAAACGAGGCGGACGCAATGCGTGGATAGGGCTGAGCTTGGCCGAGCATGCAGAGATGGAGGCGCAACTTGATGGTGGCGCATTTGATGTGGAGCAGCAGATTACCTTGGGCAATATCCGGGTGAAAACTTCTTTGCCCGGTGAAACCAAATTGGATTGGTCGCATGGTCGTTTATTATCTTGAGCGTGCCGCTACGCAAGCATCATAAACAGCACTTCGATCCACATTTAGCGCATTTCATCGCAACTTGTTTGCGAATTTTGTGTCGAAGCGTAGTATTTCCATGTTCACTAAAATGGAGTTTGTGTTGTTCGGCGCTGGTTTGGCCGAAGATTTGCCAGCTACGCTCGCGAGGGTGCTGGCCATAATTCCCAGAGTCCAGATTGAGTCGAACACGGGTTTGTAGTTCATCGTTGGTCCGCGCGCTTGCTGCGCACAGCATACGGGCGCTAACGCTGATGGCAGGCTTTCCATCCACACTAAGAAAATGAGAATAATATGGAAGAAACGAATAAGACTCCCCACGAACACGGCGCAACGCCGCAGCTTCAACCTGTGCAGACGAGTGAACGAATTGAAGCGATGGACGTGGTGCGTGGTTTTGCACTGATCGGTATTTTTTTTATGAATATCGAGTGGTTTAATCGTTCGTATCATGACATGGGAAATGGCATACCAAGTACCGCGCAAGCTTGGGATTGGTGGGCCAGTTTTTTTGTGAATTATTTTGTTGCCGGTAAATTTTGGACGATTTTCTCTCTCTTGTTTGGCATGGGATTTGCTGTGATGTTGCAACGTTCCGAAGCGGCCGGCCGGGCCTTCTTTAAGCCCTATATTCGGCGCATTATCGCGCTCGCCATTTTTGGCATCATTCATACCGTATTTATTTGGCCGGGCGATATCTTGTATAGCTATGCGTTTACGGCAGCGGCTTTGCTTCTCGTGTTGTTTGCGCCGTGGCGCTTAATTGTCGACTGCGCCATTCTGTTTACAGTGTTAGGCGTGATTTCTGAGCTGCCACAAATTAAGGCACTGAGCAAAGGAGAAACCATACATGATTTTTTTGAGTCGTTTTTTGTGTTGGCTGGCGTGACATCCTATATGCTCGTCATCGCTTGGTTTATCCGTGGAAAAAGTATGGTGAGCATAGGCGGTAAATCGCGCCCCTTATTTTCTGTGGTATTTTTTATTCTGGGATTGGTGTTGGTAGGTGGCGGTATTGCAATGAGAAAAGATAGTGATGCGCTTTTCAGTTTCATGGCCGGCGCTTTTGCTAGCTTTTTAATCGCTTTTCTTTCCGCCCGTTTTCATCAGCCGGAATCCTCGCGTCTCTGGCGCGCAGCTTTGGCGATTTATATTCTCCCTTTCGTTATTGGCACGGGCGTTAGCTTGAGCGACTGGGGCAAGCCTGTGCGCAATGTGTTTGACTCGCCCGAAGCGGTGCAATTGGCGAAGGAAAAAGACGTGAAACGCATAGAACAAGAAAAGCGTGAAGCTGCCGGCTTAGTGATAGAGAAGGACGCAAAAAAAGATGCTGATAAAAAGAATATGAGCGAGGCAAAGAAACGGATCGAAAAGGATGCAGATCGCATTAATCGCATTAAGGAGCGGGAAAAGTTGACGGCCGAAGATAACAAGGCAAGTCAACAAACTGTTTACGCGGTTTATCTTAAACATCGGTTTATCGAACTCATAGAGGGTCCTTTTAACCCAGCCGGATTGGCATTTTTGGGGATCGCTTTGTTCTTGTTGGGTGTTTGGTTTGTGCGTGCGGGCATCATCACCAACATCGAGGGGCATTTAGATTTATTTCGCCGGCTCGCTTTGTTTGGATTGCCACTCGGTTGGGGCTTGAGCCTGTTATCGAGTCAAATCGCCAGTTCGCATATTTCGGGCGTTGAGGGTGATCATTTTGGACTGGCGTTTAATTTACTTGAACTGGCCAATTTACCGACTTGCTTAGCCTATGTAAGTATCTTGATTTTGATGTTGCACAGCAAAACGATTTTTTCTAAGGTCAGTGTTTTTGCGCCTTATGGTCGGATGGCTTTGACCAATTATTTGTCCCAGTCTTTGATACAAGGCTATGTGTTCTATGGTTGGGGCTTAGGCCATTTTGGTCTTGGACGTGCGCAGCAATTAGCGTTTGCAGTGACTGTCATCATTCTCCAAATTATTTTCAGTCATCTCTGGTTGTCGCAATTTCGCTATGGACCGATGGAATGGTTGTGGCGCGCGATTACTTATTGGAAGCTGCCGCCAATGAAAATATAAGGGCCGCTAAAGTCGTCTCTTAGCCTGCTTTGAAACTCTGGAAAAGTCCATATTCATTGGTTTTTCCAGAGCGAGAATGCGGGTATTGAAAATTGTTTTAAGCTAAAACTTTTTCCAGCCACTTTCCGATGTCGAGTATTTCTTGTGCGCAGAGGGAATGCTGCATCCAATAGTCGTGCCATTCGACCGAATAATTTAAGCCACGAAGTAGGTCGCGTGATTGTTCGGCTCTTTGAAATGGAATGACAGGATCAGCCGTTCCATGCACCAGAAAAATGGAAGTGGCTTGATTTGCCGGGTGGCGCTCTTCGGCCAGTTTTTGTGCCAGCGGAACATAGCCAGACAAGCCCATAATGCCGGCTAATTTTTGCGGGTGACGCAGACCCGTTTGCAGACTCATCGCACAGCCCTGAGAAAATCCAGCGAGGATAATTTTTTCGCAGGGGATGCCGCGTGCGTTCTCTCTTGCGATCAATGCGGCGATGTCTTGTTGCGATTGACGCAGCCCATTTTCATCTTCGCGTAAGAGTATGTCGGTGCCTGCCGCGGCGATGTCATACCAAGCGCGCATTACGTAGCCGCCATTGAGGGTTACCGGAATCTGGGGAGCGTTGGGGAAAATAAATCGGATCGCGGGGCAGTTTTTTAGATTCAGTTCATCGACCATCGATACAAAATCATTGGCATCGGCACCTAAGCCGTGCATCCAAATAATCGCTGCCGTGGGATTTTCTGCACTTTCAATTTCTATCGTGTCGAGGTGGGGTTTCATGTTGATTTTGGACGGGAAAAATAAGAGAAAATAAGGATGAAAAAACAGGGTAGCCAGATGAACTGAAACTCGGATATGAGCACACGCAGTCCTCTTTCGCTCAGGAAGTTTTTGAGACCTATCGGTGAAACTTGTATCATCTGTACCGGGAAAAAGTAGCGTTCCTGCGTGAAGGGCCAGAAAAAAGCGATCCCTAAGCCGCCATTGGTGAGCGCGTCGAGAACGCCATGTGAGAGTGTCGCTATAAAGACGAAGAGGATAGCGATGCGTAGCGGATTGGCTTGTGTCCTGTATTTTTCTAGGATGCCGACAAGACCCGCCATGAACAGTGCGAACATAATGGAATGGGTCCAGCCGCGATGTCCAAAAGGTGAGGCATAGGGAATTTGAAAGTGAAACGCCGCGACATCCAAGTCAGGTAGCATCGCACACAGCATGCCGATGAAAATTAGCCGCCAGGGCAATAGTTGACGAGGTGTGACTAATCCCATGGTGAGCGGTATCAGTGCGTGCGTGATGAGGGTAGTCACGAGTCTAGCTCACTTATTTTGGCGAATCGGTGTTGGATTTTCGAATCGCGGATTTAGGTCGAAAGACTTGGCACAGGCTTGCATCGGTCTCGATGTAGGGGCCACCGATTAAGTCTATGCAATAAGGGATCGCTGCGAAAATGCCTGGGACAATTTGTTTGCCTTCACTGTCTTTGAGACCTTCTAATGTTTCCCGTATCGACTTGGGTTGGCCAGGTAAATTGAGTATTAAGGCCGCATGCTCATCGGTCTCGCGGATGACTGCGACTTGGCGCGACAAAATAGCGGTCGGTACAAAGTGCAAACTAATTTGCCGCATTTGTTCACCGAAGCCGGGCATTTCTTTGGTCGCCACTGCCAATGTGGCTTCCGGTGTGACATCGCGTCTTGCAGGACCAGTTCCACCTGTTGTAATCACCAAATCGCAATGCGCCTGATCGACTAATTCGATTAGGCTTTGCTCAATCGCATGCTGTTCGTCGGGAATTAAGCGAGTTTCGAGCTGCCAAGCGGAGCTCAGTGTCGCTGTGAACCATTCCTGTAGTGCGGGCAGCCCTTGATCTTGATAGACACCGCTTGAGGCTCGATCTGATACCGAGACAAAGCCGATACGTAAAGGGCGGGACACATTATTTTCTTGCTCAATAGTCGCCATCTTCTTCGTCATTCTCGTCAATTTCTTGCGCATCATGGTCGGCAGCATTGGCAGCGGAATTGGCAGCACTAGCAGCCTTTTTCTTGACTTGGATTTCCTTCAAAATTTGGAAGATTTCGCGATAGGCTTTGGGCGGTTTATTCTCGGCTTGTTCTTTGCGTGCATTGCGAATCAAGGCGCGCAAATGCTGTACATCCAGCTCGGGATTTTCCGCCATTAATTCGGTCAGCGCAGTGTCATGAGCTAGCAACTTTTCGCGCTTGCGTTCGAGTGAATGCATGGCGGCAGTCTCAGCCTTAGACGCGCCTTTCCAGCTGTCTATGGTTTTTTGGATTAGCGCGACTTCTTCTTCGTCTAAGCTGCGCATTTTTTTGCCGACAAATTGCATTTGTCGACGACGGCCTTCGTGATTAGTGATTTGCTGGCATACCAGTATCGCCTCAAGTACATCTTCCGGCATAGGGACGCGTTTAACACGGTCGCGCGGCGCATCGACTAATTCTTGCCCCATTTTTTGTAGGGCGGTCATTTGACGTTTTAATTCGGATTTGGAGGGACGTTCGTATTCTTGTTCAAACTCGTTGGACTGATAGCCGCAAGAGCCACGATTGGGGTTTGGCATGGATTAATCGCTTTAATATAAAATCTATATGGAATTTGTGTGGTTAGCTGCTATGATACTCGCTTTCCTCCTTAAACCGAAAATACAGCCTATGAGCAAGCCAGTTTTTACCTATTCTGAGGATCAGTTAAAGCAAATAACACAAGATATGCTGCGATTTGCGAAGACGCGTGGCGCAAGTGATGCCGCAGTCGAGGTGAGCGAAGGAGGCGGCCTATCAATCGGGGTACGTAAAGGCAAAGTCGAAACCATAGAACAAAATCGCGATAAAGGGGTCGGGGTTACGGTCTATATTGGTAGCCGGCGCGGTAACGCAAGTACTTCGGATTTCTCTCAGAAATCTTTGCAAGATACGGTCGATGCCGCTTATAACATTGCACGTTTCACCGCTGAAGATGATTGCGCGGGATTGCCCGATGCCGATATGCTGGAAACTGCGCCGCGCGATTTGAAACTATTTCATCCTTGGCTGATTAGTGCCGAAGAAGCCATCGCGCTGGCGCAGCGCACAGAAGCAGCCGCGTATGCGGTGGATAAACGCATCAGCAATTGTGAAGGTGCGGGAGTGTATGTGCAGCAGTCGCATTTCATGAGTGCTAATTCGCGCGGATTTTTAGGGGGCTATCCATTTTCTCGTCATACTATTTCAGTCGCGCCGATTGCCGGTAAAGGTGCGCGTATGCAGCGTGACGATTGGTATAGTTCGCAGCGCGACCCGAAAAAATTAGCCACACCCGAATCGGTAGGGCACTACGCCGCAGAGCGCGCCTTGGCTCGACTCAATGCCAGACCGATTGATACCCGTAAATGCCCAGTGCTGTTCGAAGCGCCTTTGGCCGCAGGCTTATTGGGCGCATTTGTGCAAGCCGTGTCGGGCGGAGCCTTGTACCGCCGTTCTAGCTTTTTGCTCGACAGCTTAGGCCAGCAAATTTTCCCCAAGCACATACAAATTACCGAAGACCCGCATGTGATAGGCGGGGTCGGTTCTTCACCTTTTGATGATGAAGGTGTACGCACGCAACAACGTGAGGTGGTGAGCGATGGCGTGTTGAATGGCTATTTCCTCTCGAGCTATTCAGCGCGTAAACTCGGTATGCAAACCACAGGAAATGCGGGTGGCTCACATAATTTGAGCATGACATCAAGCCTCTGTAAGCGAGGTGATCATTTTGTGCAGATGTTGAAAAAAATGGGTACCGGCTTGTTAGTTACAGAATTGATGGGGCAAGGTGTTAATTATGTGACGGGCGATTACTCGCGTGGTGCAAGTGGCTATTGGGTTGAAAATGGCGTGATTCAGTTCCCCGTTGAAGAGATCACGATTGCCGGCAATATGCGCGAAATGTTTCAACAAATTGTCGCCATAGGCGCAGACACACTCGCCCGTGGAACCAAAACGACGGGTTCGATTTTGATAGAGAATATGACGATTGCCGGTAGTTGATTGCTTAGCGATTGGCCGCGCAATGAGATTTAAAAAAACAAAAAAATGGGAGAAGGTATGGAACGTCGTTCGTTTTTAAAAAAAGCTGCTGCAGGTAGCGCATTGGGTGCTGCAAGTTTGTCCGCTGAGGCTGGTTCAGCGGAGGCTTTGCCTACCCTGAATTGGCGTCTCGCATCGAGTTTCCCTAAAAATCTCGATACCATTTATGGCGGCGCAGAGACCTTTTGCAATCGCGTGAAAGAACTCACCAACGGAAAATTTAATATTCGCCCTTATGCTGCCAACGAGATCGTTCCTTTTAATGCTATTTTGGATGCAGTGAAAGACGGCACTGTTGAAGTCGGCCACACAGCGGCTTACTACTACTACGGCAAGGACGCTAGTTTTGCGTTTGATTGCGCGGTACCGTTTGGAATGACGTCGCGGCAACAGGCGGCTTGGATGTTGCAAGGTAATGGCATGAAGCTGATGCGTGAATTTTACGCCGACTATAACATCGTCAATTTCATTGGTGGGAATACCGGGACGCAAATGGGCGGTTGGTTTCGTAAAGAAATCAAAACCGTAGACGACTTAAAAGGTTTGAAATTTCGTGTCGGTGGCTTTGCAGGTAAAGTGTTGTCGCGTTTAGGTACCATCCCGGTGCAAGTGGCTGGCGGTGAAATTTATACCTCGCTTGAAAAAGGAACGATTGATGCGGCCGAATGGGTGGGGCCTTATGACGATGAGAAATTAGGCTTTCATCGCGTCGCAAAAGTCTATCACTACCCAGGCTGGTGGGAAGGTGGCGCGCAACTTTCGTTTTATATCGGGAAAAAAGAATGGGCGAAATTGCCCAAGGCTTATCAAGCTGCGGTAGAGGCTGCAAGCATGGAAGCCCATATTCAAATGCAGGCGAAATACGACGCAAAAAATCCTTCCGCATTGGCTCGTCTGATGGCCGAAAAAATTGAACTCAAACCGTTTCCGACCCCCGTCTTGGAAGCCTGTTTTAAAGCGGCTCAAGAAACTTTTACTGAAGAAGCCGCCAAGAATCCAAAATTCAAAAAGATTTATGATGACTGGGTTGCGTTTAGAAATAATCAAGGCCAATGGTTTAATGTGGCGGAACAGAGCTTCGCACGTTTTAGCATGGGGCGAAAATTGAAATAAAGCCGCATTTTGTGTGTTTACTTTCGTACTTACTTGGTGGTGAAGCTCCAATTAAGCACTAATGGAACGCCGTCAACACTGCCATCGAATTGCACATCGTAGAGGGTGTTCGGCGTGAGCGTCGTAAGTGGAATAATTGCCGCTGCCGAATGCGGGGTTTCCGAGCTATTGATACTGCTAAATACCTTCACAGCTAAGGGCAATCCACCGCGTACTTGCACGGAAAATGTGCGTACCAGAACGGTGGATGTCGTGTCGGCATGCACACTAATGGGATAGCCGACCGCGTTTTGATTCGGCACTGGATCGGGAATCTCCTCGTCGCTATAAAAAATAGTTGGCACTTGGGTCTGATTGGCGAAAGGGTAGCTCGCCAGTTTTCCTTTTCCTATACCATTTCCCAAACCATTATTGGCCGCAAAATCAGTCGTGAAATACGTATAGGCACCGGAACTTGCAGCGCCTGCGCCCGCTTCTTTATAGCTAGGTTCAAAAATTAGAAAGCGGTGAAAAATCGCTGCAATCAATTCTTCGCCCGCACTAAACCCACTTGAACGTGTGCTCGCTGCAATGACCTCGCCGTAAGCATACGCGTCCTGCATAGAAAAACTGTAACCCACATAATTCAAACGATTAAAAAGCCCCGTTCCCGTGTAGCCGGGTTTGCCATTGAATTCGTCATGTGAAATGCCATTATTGAGTTTTTGATAGAGCGAATGATTTTGTGCGGCCGCGTCGATGACTTTGCTACGCATCAAGAGCGGTAGGCCCATTTGCTTGCGACGAAAATTGAACCAATTAAAACCATCGCTAGCATAGTCACCGCTTGCAAGTGGCGCACCGGTTTCAGTGCTTGGAGTGTTGTCCGCTGGTTTGGTATCGACTGCGCCACCACCGCAGGCGCTTAAAAGTAGGCTGATCATGACACTCAACAGTGTCCAATGAAGACGCGAAAAATAATTCATGACTGAGCCTAATCGAAATTTCCGGTTGATTAATGTTCGCATTCTAGCAAAGTATATGGAACGCGCAGGCATAAATTCTGGAAATATTTTCGCTGAAAATTGAACTGGATTTTCTGCTTTTTTGTGGATGATACCAGTTGGTTGAAATAAACACTTTGGTCTCTCTCCTTACGATAATTTAAAGGGAAAACCATATGTTGGTGGCGATGTGGAAAAGCCTATTAAAATACATTCAAATTCCCTCGTTTTGCATAGAGAAAAAGCGGCATTTTTCTAAATGTGATTTTCTTGAGCGTGCGCTCATTTTTTTGCTTTGGCACTGAATTTTTATACTGGTATTTGATTGGTTATTTTTCGCAAAAACCAGTTGACGGAAAATAAGTCTGCTCACATGCTCGATTCTGTACGTGTTTCGCGCGCATTCTATTTCGCTTGAAATGTGCCGGAATTGCGTCCGAATTAGGTTTGTCAGTTTGTAGTAAATCAGTGATGGCGTAATTGGGAGGCTGTCCAGCCTTAAAAAAAATATTCTAGGAGACAAGTGTGAACAATCTTATTTTGCATAAAATGATGAGAAATGCGATGTTGTGCATTTCAAGTGGCAGTTTATTAGCAGCATGCGGTGGTAGTGATGTTCCAAAAACCGAAACACGTTCGAGCTTGATGGCAACATCAACTGTTTGTTATGCTGTGTGGGATGCCGCCAAAGCCTATAACGGTGGTGGAACAGCGAGTTACAACGGCACCAATTACACCGCAAATTGGTGGACGCAAAATCAAAATCCTGCGACCAATAGTGGTGCTGCGGGTAGTGGTCAACCTTGGACAAATAACGGTAGTTGCGGTACGCCAACACCAACACCAACGCCAACACCCACACCCACACCCACACCCACACCAACACCAACACCAACACCAACACCAACGCCAACACCAACGCCGACACCGACACCAACACCAACACCGACACCGACACCAACACCAACACCAACACCGACACCGACACCAACACCGACACCGAC